>NZ_KV841552.1:13563-14501 GCF_001839505.1 Streptococcus sp. HMSC34B10 | reverse complement strand
ATTTACCATGTCTACTTAAGAGGTATCATATCATAACCAGTGTTTTTTGTTAGTTTTTAACTAGCAAGCCCCTCATATCAAGCGCTTGTATGGTATAATAATGGAAAACGTTAACATTGATTTTTAAGGTAGTTCTATCATGCTGAAATACCAAATAAAAAATACTATGAATGCTCTACAAGTTTAGTCTAAAAGGGATATAAGAAAAGGAAGAAAAATGAAAATTTCTGGTACAAGGTCTATCATCACATTTGACTATGAAAATGGTTATGTTTTAAAAGCAAAGGGAGAATTGTTGACCGATGGAAATTTTACTGTATATAGGTCAAGTATACAGAATTGGGAGCCACCATACAACCACATTCGTATCACACAGAACGAGATAGATAAACTTGTCGAGGAAGTGGATTCCATGATGACTGAGCAAACAATACAGATCGAATTTATATGAGTTAGAGTAGGAGAGTAACATGACACAATTTGAAGATAAATTTATGGAAGTTCAGGTTAGCATGATTTCGTTAGCACTAGAATATGTCCAAAATCAAGCAGAAAAAGTATACATTTATTGCATCTCTGAAGAAGCATTGCGGTCATATAAAGTTTTTTATAAGATTAATGGTATTGTAATCGAAATGGACAAAGTTAATGAAGTTGCGACAAATAAAATAGATGATTCCGATAATATGGCATTCGATTTATTGGAATACGGAGCTGAAGACATACAGAAATTGATTGATGTCTGCCAAGAGTATCATCGTGAGCACCCAACTGAAATGTGGTTGATTTATGATGCTCAGAAAAACAGCCTTGAAAGTCGCTATAGCTATGAAGGGCGTTACGACAAGGATGAAGAATTGCTTCCACGTCTGGAGTTTGAAAAATGGTTTGAGGAAGTGAAAGTACAGGAATTGTAGGAGTTACAAATGGCACAATTT
>NZ_KV841552.1:12578-13463 GCF_001839505.1 Streptococcus sp. HMSC34B10 | reverse complement strand
ACAAATGGCACAATTTGAAGATAAATTTATGGAAATCCAGATTGAAATGGTTTCATTAGCTATGGAATATGTCCAAAATCAAGCAGATAAAATTTTTATTTATTGCGTTGCGTATGGTTTTTATAGATTTGATGTATTTTTTAAAACTAATAATCATTATCTAGATAGAGATGAGATTTCGGATCACCTACCTAATAAAATAGATAGTTCAGATGAAATTCAGTTTAGTCTATTAGGAATTGGGGCACAAGATATAGAAAGAATGGTTAAGCTGTGCGAAGAGTACAATCGTGAACACCCAACTGAGATGTGGTTGATTTATGATGTACAGAAAAACAGCCTTGATAGTCGCTATAGCTATGAGGGGCGCTATGACAAGGATGAGGAATTAATTCCACGTCTAGAGTTTGAAAAATGGTTTGAGGAAGTAAAAGAACAGGAATTGTAGGAGTTACAAATGACACAATTTGAAGATAAATTTATGGAAGTTCAGGTTAGCATGATTTCATTAGCAATGGAATATGTTCAAAATCAAGCAGATAAAATATATATCTATGCGATAGCGGACAGTTTGTATAGTTTTAATCTATTTTATAAGATTAAAGGAAATATTGTACATAAACACTTAGTAAATGATTTTTTACCTACAAAATCACTCATTGATACCAGTTTACAATCTCTCTTGTTGAAAGAAGGTGTCAAGGATGTAAAGGCAATGATTGATATTTGCCAAGAATATAATCGTGAGCATCCAACTGAAATGTGGTTGATTTATGATGCTCAGAAAAACAGCCTTGATAGTCGCTATAGCTATGAAGGCCGTTATGACAAGGATGAAGAGTTGCTTCCAAGTCTAGAGTTTGAAAAATGGTTTGAGGAAGTAAA
>NZ_KV841552.1:0-12478 GCF_001839505.1 Streptococcus sp. HMSC34B10 | reverse complement strand
TGATTTCGTTAGCACTAGAATATGTCCAAAATCAGTCAGAAAAAGTATACATTTATTGCATATCTGAAGAAGCATTACTTTCTTTTGATGTTTTTTATAAAATTAATGGAATTGTGACAAAAATGCACGCAGTGAATGAAATTATAAATAAAAAAGTAGACACTTCAAAAAATATGATGGTAGCAGTACAACGCTTTGGTCTTGAAGATATACAGAAAATGCTTGATGTGTGCCAAGAATACAATCGCGAACACCCAACTGAGATGTGGTTGATTTATGATGTACAGAAAAACAGCCTTGATAGTCGCTATAGCTATGAGGGGCGCTATGACAAGGATGAGGAATTAATTCCACGTCTAGAGTTTGAAAAATGGTTTGAGGAAGTAAAAAACAAGCAACTATAGGAGAAGAAGCTATGCCCCAACAAGATCAATCAATCATCTATCCTTTGCCAACTGATGCGCTATTACAGGAAAGAGAAGTAGCGTGGAAAGTTCGATTACCTGACGATTATAAGAATTTTATAATGAGAAAAAATGGTTTTCGTCCTCCTAAAAATTTATTTTCTTTAAAAAATAGGTCATTTTTGATTGAAGGATTCTTGTGTGTATTAGAAAACACAAAAGACAATCCACTAGGCGTGTATGACATTGATGTTGTAATGTCCCAACTGGATGAACGTTTGTTTGTCCATGAAGATATTTTGGGGTTTGAGTTGGTCCCCATAGCAGCATTGTTCGGTGGCGACTTTCTTTGTTTAAATTATATAGAGGATCCCGAAAATCCAAGCATTTGTATCTGGTACCACGAGGAATCATACGAGCTAGAACCTGCTATAGAGTTTGTAGCTGATAGCTTTACAGAGTTTTTAGCTATGTTACAAGATTAGCGGTGTGATGGCTGGATATTGATTTAGAACGAAAACGTCGAGGATTGTTAAAGTGAGGCCTATAAATGAGTGAACTTTACTTACCAATAAGAGATAGTCTAGGCTATCAGAATGTTAAACAAGCGCTAGAGCGAGTTTTTTCGATTAATCTTGATACGATTACGATTAATGAAGGAGAAGATGAAAATTTTAATTTTCCCTTCGTGTATAAGGGTTATCATATGACGATGGGGATATCATCAACCGGTAAAAATAGGCAATTAGAAGCTGGAGAGGGTGGCTTGTTTAACATTTGGTTCACCCAAGCTGATGAACAGAGATTTTCCATTACCTTTTTATCTAAGATAATCGATGATAAGAGTATCAAAAGAGTGTATGGACGTGATAGAAAGTCAGTCGAACGAACCTTGCAAATATTGAAAGACTTTCTAGATTCAGATAAAGCAGCAGTTTTATTAAAGAATTGACCAAATAGATTTTAAAGAATGATGTCTTTGAGGAGAATAATATTATGGAATTAAATGAAATAGAGAAGATGCTAGAGCTCGCAAGAGAAACTAGAAAGCAAATAAGGAAGGTATTTGGAGAAAGAGTGGATACGATTACTGGTTACGATTATGTTGATGAAACCAGTCATCAAACTTTTAAATTAGACTTTGAGGCTTACGATTTTTTCGCAATTGAATTTGATTATGAAAATGATCTCTGTGAATTCTTTATTGTTTTATCGAAAGAAGTGAAGCTATCCCTTACTAAAGAGCCAGCTGTATATAGCCAAATAACAGATTGGGATAGTTATTTAAAAGGAATCAAGGATGAGCTCGAACTCCGGATTCCGGACAAGTTTTTAAAAGCAAAGGGATGGCTATAAAGAATAGAAGGAGTTTTTATGGAAGAGAATCAAATATTTCAACTAGCATTGGAAACTAGTGAAAAAATCAAAAGGGTATTTGGTGAGCGTATCACTGAGCCAAAAATTGTGGATGTTGTTGAGTACTTACCGTATCAGCGATTTGGAATTCGGTTTGTTGCGTATGATTATTATTTAATATTCTTCAACTATGATAGAGGATTTTGTAGCTTTTCTATTTTTGTAGGTGAGCGATACGGAGCCTCTTTGAATGGTGGTAAAAGTATGGTCGGCTTTGGTGAAATAAAAGATTGGGATAGCTACTTAAAAGAAATTATGGCGGAAATCGAGCTTCATATTCCCGACAAGTTTTTAAAGGCTAAGGGATGGTATAAAAGAAGAGGTATATTACAATGTTTGAAAGTGAAATGGATATTTTAGCGGATGAATTCTGCGATATATTGGATAGAGTTTTTGCCAAGCGAATTGGAACATTTTGTATATACGATATAGTTGATGAACCCAGTCATCAAACTTTTAAAATAGATTCTAAGGCTTACGATTACTTCGCGATTGAATTTGATTATGAAAATGATAAGTGTGAGTTCTTTATTGTTTTAACGAAAGAAGTGAAGGTGTCAATCACTAAAGTGCCGGTTGTATTCAGCCAGATATCAGATTGGGATAAATACTTAAAAGGAGTTATGGATGAGATTGAACTTCGCATTCCAGACAAGTTTTTAAAAGCCAAAGGATGGTTGTAGACTGGAACTCGTAGGGGATAAAATATGTACGCGGTATATAAAGGTATTAGATATTCAGCTGAACAATTTGCTGGTGAAAGAAAAATTACATTACATAGCAAATCTCAAGATGAAGGCTTTGAAGCATATGTTTCTAAAATAAGTGGTCGAGTGTTTAAAGATCATTTTGTCAAAAAAGTCAAGATGGAAGAGCTAGACTATCTATACAGTATTCATTATGAGATTCAATATAAGGGGCATTCTTTTTATGTTAGTAGTGGAATGATTCGAAGGAATATTGAGAAAGATTGGTTTGAAATAATACCAAGCGCCAACCAAAATGAAATAAAGGATGAGTTGGGATTCAAGCAGATAAACAAATTAGAATGGGCAAAAGAGATTGGTCGAAAAGACATTGAAGTCTTAAAAATAGTCGAAACACCTTTAGGAATCTTTAAAGATCAGGGAGTTAAGGTCAAAAGTTTAGAAGGCCAAGATATTGATGATTTTTTAAATTCTATTGAACAATAATGTTTTGATGCTGACGTTTAATCCTTATTAAAAAAATATGTAACTCCGTGCGAGGAAATGATAATGTTTGATAATGAATATATTGGTAGTTTGAAAAGGTTTATCGGTAATATTGAAATTGTTTCAAGAAATAACAAGTTGCAGATATATGATAATGTGGATATTATTTATATTCTAGAACAAAGAGAAGACGAATTTGTTATTTCACTAAATGAAAGAGGGAACATTTTAGACTACTGTAAAATTCGTAACAAGGAGTTGGCTCAACTCTATTTTGCTATCTTTGTTAAGAGAGGAGTTACAGATTTTGAATTCCCACTAATGACCTTAATAAATGATATAGTGGATATCGAAATATTGAAAGAATACTTAAATAGAGAAGAGCTGGATGACTTTTATTCGGTTGATTCTAGGACTAAAGAAAAAATAAATTTTTCTTCAGAGTTAAACAAGATTTATTACGTAGATGCAAGTGACAATGAATACAATCTATTTTTCCAACCAAACAGAATACTTCAAACCTTCTATGTATCAATTGTAAAATTAAAAACTATTAAGGAGTGGTTGATTCAACTGAATGATGTTAGTGGACTAGGAGATCAATATGAGGCTACTTTGATAGGGTATAGTTCAGAGGGGATTGAGAAGTTTTAATACTTAAATAGGAATAATTAAATGCTAATAAAATTAAAAAACAAAATTGAATCCGAAGTTTCAAAAATTGGAAATATAAAATTAGGTGAATTTGGGATTCATTTTTCCGAACAACCTCCTTATTTTCCAGAAGGAATTTCTATAATAGAAGATGGAAGTGGGAGATATAATCTAGTTTTTACTGAACGAGAGAGAATAACATCCGAGATTTCTAAATTAGATGATAATGAAGTAACTTATCAAATTTTAAAGATTATCATTAAAAATATTTCCTCGCAAAAGATTGATGAAAAGGATGCAGAATTAATTGTCAAATTGATTAAAGATAAAGAATTTGAGAAAGTTAGTCAAATAGTTGAGATAGTACAAGAGAATAGATATCAATACGAAAAGGAATTATTTGAAAAGGTCAGTCCGCTATATACTTTATGGTTTGAAAAAGAGCATTCATAATTAGTATAATATCGTTCTTGTTTCAGTTCATAACCCAAGAGTTCCAAGCGGAAATGAAGAATCTGCTTTTGATGGCTTTTGGAAACCAGGAGGGCAAACCTTCCCAAGAAATATGCCAGAAGCAGTCATTGACGAAGTTCCATGGGGAGAATTTACAATTAGAAAATTAGGAGGCGATTAAAATGAGTTTAACTAAAATAACATGGGAAGAGTTTGATACCTTTGAAAAGATTGAATCACCAAAAGGATATGATTTTCGAACACATGAAGGGAAATACTATACTTTTGGAGAGTTTGGAGTAGCTTCAGTTCGTCGTATCTTTGAGATTAATCCTTCTGATTTTAACGAATATTTATTAGGCAGGAGGACGGCAAGTGAAATTGATTTTAAAGCGGAGACCGATCGTTGGCCACCGACGGAGGAAGAAAAGAAAGCTAGTGAAAAACGATTTATAGAAGAGAGTCCTACATCATTAATTGATTTACCTGAAACTAGAGAGTTATTTACTCAGGAAGAGCTTGAAAGATTAATTCCAATTGCTGAGCAAATGTGGATTGACTGGAGAGGCAATCTTCCAGACGATTATGTATCGCCATCGAAATAGGCAGAGAAGGATGAATATGACAATAATCAAAGGAAATGGGTTTATTATAACTGAAGAAAATGGCAATTACACAATGTCTTGGATGACGGGAGGATTTCAAGATAGAGAAGTTACTTATCCACTAAGTAAAGAATTAGTAGATAAAGCTTTAATGTCAGAACAGGATGCTTTCGAGGTTGAGCTATTCTTACAAACTGGAGAATGGGTGACTAAGGAAAGTAAAGAAGTAGCTAGGCAAAATTACTTTAGATCCTCACCGGTTCGTATTTTGGTAAATCCATCATCTATTAAACGATTGTTTGCCAATCAAGAATTTGAAGAACTGTTACAAAAAGCAATTTCTTCAGAGCTCAAACCAACTGAACTTGACGCTATTGGTGTTGTAAAGAGTCATTTAGAGCTTCTTCTGGTGGATCCAATTGGCTGGGAGGAAGAGATAGAAGCAGTCCATCTGGAAACTCTGCAAGAAAAAATTAATAATTACATTTACTTCCTCGAAAGCAAGCAGTATGTGGCACGATACGGCGATAAGTTTGACAAAAAAGTCATACATATCACTTTCCAATATTCCCCATCTGATAATGGATTGGCCTTTCTCGCAACTGTTCAGAAGACATTGCAAAATACAGATATGAGCTTGAAGGTAGAATTTCCTGATGATGAAACTTTGACAGAGAAGAAGAACTTATCAGTAAATGTAAGTCATCCCAATCATGATCAAGAAAAGGTATCTCAAGAGCGATATCTCCAGATTAAAAAAGAATATAAAATTCGCTTAGGATTAGTGATATTTCTATTTACTATATTTGCAATACTAAGCATAGTACTCATTTTTAACCTTTCTAGATTTATCCCACTTGCAGCAACAGCTATGGGAACAGTTGTGCCTTTTAATCACTTTCTACTTGTCCCAGTTTGGCAAGAGAAAAAAGCGATTGAAGAAGAACATCCTGAATGGAAGAACCTTAACACAAGTGGAGTCAAGGTTCCCTCATCAGAATCAGATAAAAAGATCTTTCCATTTATTGGAACAGTTCTGGCCTTATTCTTCTCTTTTGCGATGTTGTATAGACCTGTTAAAGTAAAAACGAAAGTTCCTACTGCTGAGGAAATTAAAAATATGCCTAGATTTGACAATAACTATACTCCAAATTCAAAAAGTAGTTCGTCCTCTGAACCAGAGTCTAGGACGACAACATCAGATTTGAACGAGACCTCTTCAACTGAAGAAAGTACACAAAGTCAAACTTCAAGTAAGGAGGATCAGAATTACCCTTACCATATACCGGGAATGAGTGATGAGGAATTAAAGAGGGTCATTGATAAAACATTGAAAGATTTCAATGAGAAACGGGAGAAAGAAGAAAATTCAGAAAAGACTGAGTCAGGAAATGAGTGATGTAAGTACGGAAAATTTGTTGTTGTGAAGATGGTATGATGGAATACGTGGAGGGATAAAATGCGTAAAGAATTTCTAGTTTACCAAAACAAAGTATATTCTAATTTTGTGAATTATATAAATGATTATATCCTGCTCTCGGAAGATCCAGCGATGTTGGAAGAAGGCTACGTTCCCTATAGTAATTTTGAAGATGAAGTCGAAGATGGGGTATATGGGAAGCTTATTTCTTATAGTGAGGTTAGTCAAAGGTATTCGGTTTATGATCGTGTCCTTTATAAAGGTCAGGAATTTGCAATGGCTGGTCACAAGCGTGGAGATGATGATTTTACAGCACCCGATTCTTATGTGCGAATATTGGTTTCTGATAAAGAATTTTTAAATGAAAACAATATAGCAGATGGTGCGGAATTGATGGATGATAAGTACGGTCTTATCACGTATGCATCAGGAAAAATCCCTGTCAGCGAAGTAACGATTCTACGTCGTAGAAAGGATTTGCCAGTAGACCGAAGGAGAAAAATATGAAATCAGTTAATTTTACAATAAAAAGCAACCAATCACTAAGAATTGGTGAGGTGCTTCAAGCAGAACTTTTTAAATGTTACAGCGTTTCCGCTAAGGATGCAGGATTAAAGCCATCTGCAGACTCTCTTATTTCGGATTTCCATTCTGTTCAGTTTGGGGTCAAAGAGAAGTCTAGTTTAGGGTTCCGTCTATCTTTTGATGATCAAGCCTATCAGGTATCTGTTCCAGATTTGGCGACAGCTTCTGACTGGACTGGGGCCTTGATGTTCTTGAAAACATTGCTCCTTCTCTTAGATGTAAGTGTGTGCGAACATGATGGTGTTGAGTATGATAAAGATTCTATTCTAGAATTTCATTTCACAGATATTTTCTTATCAGCTCTTTCAGAATTGACCAAGGAAGTAAAAGTCCATCCAATAGTAGAAGTTATGGGAGTGAAACGTCCTATTTACATCAATGAACTTTACCTAGGGCAGATTATCCATGTACCGGATGATCAACTCTTAAATAGTTATGACCAGCGTTTGCGCTTTACCCAACAGCTAAATGCTTATTACTCTGAGCAGCAAGTTTTTAAAGTAGAGCAAAATGGTGAGGATATCATCATTCCTATCAACTATCTAAATAGTGAAGGACGAACAATTTTGCCGGCTCAACCAGAGCTAGAACCTCAATATTTGCAACAGTATCGAGGAAGTAAGGTTGCAGTTGCACGACTATTTATCATGACAGCTGATGGGGAAAAACTAGCCGAGGTTCCTTATCGGGAATTCTTAGAGTCGTTGACGGAAGGTATTTATATGCTGGATGCCAAGTATGTTCTGGTCGATCCAATTTCTCCTGAAATTTTGCAGAAGTTATCACAAAACTAATATTCTAAAAAACTGATTAGTCTGTTCATGTTTAAAAAGTTTACCATCTGATAGTTTTTCAGGTGGTTTTCTTTTTCCCCTAAGTTCTCCATTTTATTTTTTATGTATTTATTTTATGCTATAATAAGACAAAGTTTTAATCCCATCATTCAACAATAGACCGAGTAAATACCTAGAAATAGGCAGAATTAACCAATGGAGTAAATAAATGCAGACATATAAATTAAAAAATAAAGAGAATTATAAATATTTTGTCAAACATTATCTAGAGGTGATGAAGGAAGGAAGAGAAGCAGAAGCATTTCTTGGAGAGGATATTAGGTATCGTTTTCAACAACGCAACTCAATGATAACAGAATACACTGATATTCAGGTGTTGATGGAATATTGTTTATTCCCTCTATATGTAGAAGGTGATAAAGATATAGAGAGAAGGACATTTGAGATATTAAAAGAGTTCTCTTTAAGTATTGATGAAAAGAAAATATGGCAAGTTACAGAATATTTATTGCTTCAAGATTTTATACTGGCGGAATATAAGCCTCTTCCTTTTGAAATTGATACAAGAAAATTAGTTCCTCTTATACTTGATACAATAGAAAAACTTCCTAACGAGTTAAAAACTAGTGGATATTATGCTCGATTAATTGGAAATATTAAATCAATTCCTTCTTTCAAGTATTATGAGGTGGAAAAGGTAGAGAAGATTCTTAAGGAATTCAAGGAAAAATACTACAATCCACCTAAAGTAGTAGAACTATAGCAAACACCATAGTGAATGTGAGAGTTGTGGAGAATTTTAAATGACAAAACAAGAATTAGTAGATTTCATTAATAAACAAAGGGATAAGATAGGGATATTTCATATTGCGCTTAATGAACGATTTGAAGGACAATTTACTTTGGGCTACTATTACGATGAGAACTCTAAACAATATATGGTGTATGAGATTAATGAGCGCCAAGATATTTGGATTAGAGATAAATTTATAAATGAAAATGATGCAATAGAGCGACTTTTTCGTTTGATAAAATCAACATTTTGGATAAAATAATCTCATATATAGTTAGACGTTTCAGAAATAGAATGATTAGAAATAATAAAACAATGTAAAAGGTGTTGTATGACAACAGAAATTCAACAATACAAAAATTGTACGATATTAAAGAATAATAATGATTATCAGATTCTGTGGAGTAGAGGGAAAGAAGTGCTTAACTTTCCCATTAGCCAGGAATTAGCAGAACGTGTTTCAAAATCAGACAAAGATTCTTTAGAAGTAATGTTTTATTGTGAACATCATCGTTGGCCAAAGAAAGATGAGTTAGAACATTATAATCAATCGGATACGATTGTACATAGAGGCAATGGATTTATTGTATATGAGACAAACGGCTATTACGAAATCAGTTTCTTTAAAGAAATTGGCGGAGCCATGGGGCCAGAGGTTTCCTATCCTATTTCTAAAGAACTGATGGATAAAGCATTTGAATCTTCTAGGGGAGCATATGAAGTCATGATTTATGCTGAAACAGGGCACTGGCCTATAAGTGATTAGTAAATAGGTTTCAAATAACAAAGGTGATTTTAATGAAAGTAATTTATTTAAGCAAAAAAGATATGTTGGAAATTTGTCAAGATGGTGATAAGTATTTCTTGCGTTATCCAACTTTTAATATTACCATGCCAGAAGTAGTTCAAGAAATCCCCAAAGAAGCTGCAGATAGTTATATGTCGGGAGAACATACTGGTAAAGAGTTGATGAATTATGCAGATTATGGTTTTTGGAAATCTAAAAAGCAATATACACAAGAAGAGTCAAATAAAATTTTTATACGAAATAACCCTGATTTAATTTTTAATGATTTACCTGATAACAAAAAAATATTTTCTCCTGAAGAATTTACTCAAATTGCCACCCAAGCCATCGCTTCAAAATTGAAACCTAGCGAACTTGACGCTATTGGAGTTGTAGATAGTCATTTAGAACTTCTTCTGGTGGATCCAGTCGGCTGGCAGGAAGAGATAGAAGCAGTCCATCTGGAAATTCTGCAAGAAAAAATTAACAATTATATTCACTTCCTCGAAAGCAAGCAATATGTGGAGAGATACGGAGATAAGTTTGATAAGAAAGTCATCCATATCACCTTCCAGTATTCTCCATCTGATAATGGACTAGCCTTTCTTGTAGCAGTTCAGAAGGTATTGCAACCAACGGATATGAGCCTGAAGGTGGAATTGCCGGAGTAATAATAAAGGGAGAGGAAATGATCTCTTGATTTTTTTCTATCTGCGATTGAACGTCAAGGCTATTATGAAATCAAAAATCCACGTGTCTATAAACCAGGCACTAATGAAATTATTTCGGTTGAAGGGTTTTTTAGAATTAACCAATGGAGTAATTAAATGAAGACATACAGACTAAAAACAAATACCGAGTGGGATGTTATACGGTATAAAAAAGCAATTGAAAAACACAGGGAACTTGATGCTTTTTTAGGAATTGACCCCGAGTATAGAATTGGTCATCGTGATTCATATTATCAAGATATTACGGATGTGCATATTTTGTTAGAATATAGCCTTTATCCAATTTATGTAGAAGGAGATTTTGATATTCCAGATCGAATTTTGGATATTTTAAAGGAGTTAGCTTCTAGACAAGATATTATACATTTGTATCAAGTTGTATCATTTATCAAATACCAAGAAGATTTATTAGAAGAATATGATGTTTTACCTTTTATCATTGATGTGGAGAACATAGTACCTATCGTTCTTGAAAGCATTTATAATCTTCCTAATGAGAAAAAGGTTGATTATTACCGTAATATTTGCAGTTTAATTGATTCTATGGAGCTTTTCAAAAGTTGTGATAAAGAAAAAGTAGAATATATTGTTAATGAGCAAAAGAAAGAAGAAAATAAGAATAGAAGAAAAATTAAATCAATTGCAGAAGTATGGCCAATTGAACTAGACGTTACAAGTATCGATGCGATGGGTGTTTCAGATGACCATCTAGAGTTGTTGTTGATTGATGAAAACAAATGGATTGAGTCATTAGAAGAGGAACATCTCTTGAAACTTCAAGAAAAACTCAACAACTACATCTACTTCCTCGAAAGCAAGCAGTATGTGGAGCGATATGGTGATAAGTTTGACAAAAAAGTTATCCATATCACATTCCAGTATTCTCCATCAGACAACGGTCTAGCATTCCTCGCAGCTGTTCAGAAAGTGTTACAACAGACTGATATGAGCTTGAAGGTAGAATTACCAGAGTAAGAAAGGGAGCGGAGACGCTCTCTTTTTGTGATATAATAGACATAGATTTATTAGCTTAGAGAAGAAATGAAAAAGAGTAAATTTGTAGAGTTTTTATCCATATCTATTTAACTCGAAATAAGGAGGTTGTGAAATGCGTCTTTTACTATCTGCAATTGTGGTTGGTATTATATTAAACTTAGCAAGAAAACGAAATAATATTCCAAATTCCAAAAGAAGTAAGGATATAAAAATTGCAATAATAATGGTCTGTATCCTTATTGCTATTAGTCCTGTTCTTATTTTAATGGAAATGTGGGGGCTATTTGCCCATGCAAGTCGGAATGAACTTGAGCAAGCAGTGCATCGCTCTTATGAGAACTACGGTCTTACAGGACAGTTTGAGTTAGAAAAATATGAAAAAAACTATACAAGTATAGGAGGATATCTAATCCATGGTACGTATAGTGAAAATATAGCTGGTAAAACCTATCAGACTAAGACTTTTTTTAAATACTATACTCGTCCTTCAGAACATAAAAATTATAAAAAAACAGATGCGGAAGTGGATTATAAACAAAACAAAAAAATTTATCGAACGTTTCCAGAACTAGCCTATCTAGGAATTGAGATTAGTCCAGGCACCAGTGAATTTTTGAAAACATTAGACACTTCAATAACAGATCCCAAAATGACTGATTTGAAGTACGAAGGGATTGATTTTCAATTTAATAGTAAATCTGGTAATATCCACTTTTATGATGAAATCTTGGAGGAAAATAAAAAAAATGGACAAGCATTACAAGGGATGTATCCCATGAATGCTCAAAAGCTTTTCCAAAACGATATTTTTATACCAGAATTTCAATTTCGATATTACATTCCAGAAAACAAGAAAGATCAGTTATATGATGCTTATCTTAAAGACCTTGAATCGCGAATGAAGGAATTCTTTAACAATCAACCCTTACCAAATGGACTATATGCTGTAAAGATTGATAGATATGAAGGGGATAAACTTGTTAATAATAGCGGTGGCTATTATGTGAAGATTGAGAATCATCAAGTTGTGAAGTTTATCAAAGATTTACAGCAGGAGTCACTGGACTAATGCTTTTCAGCTGTATAGAGTTTTGAGAAAAGAGGTAATATGTCAGATGTCCCAAGAAGAATACCTTCGACTAAAAAAAGAATATAAGATTCGACTAGTATTAGTAATAGTTCTATTCGTCTTATTTTCTATACTAGACATTGTACTGATCATAAATTCCAATAGATTCATTCCACTACTCGCTACAGCAATGGCTACAGTTGTGCCATTCAATCATTTTTTACTCGTTCCACTTTGGGAAGAGAAAAAAGCGATTGAAGCAGAGCATCCTGAGTGGGAAGCTCTCAGTACGAGAGGATTCGAGGTATCCTCTTTAGAAGCGAGTAAACGGAACATAGCAGCTATTGTGACTATTATTGCCTTGTGCTTTTCGTTCGCTCTACTCTATAGGCCTGCCAAGGTATACCAGAAGGTACCTACTATTGATGAACTAAATAACCTTCCCAAGATTGAGAACAATGGTATTCCTAAACTTGATGGTAAGAAAATTCCCAAATTAAAAAGGAAATCTGAAGAGTAATTTATATTCAAAAAAGCACCCCAGAATGATATGCCCCCTGTCAAGTAGACAGGTAAAA
>NZ_KV841551.1:65425-186851 GCF_001839505.1 Streptococcus sp. HMSC34B10 | reverse complement strand
CTTGAGCGACAACTATATTAGTATATCACAGTCATCTTTCCCTGTCAACAGGTTTTTTTAACTTTTTTATTCCCATTAACTTAACCGCAATACACCCATAGTCCGTACGGGATTCGAACCCGTGTTACCGCCGTGAAAAGGCGGTGTCTTAACCCCTTGACCAACGGACCTTGAGCTTTTAGGCTCTTTCTATTATACCCACTTTTAGAATCTTGTCAACTGGTTTGGGAAAAATGTAAACTGATAAATTTATCAGTTTACAACCATTGATTAATATCTAGTAGCTTAAAGATATTTGTGCAATTATAATTCAGCGATTTGATTTAGGTTTACTTCCGCTACTGTATCGTTGCCAAACATAGAAATAGTCATTTTCACCTTGTTATTATCGATTTCAGTGATTTTCCCTGTGTAATCGGTAAAAGCGCCATCGATAATGCGGACTGTTTGACCAACTTCAACATTGATGTCAAACTCTTGAACAGTTTGTCCCATTGACACCAAGATATCTCTAATTTCTTGTTCTAAGAGCGGAGTTGGTTTCGATCTATTGCCGTGTGACCCAACAAATCCTGTAACGTTTGGTGCGTTACGCACTACAAACCAAGCTTCATCAGTCATGACCATTTCTACAAGAACATAACCAGGAAAACGGTTTTCTTCAACTTCTTTTCTCTTCCCGTTTTTTTCAACTTGTACAGTTTGCGTTGGGATTTCCACACGTAAGATATTATCTAACATATTGTATGTTTGTGCTCGTTGCAAAAGATTTTCTTTTACTTTATTTTCATAACCTGAATATGTTTGGAGGACAAACCATCCCTTATCAAAACTATCCATCTTTTTTCCTTTCTTAATGGTAAACTTCTTTCAGCGTATTTATTCTATCTTAAAAAATATTGATGAATCGAATCAATCCACTAACAATTAATTGGTCAAATATATAAATTAAAACAACAAAGAAAGCCGTATATTCCATGATAGATTTAAAATCTACCCAACTTTCTTTCCGAGTTGGCCAAGTTGTATCTTTTAAAAGTGTAAAGATATCCTTAATAAAACTCATTATTTTCTCCTATCTCGTTTCTCGGTGTGTTGTGTATTTACCACAATGTTTACAAAATTTATTTACTTCTAAGCGAGTCAGTTTTGGATTACTACTAATTTTAATCGAGTAGTTTCTTAAACCACAAATCTCACAGGCCAAGCTTGCTTTTTTAAGTGCCATAGCTCCTCCATCTTATATATTATACCAATTATCCTTGCCTTTGACAAGTTAAATTACACTACGCACTTATCCTATTTTGAAAATAAAAAAAGTCTAGGAATAATTCTAGACTCTATTTTACATTATTTTCCGAGGTAGTATTCTTTTACAACATTCAACTTTTCGTCAAATTCGAATACCAATGGTGGGAAGTTAGGAATTTCCACATCCATGATTTCGTCGTCTGACAAATGTTTGATATGTTTTACAAGGGCACGGATTGAGTTACCGTGTGCTCCTACGAATACGTTTTTACCATCTTTAAGAGCTGGAGCGATTTTATCTTCCCAGAATGGAAGCGCACGTTCCAAGGTAACTTTCAAGTTTTCAGCATCTGGAATGACTGAGTCGTCAAGTGAAGCATAACGACGGTCTGTGTGTGCTGAGTGTTCGTCATCATGAGCCATAGCTGGAGGCAATACATCGTATGAACGACGCCAGATGTGAACTTGTTCATCACCAAATTGTTGAGCAGCTTCAGCTTTGTTTTTGCCAGTCAAACCACCGTAGTGACGTTCGTTCAAGCGCCATGATTTTTCAACTGGAACCCAGAGTTGATCAGATGCTTCAAGAGCCAAGTTCGTTGTTTTGATTGCACGTTTTAATACTGAAGTGTATGCTTGATTAAATTCGATACCAGCTTCTTTGATCAATTTACCAGCATCAATAGCTTGTTGTGTACCTTTTTCAGACAAATCAACATCAGCCCAACCAGTGAAAAGGTTAGCTTTGTTCCATTCAGACTCACCGTGGCGAGCAAAAACCAATTTTACCATTTGATGGATCTCCTTTAATTCTTCGAGGTTGTCCCCGTTTTTCTATTCTATTTTACACAATTTTTCACAAAAAAGCTAGTTAAAATCAACGGAAAAGAGAAGAGCTCTTCGACTCTTCCCTTAAAAATAATTTATCCTTCAATTTTGAATTGTTTCAAGCTTGCTAGGTACAAAGCCCCACCAATGATAAGGACAATTCCACCAATCCATCCAAAGAATGGAATCAAAGCAACTCCAGAACCAACAATAAACAAAATCGATGGTGCTAATGAAATACGTTTGTCATCTTTATAATAAACAAGAGAGAGGATTCCAAGAATGAGAGTTGCAATTTTTACTAATGTGAAAACAAGTAAAATAACCCCCACTACAATTCCCGCAAAATCTTCATCCTCAGCAATAGCTGCAAGAAAAACTATTAAAATGGGTAAGAAAGCTAAAATAGCCCCTACAATAATACCGATAATTCCATCGACTTGTGCAAGTGTTTTTGTCTTCATAAACGTCTCCTTTTTGTTAATAAGGTATATTATACCATATTTTTAATAAAATTCTGATTTTTTAAAAAAATACAGGAAATTCTCCTGTATTTTTGTTAAATTATTTTGCTTCAAATCCTTCTGCAACAGCTTGGGCAAAGTTTTCTTCTACGATACTTGCACAGTGGTCACAGATGGTTGCGTGATAGCTACGTTCTGTTGTAGTTGGATCGATGCGACGGCAACGGTCACAAACTTCACCAGCCGCACGTTCAACCGTGAAGGCTACATCTTCAAAGGTCACTGCACCTTCTGGAGCTGGTCCTTCTGCGATGGTCAACTCAGAAACAATCAAGAGTTGAGCCACATTGCTATCAACAGCCCCTAGAAGTGTTTTCACCACTTCATTTGGATAAACTGTCAAGTGAGCTTCTAGTGATTTACCGATGACTTTTTCATTACGCGCTTCTTCCAAGGCTTTTTGAGCTTGTCCACGGAAGGTCATGAAGGCTGACCATGTGTCCAAGATTTCCTCTTGATTCGCAAATGTTTGAGCTTCTGGTAATTCTGACAATTGAACAAATTCTTCTGTTTCAAACTCAAGATAAGACCAGATTTCTTCTGCAGTGTGAGGAAGGATTGGTGTCAAGAGTTTAGTAATCTTCACCAAAATATCATAGAAAACTGTTTGCATTTGACGGCGTTCTAGAGATTTCGCACTCTCGATATAGACTACATCTTTAGCAAAATCAAGGTAGAAGGCTGACAAGTCCACATTGATAAAGTTCACAAGAGCCTTGTAGATAGTCAAGAATTCAAAGTTTTCGTAAGCATCACGAATGGTCTTAACAAGCTGGTTAAAGCGAATCGTCATGTATTTATCCACTGAACGAAGCTCATCATAAGCGACTGTATCCTCCGCTGGATTAAAGTCAGAAGTATTGGCAATCAAGAAACGAAGGGTATTTCGAATCTTCCGGTAGGTTTCAGAAACTTGGCTCAAGATATCCATGGAAATACGGACATCGTTTGTTGAATCAACACTAGTAACCCAAAGACGCAAAATTTCCGCACCAAATTGCTTTTCAACATCACTTGGAGCAATGGTATTTCCAAGAGATTTAGACATCTTCTCACCTTTACCATCCAAGGCAAAACCTTGAGACAAGATTTGCTTGTAAGGCGCTACGCCATGGTTGGCAACAGAAGTGATCAAAGATGAGTTAAACCAACCACGGTATTGGTCTGAACCTTCAAGATAGAGATCCGCTGGATAAGTCAATTCAGGGCGATTCACGATGACACCATTCCATGATGAACCTGAGTCAAACCAAACGTCCATGATGTCTGTTTCTTTCTTGAACTCGCCATTTGGTGAACCTGGATGGGTAAATCCTTCTGGCAAGAGGTCTTTGGCATCACGTTCCCACCAGATGAGGGAACCATGTTCTTCAAAGAGTTGCGCTACATGCTCGATGGTTTCAGCTGTCATGATTGGTGTTCCGTCTTCTGCGTAGAAGATTGGAAGAGGAACTCCCCAAGCACGTTGACGAGAGATGACCCAGTCACCACGGTCACGAATCATATTGTAGAGACGAACTTTCCCCCATTCTGAATGGAATTTCACTTTTTCAATTTCATCCAAAATTTCTTGACGGAATTTTGAAACAGAGGCAAACCACTGTGGAACTGCACGCCAGATAATTGGTTTTTTAGTACGCCAGTCAAATGGGTAAGAGTGAGATATTTCTTCTTTGGCAAGAAGGAGGCTACCTAGTTTTTCAATAACTGTTGGAACAACCTTATCATAGAATTGACCTGCAAAGTCAGGCCCAGCATTCTCCATCATAATACCACGTTCATTGACTGTTACAGCAACTTCCAAACCGTTGGCCACACCGACGTTATAGTCATCCTCACCAAAACCAGGCGCTGTATGGACAATACCAGTACCTGAATCAAGGGTGACGTGGTCTCCAAGGATCACCAATTCGTCAACTGCTGCATCCCATGGGTGTTCGGTTACGATATGGTTCAATTCTTTCCCTTGGTATGTCGCAAGAACTTCTGGATGATCCCAACTAAATTTTTCAGACAAGCTTGGCAATAATTCAGAAGCCACTACATATTTACGATCAGAACCAGCAGGTTTCACGACAACATAATCAAAGTCAGCACCTACTGTCAAACCGCGAGAAGCTGTGATGGTAAATGGAGTGGTTGTCCAAACTACGATATAAGTATCTGTATCTAAAATACCTTTCCCGTTCTTGACCTTATTCCCATAGTAAAGAGAAGTGGAAACCAAATCATGGTATTCAATTTCCGCTTCAGCAAGAGCAGATTCAGAAGACCAAGACCAGTATACAGGTTTCGCACCACGATAGATATAGCCTTTGTTGGCCATTTGTCCAAAGACACGAATTTGGGCCGCTTCATAATCAGGGGTTAAAGTTACATATGGATGGTCCCAATCCCCTGAAACACCCAAGCGTTTAAAGTCTTCTCTTTGTTTATCGACTTGAGAAAGAGCGTACTCCCGACACATTTTAAGGTATTCAGAGCGTTCAATTTCTTTCCGTTTAACCCCTTGTTTCGCCAAGACTTGTTCGATTGGTAATCCATGGGTATCCCAACCAGGGATATAAGGTGCGTAAAATCCTGACATAGACTTAGAACGAACAATGATATCTTTTGAAATCTTGTTCATAGCATGTCCTACGTGGATATTTCCGTTTGCGTATGGAGGGCCATCATGAAGTGTAAAATGCGGTTTTCCTTCATTTAATTCTTGACGACGTTGGTAAAGTTTAGCTTTTTCCCACTCTTTTTGCCAAACTGGCTCTTTAGTTGGAAGACCGGCACGCATTGGAAAGTCTGTTTTCCCAAGATTGAGAGTTTCTTTAAGTTTCATTAGTACTCCTTTAATGTAAATTGACAAATAAAAACCACGACTCCCTAAAAGGACGAAAATCGTGGTACCACCTTTGTTCGGAAAAAGACCCAGTCTTTTTCCCTCTTCTCCCGTAACGTGGGGAACGTCAAGTCTTACTCATTTCAGGCTTGATACTATGAGAGGATAAATTTACCAATAGGGATTGTAGGGCTTTCACCATTTCCTACTCGCTAGAAATATATTTGATAAATTCCTGTTCTCTAACTAAAATCTTATAAAATTTGAACTGACTCTTGTTGAGTGTTAGCATCGTCTTGAGATTCTTCGTCATGCTTTGTCTCAACAGGAGCCTCAGTAGCTGGCTGTACTTCAACATCAGTTGGTTTCTCAGCAACAGCTTCTGACAATTCCTTGTTAGCTGCTTCAATACGTGCTTGAAGTTCTGCAACTTCTTCTGGTGAAAATTGACGAGTCATGTCAATTGGTTCTTCTTCATGATATGAAGATGCTGCTTCACCCAAAACTTCTTCGACAACTTCCTTGAATGCTTCATCACTTGTTTGAAGATAAGTTGCAGTTGGACGTAAAATCTCTTCCCACTCAGATGAATCAACAATAGCCAATTGGCTTTCAATAGTTGATTTTAAACGTTGGTGGAAGACACGACTCTTATTCTTCAACTCTTCAGTTTCAACAGCGACTTTCTTAGCATTATCTGTTGCTTGTCGCAAAATTTCATTTGCTTTGTACTTGGCTTCATCAAGCAAACGTTGTGCATCTTGTTCAGCTTGTTGAATAATGTTGTGAGAACTATCATTCGCTGCTTGTTTTACACGCTCAGCTGTGTCTTGAGCGATCAAAACAGACTGGCTTAATGAATCTTTGATTTCATCAAAATAATTTAGTCGTTCTTCTAAATTTTTAATATGTTGATCTTTTTCATGATTACTACGAACCAAATCTTCATAATCACGGACAACAATATCTAAAAATTCATCAACTTCTTCACGATTAAAACCTCTAAATTGGACACCAAAGGTTTTATCCTTAATTTCTAACGATGTAATTGGCATATTTTTCCTCACTTACTTAATAGTTGCTGGATTGTTAATTTTTTCTTATCTTTCTTGGTTTGACCATTTTCTTTGAGCAAGATAATGCGACCAAAGCGTCTGACACTTATCAAATCACCAACTTTTACTTGATAGTCTAATTTTTCAACTAGATGATAATTGACTTGAACCAACTTCTTTTCAACTAGATTTGAAGTTTGCGAACGAGATAATTTCAAGATGCTTGATAAAAAACTATCCAAGCGAAGGCTTGAAACCAAGACCTCTCTTTCTTGATAGCCATCTTTCGATTTTATAATATCTGAAAAAGAACGTTCTACTAAACTTACAGGCAACTTGGAAATTTTTTGAATACCATCCTGGAACAAGGTAGTAAACCTTTGATCCACTATAATCTGAGCTTTTTGTTCCGTAACAAGTATATCACCGAATAATTTACGATCAATACCCAATCGATTGAGAACCGTACCCAGAATTTTTGAATGGGTTAGTTGTTGAAACTTGCTGGAATACTCAATTTCAAGCAAGGCCATTTCAAAATTTTCTAAACTCGGTGCGAAATAATCTGGCGCTAGAAGAACCCTTGCGTATTCCGAAGGTACATAACTGGTACTAGAGAAAGTCTTTATTTCTCTATTATTCCCAAGTGTTTCCAAGATATAAACTTGATGAGGGTTTATAAAAGGAGTTAGGATTGGTGCGTAATGTTCTTCTACTTGCCTCATCCATTCTAGGCTCTTATCAATAAAAGGAATATCCTCAGTTGCAAAATGTTGGTAAAGATCTTTACTCATAAGACAACCAACAAATTGATGAGATAGCGACTTATCATGCGCAAGAGAATTAGAGCTATCCAAACCGAGAAATCCAAACCTGCAATTTGAAGGGGCAGGCGTTTCAGAGGTTCAAGAATAGGTTTACACAAAGTCTCTAAAAACTTACCTAACTGGGTGTTATAAGCATTTGGAAACCATGATAATAGAGCAAAAGCTACAAGTATCATCGAATAGATATCTGTAGCATTTTGGATAAAACGAATTATTAGAAACATTAACGTACTCTATTTCTCTTCATGTCAAAATCGAACTCTTCGCTTGAACTTTCTTCTGGCAAGCGAATGTCTTCAATGTTAACCACTACACCAACCGGTGTCAAAAGATACATTGTATTTGCAACTTTTCGCAACTCACCAGCAAGAACATGACGAGCTCCATCCAAGTAATCTAAACAACGACGCGCTTGAACTTCAGTCATATATTGGAAGTCAATCAAGATACTTTCATTGCCAGCTAACATATCAACAATATCTGTTGCATCTTCGTAACGGCGTGGGTAACGAACATCAATTGTTACTTTTTCGGTACTACGATGACTTTCAATAGCTAATTGTTGCTGACGAGCATGAAGTTTTGTAATGTTTTTCTCTTTTGCATCAACTGAAGAAGATTCTTGAGTTTCCTTTTGTGGCAAATCTCTTCTAGAAGGAACTGAAGCTAGGGAACGTTCAGGTTGTGCAGCTACAATAGCTGAACTAGTTTCATCTCCATCTTCTATAAAGTAATCTATAAATTTATCAAATTTATCTTTTAATGACATGACTATTTCCTATTTAAAAAATGCTGTACCAATTCGAACAAAAGTTGAGCCACACTGAATCGCTTCTTTAAAATCACGACTCATTCCCATACTTAATTCTGTCATTGGCATATTGGGGAGTTCTTGTTCACGAATATATTGTTGCAACTCTTGCGTTTCTTTAAAGATTTTTTGCAACTCTTCTGTTTGAGCGTCAAACGGAGCCATGGTCATGAGACCAACATACTCTATTTGATCTAAGCTAGACAGATCTTGTAAGACTGTCAATAATTCTTCTTTTGAAAAACCGTGCTTGCTTTCCTCTCCAGAAATATTGACCTGCAAAAAACATTTAACCTTACGATTGGCGCGTTTTTGAATTTCTTGAGCTAATTTCAAAGAATCTAAAGCGTGAAAATAATCAACATACGGAATAATATCCTTCACTTTTCTTCTTTGTAAACTACCAATCAAATGCCAAGTAATATTTTTATCACTTAAAGCATGATACTTTTCAAGAAATTTGTCGACACGATTTTCACCGATGTGCTTGACTCCTTGGTCAATCAAATTAGCCGCAGTTGCAATATCAACATATTTTGTTACAGCAATTACAGAAACCGAACCATCTTCACGGCCGGTTTCTTGAATTGCTTTGGTAACCTGTTGAAACACTTGATTCGTATTTTCTTTTAAATCCATCTCAATTAATTAACGGTTTTTAAAAAATGGTGGTGTTTCCAACTCATCATCGTCAGAACTTGGTGTTTCAAAACGTTCAACTGGAGATACGACTGATTCCCCTTGACGAACAATTGAGTCACGTCTTAAGTCCCAATCACCAAAAGCAGATGCTTTTGGTGCTTCAGTTTGACGTTGTGAAGGAGTTGGAAGCTCAGCTGTCTCTGCTAAATCAAAATTGCGGTCATAAGCATGAGTGTGACCAGTTCTTACTGGTTCACGGAATGACGCTTGTCTTGGTTGTGGTGCTACCACTTTTTCGACTGCATCTTGACGAACTCCAGTTGCAACAACAGTCACACGGATTTCATCTTTCATTGATTCGTCGATTGAAGTACCGAGCCAGATATTTACACCATGGCCAGCAGCTTGGTTTACGATTTCTGAAGCTTCTTCCGCTTCAATCAAAGTCATATCCAAACCACCAGTTACGTTAACAATGACATCTTCTGCTCCATCGATTGTTGTTTCAAGAAGTGGTGAGTAGATAGCTTTACGAGCTGCTTCAATAACGC
Organism: Streptococcus sp. HMSC34B10; assembly: GCF_001839505.1. Taxonomy (NCBI): domain Bacteria; kingdom Bacillati; phylum Bacillota; class Bacilli; order Lactobacillales; family Streptococcaceae; genus Streptococcus; species Streptococcus sp. HMSC34B10. The sequence goes on along the minus strand of NZ_KV841551.1, from coordinate 177,529 downwards.
GCTCTTCTCCACTACCGATACCGATACCCATAAGAGCATTTCCTTTGTTTGCCATTACTGTCTTCACGTCTGCAAAGTCTAAGTTGATCAAACCAGGATTTGTAATCAAATCTGTAATTCCTTGAACACCTTGACGAAGAACATTATCTGCTTCAGACAAAGCTTCAAGAAGCGGAGTCTTCTTATCAACGATTTCTAACAAGTTATTGTTTGAAATAATCAAGAGAGTATCAACGTGTTCGCGAAGTTCGTTGATCCCTTCGACTGCGAATTGACCACGTTTGCTTCCTTCGAAACCGAATGGGCGTGTCACTACACCGACAGTCAAAGCGCCTAGACCTTTTGCAATACGAGCGATAACTGGTGCAGCACCTGTACCAGAACCACCACCCATACCAGCAGTGATGAAGACCATATCTGCACCACTGATAGCTTCAGTAATTACTTCTTCGCTTTCTTCAGCAGCCTTACGACCAACTTCAGGCTGTCCTCCAGCACCAAGTCCACGAGTTAATTTTGGACCAAGTTGGATAACTGTTTCAGCTTTTGTACTGCTCAAGGCCTGTACATCTGTGTTGGCCGCGATGAATTCAACACCTGAAACACCTTCGTCAACCATGCGGTTGATGGCGTTTCCTCCACCACCACCGACACCAATTACTTTAATTACTGCACCTTGTGCTGCTGCTGTATCAAATGAAAATGTCATATTTTATTCCTCTATCCTATTCATCAAACATGCTTCCGATTAAGCTACGGAATCGTTCAGTCAATTTTGGTTTTTCTTCTGATTGATTTGGAAGTGTTGAGTCAACAGCATAAGTTGGTTCAACTGAATCAGTTGATGTCGTCCCAAATACTGAACGTTGAGAAGCTGCAGGTTTCTCCTGACTTGGAGTCCTAAAGTCAATTGGTTGTTGACGTAAAATTTGATCTCCACTGATTGCTTGTTGAGCCAAAATATTAACTTCTGTAAGGCTTCCAGCATATTCAGACAAACTAATCACATGCGCAAATGCAGGATTGCGGATACCTACTTGGTTTGGCACGTAAAGTTTCACACGTACTCCAAGCACTTCTTGGGCAAGTTCAACAACGCCTGGAAGAATGGCATTCCCACCAATCAGAGCGATACCACCTGGCAAGTCTAACAAATGTCTTCTTTCCAAATCTTGTTTAATTTGTTCAAAAATATGTTTTAATCTAGCTGAGATGATTTGAGCCAAGTACTCTTCTGTAACTTCAACAGGTTCTACTTCCCCAATAACTTCAACTTGGAATGTTTCTTTGCTTGCAAGTTGTGGATAAGCTTCACCATAATTGAGTTTCAAGCCTTCTGCAATCTTCTTAGAAGTTTTAAGAACTTTTGAGATGTCTTTTGTGACGTAATCGCCACCTTCTTGGTATACATTTGTGTATTGAAGCTCTTGGTTACGGATTGTCGCAACACTTGTTTGACCACCACCCATATCGATAACAGTCGCTCCAAATTCACGTTCACCTTCATTCAAAACAGATTGAACGATAGCAAGCGGTGAAATAATCACATTTTCAACTTGAATTCCAACACGTTCAACAGTCTTACGAAGATTGTGCAAAATAGTTCTTGGACCTGTGTAGAGTAGTCCACGCATTTCCAAACGAACACCCATCATACCACGAGGATCACGAATACCTTGGAAACCGTCAACCACAAATTCTTCTGGCACAAAAGTGATTACTTCGCGATCTGGCGTCATGCTCTTTGTCAAAGCAGATTTAACAACATTTCCAACGTCTTGATCTGTAATTTCTTTTGTGTCTGATGTTACAGGAATCATTCCTTGAGTCGGCTCAACCTGCAACAAGTTCGCTGGAAGCCCAACGTTTACAGACTTGATTGAAATTCCTGCTTTTTCTTCCGCTTGAGAAATAGCAGATTTGATAGCCGTCGCTGCGGCTTCGATGTCAACGATAATTCCATCCTTGACACCTTTACTTTTGGCGTTGCTAACGCCGATTACATTTACTTCACCATCTACAAGCTCAGCAACTAACACTTTAATAGAGCTTGTCCCGATATCTAAGCCTGTAAAGAAACCATTTCTAGTCATTACATCGCGTCCTCTCTGTCCTCCAAGTTTCACACTTTGATTTTTAACAGCTACAAGAAGGCATAGCTATTCACAGAATATTATATCACAAAAATCCAATTCGTGCCTAATTTTTTATGATTTTATCGAAGGTTTTTCATAAAATTTATTTTATCATTCCATTTCGAGTGCTGGTTTCACTATTTTTCTCTAAAACAAAGTATAAATTTCTAATTATCTTTTTATATTTTCTTAAATGCTCGTAAAGCCTTATTCTATGTGCTTTCGAGTATTTTTACTGTAGGAAGATACTTCACGTTTCTTTGCATATTTCCTCATGTCTTAGCTGTCAGAAGTGGTAAATAAGTAGTAAATTCATTTGTACTACTAAGCAACAAGACGCTCCTGTTGCTTCTCTTTATTCAAGCGTTTCATTTCTGCCATTGCAGAATCGAATGTTGCATGTGCGTAATAGTTCAGCGTCATGGCTATATTAGCATGTCCCATAATGTACTGTAATGCCTTTGGATTCATTCCTGCATTTGCATAGTTGGTACAGAATGTATGTCGCAAACTATGTGGAGTGATGTGTGGCAATTTATCCTCGTTATACTTATTGTATTTCTTAACAAGACCTTTCATCATGCCGTTGTAATCACTTGCCACTTTTGGATAGTTCTTTCTATTAAGAAAGAGGAAATCACTATATCCATCAATCTCAACACGCTTATCATTCTTTCGATTCGCTAACACTCGCTTAAATGCTTGATAGGCTTCTTCAACCATAGGAACTTGACGTTCGCCACTTTTGGTCTTTGGTGTTTCAATGTAGTACCCAATTTCAGTATCTCTCAATAGCTGATGGTCTATATTGACAAGACGATTCTCAAAATCTAAATCTGGAAGTGTCAAACCACCAAACTCTGAAATACGAAGACCTGTTTTTAAGAGTATCAGAATTTCATCATAATTTTTGCTGTAGGTTTTATCAGCTTTTGCAAAGGCTAACAGTTTTTCTTCCTGTTCTTCTGTTAGTACGGTCTTAGGGACAGTATCATCATCAAGAACTGCTTTCAGTTGAAAGTCAAATGGATTCTTCCGAACACAATCATCTTGTATAGCAATATAGAATGAAGCCTTTAAAGAACGTTTGTAGTTATTGATGGTTTGATAAGCATAACCATTTTCACTCATTCTAATAGCCCATTCTTTAGCGTCTGATGGCTTAATACTGTCAATACTTCTTACACCTAACTTGTCTTTCTTCAAAATATCCATAAGATATTTGCGTCCAGTTTCAGTGTTTTTTCTAACCTTTGGTCTTTGAGCGTTCTGTTTTGCGTAAAGCTGGCAGAGTGTCATTTTCTTTCCTACAACATCAATACCATCATGAATGTCTTTCTGTAACTCTGCGATTTTCTCTCTAAGTGAGATACAATCACGCTTTCCTGCTGGTACTCGGTCTGTAGCCACAAGTTTCCACGAGTAAACAAATTGCGGTTCTCCAAATGAATCTATATATTTGTATAAGTATCTTCCGTCTTTTCGTTGGCTCTCTCCAGTCTTTAAGATTCGACCTTTATTGTCACGTCTTTTTTCTGACATGGCATTTGCTCCTTTCCTTTATGGAAAGAGCCTTGATACGACTTAATACTATTTTATCATATACAAGACCCTTTGGCGACGCTAGATTGCGTCCAATGTATCTATAATTTTTTCAAATTGTTTTCGTTTAATCTGAATACGATTGCCATTCATAATCAGCCAATTTGCATTTTTATTTTCCTCTGCCAAGCGTCGTAGCTTGTTTTCGCCAATACGAAAATATTTTGACGCTTCTTCAATGGTTAGGGTATAACGTTCCCAAATAGGAATGTCAGTCTGCTTCATAAAATCCTCCTTTCCAAATCACTTATTTGGATTTCATAAAAGTTGTTTTACCAGCAATCGAACAGCTTTAGCAAAGCTCACGGGAGTTCCACCCCTGCATGGTTCTCATGTAGCCATACTCATTGCCTGCGACGGTTTTATCACGCTCGGACTATTGACTGTATGGGAGTATCATTATCACGATAAGAATGTCGTTGCAGGCAATCCTGCTAAAGATTGCTTCTCGGATCACTAACATGAATCGCTCGCTATCTTTATAAGATAGGTCATGGCGGTTAGTTCCGTTGGCTCTTTTCTTATCGAAACGTATTCGATTACTTTTATTCAGTTTTCAAAGAACAATGGCTCGTTAGCCTATCAAAACACATTGAAAGCTCAATATGCTTTGGTGGAATAACAAACCTCCCTGTTCGGGAAGCGTGGAATGGTTTAGCACGCTTCCACGAAAGGAGAGAGGATATTACTTAATTTCAAATGACAAAATCTTTGTAATCAGTCTGGTTTCCATTCTTCCACGTAAGACTTCATCAACGACCATACTTTGATTGCCATATTCATCTTTCATAAGTCGTAGGGAACGCTTCGTTATGTACCCTCTGTAATGATGTAGAATCTGGTTAATCGCTTCGGTATCGCCATCTGTTGCCTTTACAATGAGAGGAAAGGGAATCATAGGATATTGTGTTTTCATTCTTCAAATTCCTCCATAAACTTTTTAATTAAGGCTAGTCCACTGGTTCTATGCCGATAGACAGTAGAACGGTTCAATTTCAACAGGTCTGCAATTTCTGAATCGCTCATGTCCATAAAGTAAAACAGCAGTAGAATTTCACGTTTCTTGTCTGGCAACTCACGTAATGCTTCACTCAACAAATCATTTTCAACGCCTACTGATAACCCATTGAGTGTAAAAATCTGAAAGTCAGTTGAATAGTTATCTGTTGTCGCAAACTGGCTAACAAGATAATCGCCAACATCCGAAAAGGACACCTCACGCTTTGCAATCCTTGAAAGATAAAGCATATAATTCTTTCGCTCGTCTTCCATAGCACGTTTACAGATATAGTCAAACTGATTTTCTATTGTGGTCTGAAAAGAAGATGGTTTCATGTTTCTCACCCCCTTTCTGTCTAGGAAAGGAAGTGAGCCTTGCTCGTTTATCTCCTTTCACTCTTAGTCCCAATGTGAAAGGGGGATTTGTTGCATTACTGATAAATAAACTTTGTAAAAAAGTTCTGAATAGCCAAAAAAGCATATAAACAGATTTATTTCTCTGTTTACATGCTTCTGTTATTCTATCTATATGATTTATAAAACCACATTGGTGGACGTACTTATCTATTGCAGATAGACGACTTTTTTTGACAAGAACCCAATGTAAGGAAATTTATTGTATATGATGTACTTCATGGCGACGTTGACCTCCAACAAACCGCCATTTGGAAGTAATATACAATATTTTAACAGCGTAAATAGCACTACCATATAACGGTTTTTTTTATTGGCGTTTAGTAGTGCTTTTTATTAAATATAAACCTATAAACCATATAACACGTTTTTCTATACCTGTTTTTAATTCAGTAGGAACAATAAAATGTATAGAGGTGGTCTACTATGCGTAAAAAAGAAGATAAATATGATTTTAGAGCCTTTGGTTTAGCCATTAAAGAAGCTCGATTGAAACGAGGTTTAACTCGTGAACAAGTGGGAGCATTGATTGAAATTGACCCACGGTACTTAACTAATATTGAAAATAAAGGGCAACACCCCAGCATACAAGTTCTTTATGACCTTGTATCGTTACTTCATGTTTCCGTTGATGAATTTTTCTTACCTGCTAATAACTTGGTAAAAAGCACCCGACGATTACAGATAGAGAAATACATGGATAGCTTTACAGACAAAGAACTATCCTTAATGGAATCTTTAGCCAGCGGTATCAACGAAGCAAGAAACATCGAAGACTAATTAAAAGAATCCATACATAACGGAAAGAGCCGATAAAATGAGATTGTATTAATCTCATTTTATCGGCTCTGCGTCTTTGCGTCTGGCTCTGTAATCACAGTTACTTTGAACTGCTTTATTTCAATTAAATTTTCTTGTCTGCATTTCGGACAATAGAGGGGGAATTTTTTTAATTCAGTATCTTCCCTTATCTTTAATCGTGTTTTATTTCCACATACAGGACACAATATCCACTTGTAGTTTATAATAACTATCTCCTCCTTTACACTTTAATTCAAATCTTTATTAAAAAATATTTCATCTTATTTAACAAGAAACCATATTTATATAACAACATAAAATACACTAAGTTATTTTATTGAACATATATCGTACTTTATCTATCCGACTATTTGGACGACGGGGCTGGCAAACAGGTTCACCGGTAGTAACATGGTACCCTTTTAACTCTGTTAAACAAACACTACGTCCATTTGTAAAGAAAGTTAAATCACTACGATATTCTTGAATACACCGAGCAGGGATTTCTCCACTAAGAATGACCTCATTATTTTTCAATTGAGTGTCTACGATGTTCGCACAATATTTAGGAGCATCGTTGTATGCTCGTGAAAGATATTCCTGTGGCGCATAAATTTTAAAACTAAGATATGGCTCTAACAATTCTGTTCCAGCTTTTTTTAAGACTTGTTCCAATACAATAGGAGCAAGCATCCGAAAATCTGCTGGGGTACTAACAGGGCTATAGTATAAGCCATACTTAAAACAGATTTTACAATCCGTCACATTCCAACCATATAATCCTTGTTCGCAACCATAGCGTATCCCTTCCATAACTGCATTTTGAAATGATTGATTTAAGTATCCAAGAGAAACCGAGCTCTCATACTGCATTCCACTTCCCAACGGAAGCGGTGATACAGATAAACCAATGGAAGCCCAGAAAGGATTTGGCGGCACTTCGATGTGAATGGTATATTCTGCATTTTTTAACGGTCTCTCCATATAAATGACTGTAGGCTCTTTTAGTTCTATCTCCACATGATACTTTTCTTGCAACAGTGCACTAATCACTTCCATTTGTACTTTCCCTAAGAAAGAAAGTATAATTTCATGTGTCGTAGAATCCACGTAATATCGTAGAAGCGGATCACTATCTGAGATTTCCAAAAGGGCATCAAGCAACATTTCTCTCTGTTCAGGTTTACTCGGTTCAACAGTTGTTTGTAGTAGAGGGTGCGGATTTTCAATCTTTTTTCTCTGTGGCAATAGTTTTGTATCTCCAAGAACACTATTTAACTTCAAAAACTCATTTTGCAAAATAACAATTTCTCCAGAATAAGCTCTATCAATCTTACATAATTCACCATTTATTGAAGTATACATTTCTGTAACTTTTATTTTTTCTTTTTCTGATACTCTAACCGAATCTCGTAAATGTAGTACTCCACTATAAAGGCGTATATATGCAAGACGTTGTCTTTTTTTTGTATATTCAATTTTGAAAACATTTCCGCAAAGTTCAGACGGACCTCGATGTGTTGATGAATAAAATTTATTCGTAATCACTTCTATAAGGTTATCAATCCCTATATTGTTTTTTGCACTTCCGTGATAAACAGGGAACAGGGAACAATTATGAAATCTTATGCTTTCCTCTTGTTCGAGTTCCAATGCTTCTAATGATTTACCGGACATATATTTCTCTAAAAGGTCATCGTTTCCCTCTATTACCGTATCCCATTGTTCAGATTCGGTAAAGTTCGTCACACACATATTAGGATACAGTTCTACCTTCTGTTTGATTACAATTTCGGCAGAAAGTTTCTCTTTAATATCCTGATAAACCGTTGATAAATCAATTCCATTTTGGTCAATCTTATTGATAAAAAAGATTGTGGGAATCCCCATTTTCCTAAGTGCATGAAATAATATACGAGTTTGTGCTTGTACGCCATCTTTTGCAGAAATCAGTAGAATTGCCCCATCTAAAACTGATAATGAACGATATACTTCTGCTAAGAAATCCATATGTCCTGGCGTGTCTATGATGTTCACCTTCGTATTTTCCCACTGAAAAGAGGTTATTCCTGTCTGAATTGTAATTCCTCTCTGACGTTCTAAAAGCGTATTATCCGTCCTCGTTGTACCTTTGTCCACGCTTCCTAATTCTGTAATCGCTCCACTGTTATATAATAAGCTTTCTGTTAAGGTAGTTTTTCCTGCATCAACATGAGCTAAAACTCCAATATTAATAATTTTCATGTGATTTTCCTCCATTCAAAAACCCAAAAGGGCATAAAAATCCCAGTGATAAATACTTTTATCACTGGGATTTTTATGCATAACCATAGGTATACAAAGCATACAGATATTCTCTGGATACTTTAGAATCACATGATAAAGGTATTCTTAAACTGGGTACAAAAAACTAAGCCCTCCTAAAAAAGGACATCTAATTATTTGTTCCCGCTATCAAATTGACAGTTTATTTAAGAATACCTTGCCGCATATTTATTAACTCCTTTTAAATAGTCACTTAAATAATAGCACGTAAGAGCATATTTGTAAAGGAATCTCCAATTTTTTATCAAAAAGAGTACATGATTACAAAGTATCTGTAATCATGTACCAATATTTGTTATTTTACAATCTTCCAATTACTCCCGTTCTTTTCAAGTACCAAATCAAATTGAGATACCTGCGTTGCTTTGGTCTGCTGGTCGATATACTCCACTGTCAGCGATACCGTGACTTGATTATCCTTACGATTGTGAATAGGATTTACCAGTTCTTGAAAGATGTACTCTTTTCCGATTGGTTTTAATATCCCGTCATTCACATAGTAGGAAAGTTCACTGGCTGTCGCTGTAGGATAGAGCTTGAAGAACGTCGTTAAAAACTCATTGATTTCATTGGTTGTAATGGAATCAACCGTCCCCTCACTTTCAATGGCTTTTGGTTTATAACTTGATTTCTTAGGTATGTTGGTAATGGTCGGATTCTTAACCAGTACCATATTTCCAGAACCATCTACATAGACACTCACTATATAAGCAGAGTGGACGGTCTTTGTATTTTCTCCCTCTGTAATGAGCTGGTCTACACTGTAGGTTACATTAAACTCATTGTCGCCAGTTGGCTCTACCGTCCATATCTGAAATCCTCTTACAGAAGACGATACAGGAATATCTTTGCGTACTGTATCAACATTGAGAGCTTGAAGTTCATCTGTCAGATAGCCTTTTAGACTTTCCATTCGATTATCAATGGACTTATCGGATTGCTCCCATGAATAGTAGACTTTCGCAAAGTTCTCTACAAAATTTTCTACATGATGAGTATCAACGTATTCCTTTTCTATGATAGTTGTTTCGTGAATAGTATGAGTATCTATAGCTGTAAAGTGCTTGAATATCGCAAAGCTGAAACTAAGCCCTAAAAGTACCCACAAGGCAATCACAACCTTTTTATGAGGATTGACCTTATAGACACGAGGTTTCTTTTCCTTTGGTATCTGTTTTTCTTTATTCTGATTTTTTCTAAATTTCATCATTAAATCTTCCTTTCTCATTGTTTGATTCGTCCTGCTTCCACTAAATGCTGTTGCCAGTAGGGGCTTGTTAAGTCGGCATAACCGATTGGGTCGCCTGCATGAAACATACGGTTATTGCCAAGGTATATCCCAACATGAGTAATATAAGAGCCAGCGTTATAGGTAGAATGAAAGAAAACCAAATCGCCAGCTTGTGCTTCCGATAGTGGGATATGCTGGGTCACATCATATTGCTGTTGTGCGGTTCGTGGTAAGTTAATTCCAGCTTTTCCATACGTCCATTGTGTCAATCCGCTACAATCAAAAGAAGTAGTCGGGGAAGCTCCACCGTAAACGTATCGCCAGCCCTCATATTTCAGTGCTTCGTCCATGATGGCTTGTACCGTATCATCATCAAACTCTGTTGTGACAAGATACTGCGTTACCAGTTGCACATAAAACATATTGCCATAGTTGTATCGCCAGCCCCCATTGATAGGTATGGCTATGGGATTGGGGTAAGACACTTTTTCGCCACCTGAATACTCTTTTGAGAAACTTTGAGCCAGTTCAAAGGTATATTTATTTCCACGATTAGCCACATACCCTAAGAAACCACCACCATAATTGTAGGACTGGATAACCGATTCTAAATCTACACTGAGCCTTTCGCTACTGGCTAATAATTCACTGAAATACTTCACACCTTGCTTAATGGATTCTTCTGTACTCAATGAATTAGGTGGAAGACCGAGGGATTCCGAGGACTGCATAACATCTTCCGCAGTACCGCCCGATTCCACCTGTATAATCGCAAGAAGTATGTTGACATATTCTTCAACGCCATATTCTTTGGCATATTTTTCTACCATAGGCTTATGAGCCAGCACTTCTGCGGAAACATTCACACCTCCATAATGAATATTGGAAATTCCGCTGTCCTGTTCATCTGAAAATAAAATGGCAACAAACAGAAGCAGTGAGAAGACCATCAAGAATAATCCAGAACCACCAATCACTAAAGTTTTCAACTTCATGGTTTCTTACCGACTTTCTTAATGGTGGCGGTTTTGATTGGTGGTCTACTTCTTGTATTTTGTAGTGGTACTCTTTGAACAGTAGACGGACGTTCTTTTGTGATTGGACGTTGTGAAGTTCTATCTGCTGTAGTGGTTGAAGTTGCTGGCTTTTGAACGGTTTTTTCTTGAACGGTATTGCCTTGGCGTTCCACTTTTGGACTTGAAAAATCGGACTTAACTGCTGGACGCTCTTGTTTGGCTTGTTGAGATTCCTTATATGAAGTCTGAATATTAGACTGTTTTGAGGTCTGTTCATCATGATATTGTTCTTGTCTTGTAGTCGGTCTTTCATGAACAGAAGAAGCAGGCTGTTTTTTCTGTTTGACCTGTTCCATTTCAGAGCGACGCTTCGCAATGGTTTTTCGCCTTTGTTCCTGCTGTTCCTTGCGTCCACTGGCTCTGTCCGCTTTGGTTTGAGAAATACTACTGGTTAAATCACGGACATTCTCTTTTACTTTGGATTTTCCTTGATATACTGCATATCTTGCATTGGTCGGCAAATCTTTAACCTGTTCTTTCAAACCACTAGCAGTGTCTACCATTCTGTCTTTGGTATCAGCTACTGTACCGATGGTTTGACCGATACGTTTTCCAAGTGTTGATTTTTCCTTTCCGTCTGGTCGGGAGTGATCTGCTTGTGTCCTTGCAGAACTCCCCGAACCCGACTGTCCTTTTTTACCTGTAACAATGGCAGACCCAGCCCCTAGAGTAGTCATGGAACGTCCAAGTTTCCGCTGTAGACGGTGCATGTGAGCGTGCATAAGCATACGAGGTTTTCTCATCACACGACTTCCCACACTTTGAGAATCGTTACTCTGTAGAGAAAACATACTCATTAAATCGCCCAGCTTGAAGTAGATTCCTGCAAAGGTCACAATCTGTAGAAAAGCAATCAAAAAGAACGGATAACCAGCCGATAAGGTATAGAGCATGGTTGAAATACTAAATGCTGTCGTAATAATCAATGTGATTCCAGCTCGTGTCAAAATGGTATTAAAGAGCTTTGTTATGGCTCGTTTTGACATACCATCAAATGATGGAATCATGCTTAAAATAAAGCTCACAGGCAGAAACATAGCATAGATGATAAAAAGTACCTGCGAGAAAATCATGATTCCTGTTAATAGGAATACAAATATGGAAATCCCAATATTGAAGACAAATAGGAAGAAGACTGTACCTAAACGGTTAATGGTCTTTGTAATGGTTAGATTGGTATTGCTTCTGTCTTCAATTTCTTCCGCAACAATTTTTTCTCTGTCTTCGCCATTGTTGGAATCTGGGCTGGTGGAGAGCAGGCTTTCCACACGGTCAATACCGATACTTTCAATGTCTGAACTGTTGTATTGAAGCAGTAGCCACGGTTGCTGAACCTGTATGGAAAACAGGCTATCTCTGATTAAGTCCACGCTGTCCTTGCCTTGACTATCGGAATGGGGCATGACAATCTTCGTGCCAAGTGATAAACTGGCATTACTGATGTCTGATGAAAAGTCATTGATTTTTTTAATGTAGTCGGGAGCGTAGGCAATAAAGGAAGCCGATAGGATAAACACCAGCACAAAATTCATAATGGCATGAATTGCCTTTGTGGTTTCTCTCTTTATCAGTCCCGTATAGGCAACATAAACCCCAAGAACCAAAATCAAGAGTAAGAGGAATCCAACATAGAAACCCTCTGTTGAAAATCCGTTTGCACTCACACCAGCTAAGGTCTGCATATTCTTACCAATGGAATCTGCTGTAGCGGAAATGAAGTCTAAGGAATAGGCTTCCTGTACTAAGTAACCTGTCGCATTGGAAACATACAAACTGATTGTCCAAATAAAATTGGTAATGGCATATAGTCCATACATGACCTGTTTTCCAATCCCGTCCGACCAGTTCCACGGAAGCCAGCCCCAGCTATTATCCACATAAAAATCCAGTTGATAGTTTTCAAGTGGGTATCGGCTGTATTCATTTGCCACATTGACCGTATCATCTACCAAGCCCGCAGCTTGAACCACCGTTCCCAGCATGGCTAAAAGAAAAATGGCAATCACAAGTGTGAAAGCCACTGTCATTGCCACTTTACCTAGACGTTTCAGCGTCCAGTTTGATTTTATTCTGTTTACTATTGATGGTTTCACATTTACACCTCTTTTCGCACAGGTGGTCTGGTATCAAAGGCATGGAGCAGTTCTTCAAATACAGGGTGGAACTGTATCACACCGACACGACCATATAAATCACTGATAAGGCATTGCCCGTTTTCCAAATCACGCAATCGCTTCTGATTGTTTTCGTCCTCTGGGTCTACACCAAAAAAGGCTAAGGTCTTTTTAATCTCGTTAAGGTCAGTGGAACGAAATGCAAATTTTAAGCCGAGGTTATTTTTCAGTTTTTCATCTAAGAGGTCGTCTGTATTTTGGGTCACGAAATATACCCCAGCGTTCATAGCACGACCAGCCCGAACCAGCTTCATAGATAGTGTTTTTCCTTGTGCTACCTGTAAAAAGCTCCATGCTTCGTCTAAATCTACAATCTTGAAAATGCTTCGGTCTGTATGGATAAAGTCTAAAGCAAAGGTACTAATGACAATCAGCATAGCAACGGATAAAAGCTCCATAGTGGTATATTCCTCAAAGGAAGTTTCCTTGTCGGGAAGTACCAAGTCCGCAACCTGTATAATGTTCAGTTGTTTTTCTAAGCTGATAGACTGCTCCACATAACCATTACTGAATAATAAATGTGCAAAGTCATAGTCTGTAAAACTTTCGATATGGTCGGCTATACTGGTACTTAGTGGCGTATTCTCAACCCGTAATTCCTCAATCACTTTCATCAACCCTCGTACTTCACTATTGGTTACTGCACGAATGGCTTTTCTAAGGATTGGGAAGCGTTCCCCATCACGAGAGGAAATCCCCGTAAGGAATGTCAGAATATCAATAGCCAGTGATTCAGAATCTTTGGGATTTTTCATAATCACATAAGGGTCAAGTAAGCCTTTGTTTTTCTCATCAGAAGTCAGAGTGACGATATTGATTTCATGGGAAATCTCTGGCAAGGTTTCTTTCCATCTGCCACGTTCTGCTTTTGGGTCTACAATCACTGCTTGTGCCCCATAAAGCACCGCATAATAGACGATAAGGTTATTCGCAAAGGATTTACCACCACCCAGCGAACCAACAAAAGCCGACGCTAACGCATTGGTTACTGAACCCTTAACCCCTTGACTGGCAAGAGCAGGTTTCAGATAGACATTGCGTCCAGTATCTAAGCTGTAGCCAACATAAATCCCCTCATTTTCCCCCAGCATTTGAGTAGCACCAAAACCTAAACCAGCGAGGAAATCAGAGGTCACGTATTGAATATAATCATTCATATAACGCTTGCTGGCAGGTAAAAATTCTTCATGTAAGCCGAGCATATCCCCAAATGGTCGTACCAGTTTTACGCTTAAATCGTCATAAAAATCTTTCACTTCATTACAACGACGTTTGAGTTCGTCAAGATCATTTGCTGATACCCTTACCACATAAGACAGCTTGTACATAGATTCCTTGCTTTGGTCTAAATTGGTTTCCAGCTCATTCACACTTTCCAGAGCTTCCGCCACATTGGAGCTGGTTTCATTATCACTTTGCCAAGCGTGGTTATCCAAGTCTTTCAGTTCTTTCTTTTTATTGCGGACAGTAGATAGGGCTTTACGATTCGCTACAATTTCCACATTCATTGACGTATCAATCGGGAATGTAAATTGCTGTTGCTGGTAGTAGAAGATTTCAGAGGACGGGAAGTCCAGTTCTCCGACAATGCTGTTAATGGTAAAGTAAGCTACATAGACGGTTTCATCTTCCTGCTGGATTTTCAAATATCGCTGTTTTTCTTCCACCAAACAGCGAGTAGGCTTAATCAAGTCATAGTATTTAATCAGCGTTTCATTATCCAGCTTTTTCTTTGATAGATGGTACTCATACTCTTCATAGGCAGTGCCTGTCTGTCCGTAAAGGTGTTCAATCAGATAGCCGAAGTCGTCCTTATCTAACCTGCGGATTTTGAAACGACGAGAGATTTTATTTTCTAAGAGCTTTTCCATCTTCTGAAAACGCAGGATTTCATCATTACTCATACTAACAAAATCGCCCATCAGCTTATGGTTCACATCATAGACAAAATCAGACAAAGCATTTTTTGCTTCAACGGTAAGACTTTTCATAGAAAACTCCTGATCGTTGAGAAGCAACTTAAAGCCGATAAAGAAACGGTAGTTCACTTGATTTTCGCCAATCATGGATATTAAAGCGTCTGTCTGTTGGTCGATTTTGTCATAGGCAACCGCTTTGAGCTTGCCAGTGACTTCATTTTTGGAACGCTCTTGTGCAGAACGTATGCTGGATTCTGTACTGATTTGTAAAGCATGAATTTTGCCATCACGATTTTGTGCGATAAGCTGTCTGAAAGAATCATGCACTTGTATTTTCTGTTCTGGACTTAGAAATGAGTAATTGTAAGGAACAAGCTCATAGTAAGCATAACATTCCCCGTCTTTATTCCAGACGAGATTGTTTTCAATGTATTTAATTGGATATGCCATAAAATTCACTCCTAACTGCTGTAATGGCTTCTTGTGGCTGGTTTCTGCCAAGCGTTACTTTTTTTCCTGCATAGGTCAGCTTTGGTCGCAGTGCATAAGCAATGACAGACTTCAAAAATCCATAAGGCTTTTTACCATCAAAAGTTTTTGTAGACATAAACCATGTGAAAGCCACAGGAATCCCAAAGTATTTGAGAAATGCTCCCTCTATCATGGAAAGAGGGGGCAAGTTGCCAAGTATCATCACTGCAAAGAGTGACACGACAAACCATGTCATTTGCGTAAAGGTTATGGGAAACGGAAGTCTAAAATCATTGATAGAATACAGTACCTTTTCCACAGACCAGATACTGGTATAGCTTCGTATTTTCTTCATGTAATCAATCCTTTCATAAAAAATAGGGGTAGCTGATTGAGCCACCCCGTAAAATAGAAAATCTGCCAGTAGTAATGTACCGACAGATTTAATAGACGATTTCAAAAATCCCATGATTGGTTGAGATAAACGTTCCTGAAAGGTCTAAATCCCGACCATAGGCTTGATAATCAATATAGTTTTGAAGACTAGCTGGTACTTCGCCTAAAGCACCCGTTTCTTCAATGTAGTAGCGTGCCACGTCATACATATCATCACAATCGGAATGAATGATAATATCCTCTTGATGTTCGCTTAGTTCTTCAATGCTTGAAAAATGAGTGAGCAGAGCAGATAGCTCCGATTGTAATTCTTCGGGTAATTCCGATACCATTTCCCATAGTCGATTGAGTTCGCCAATGGAAGTGTATTCGTCAACCGTAAAGGGTAACTCGTAGTCATGAATGGCGTATTCCTCATATTCATCATTCAAGCCGATTTTCTCTTTGACTTCCTCAAAGTCAATGGGAAAGGTAAACCACGCACCGACCAATTCACCCTCATTGTATTTGCCTAAATTCGCAATATAGACTTGCATATCGTCCATATATTCACGTCCTTTCTTTGTAGAGATTCAAAAATCCCTACCGCACTTCGTTTGGTGTACCATTCCTTTGCGGAACATAAGAAAACCACTTATATTCCACAAAAGAACGGTTTTATTTAAGCACCAATAATGCGATTGAATAGCTCTAGTAAAATGTCTTTTACTCCAGCAGCGTTGAAGACTAAGCCAACCGCAATAATCGCAATAATTAAAAAGCCAATCAGTTTGCTAAACTCACGCTTGAAGCCAAGATACAAGCCAATCACAACGATTGCTAAAAGCACCAGTGATTGAGCGTTTGATAGAAACCAGTTATAAAGGTTTTGTCCAAAATTCATAAAAATGTTCTCCTCTCTATATTCAATGAATTTGTATTTGAGTTATTTTTTTGTTGTTATCACGTCCTGTTCTTTTACTGACTGTTGCTTCAAAATCTGCTTGTGTCGGTCTGTCAGTTTCGCATGGTCGAGAATGTCTTTTACAACCTGCGTCTGGTTGATTTCATCAAGTTTAATCGCAACCTTTAAGGTCGGGGCAACTTGATGAGATAGCCAGTTCAGCGTCCTTTGGAAGGAGTAAGGCTCTGGTTTTGTGGTTAGTTTTAATCGTTCACGATTGTTCCCAATAAACCAAGCCCATTCTTCATTCAGTTTCCAATCAGAACGAGGTTTGGAATCGTCTTTATCTACAAAACGGATATACCGATTGATAATTTTAAAGGCGGTATGCTCTGGATTGTCATAGACGAGTAAATCACGGACTGCATAATAGGCACGCTCATTTTTCAATCGAATCTCAAAACGGTTTTTTACTTCTGCGTCTTCAATGGGAATATCATTTTTCTTGTACTGCTCGTAGTCCTTTTCATAGATACAGAAATAAACTTCACTTTGTAATGAACCGATATAGAGGGTGTTTCCCATACATTCCTTTTCCTCTTTGCGTACCAGTTCGCCACTGCGATAGCTTTTAAAACTGCGGAAGACGGAGATACATTCTTCCTGTTGGCACTTTTCAGTGAGTACAGGGATATTTAAAATCCCTGTCTTATCGTTAATGGCAAGGTCAAGGCGTTTCATCACACCGCCAGCCACCAAAACGTCCATAAAGAACTCATACCAGCTTCTTTGTTGTGCCAGAAGATAGCTTTCAAATTGTCTGCACCCACGACCTTTCAATTCCACCAGAACTCCTTTGTCCAGTTCATGGGAGCAAAGGACGAATATGTCGCCTAAAGCATAATGCTCTGAATAAGAATAGAAACCATAGTCCTCATGAAGAAAATAGGACAGTTTCAGTTGTAAGATGTTTTCGACCACCTGCTGTACGTCTGTTGTCGGAAAGCGAATTCTTACATAATCAAACAGCATTTCAAGGGGAGCGTCGGGATTGAAGCGTTCCAGAGCTTCCCAAAGGGACTGCTGTAAATCCTCTGATAGCTTGACTTTTCCTGTTTCAATATCGCTTAGATACTGCCTTGTAATACCAGTCGCAACAGCTAAACGGTTTTGAGATAGTCCATAAGCCAAGCGTTTTTCTTTTAAATGCTGTAACCAAGTTTGTTCATTCAGTAAAAATCCCTCCAATCAAAAAGGCGTATGTCAACTTTTAAAGCCCATTTGACATACGCTGAAATTTTGTAAATCCCTTGTAACCAAAGGATTTTCTAATGTTTTTTTGACTGTTTCCTGTCGATTTGTACCCCCCTGTTAGATACGGGGGGTTAAGTGCTGGCGTGGCTATTGCCACACCAGCCAGCAAGATCAGTCCACACCTGCGACTTCCGCTTCGCACGTCGCCTGCGTGGACTGTCTGCTGTTGGATAACTTTTTAATTTCCTCCAAGAAATCATATCCTTTTGGTACAAGGGGAGTATAAAACTCTGATATGACACTTGTTCCTACATCAACATAGCCACGACCTTTGATTCGCTTTAAGAAGAAATCCTTTTGTACGTCACTGCCAAACATCATGCCATAGCCCATTTCAGACATACGACCTAAAGCCACTCTGAAATTAAACTGATCACGGATTCCGTCGCCTAAATATTTTGCGTCTGGACGTTGACAAGCCAGTATTAGAAAGAAGCCAGCTTGACGACCTAACATGACAATCTGTTTCAGCTTATTCATAACTGCGGTGTTTTCTTTTGTTCCCAGCATTTCCATGAAAGCGACGTATTCATCAAAGATTAAGAAGTGTGCCGGGAGACCTAAGTAAGCATAATTTTTGCCAGTCTTATAGTTCTTCATCTGCTTCATTTCCTCACTACGTTTCATCATTTCTTCATAGAATGTTTCAATGCAAGAAAGCAAGTCTTCTTTTCTATAGTAGACATTTGCCATCACAGAACCTAAGTCCGCAAGATCAGCATTTTTCGGGTCAAGAATATACAGTTTTGAATCTGTATGAAGCAAGGCTTCAATCAGTGTCAGTATAAAGTAAGTTTTACCGCCACCTGTACCACCAGCAATCAACATATGAGGGAGCTTATCATATTCCCACCATACGTTTTTCATTAAGCGAAGTTTACCATCTTTAGCTTCTACTTCATCAATAGAAATACGACTGGCTATGGTGTCATAGAGCAAAGTATATTCCACATAGGAATCCTTTAACTCTTTATCCGTCAGCTCACAGTACAAGCCACTCTCTAATTTCTTTTCCAAGTGTAAGAGTTGGTCTTGATATTTTCCCAGCGTGATTTCCACCCGTATCTGTATCAAGCCATTTTTAAGTCGATAATACATTTTAGGGAAGTAGGTTATCTTTTCCTTTGTACGACCAGCACTATCTTTAAAGAAACCCTCTGTTTTGACCTGTTCAGATTCATACCACTTGTTTTCAAGTATCATCTTTGCCAGTTTTTGACGGTGGTAAAGTTGTTTAACCGTATCATAGCGAACCCGTTTGAATACAAACGCTACCAGCAAGCAGATAAGAATTGCGACACTGAAACTGATAATTAAATAGGGAATGTCAATCTTATCTGCTTGTGATAGGTTAAAATCCTGCCAGTTGATCTGCTGGATTGTCTTCACATGAAACAGTCCGACAACCAGCAGGAAAACAGGCAGGAGTGACGCTATCGTAAAATGAAAGACTAAATCTTTACCAGATGGGCGAATCCTTTTACCACGCTGTTTCATGCGAAAAAGTCTCCTTTCTACCTAGCGACTATTTGTCTTGTGTCGGTTCTTTCTTTGCTTGTGGTTGAGCTTTGAATGAACTAGAATCCTTTGTCAGCACAATATCGTCTGCCTTGATATACCAGTCAACATCTGCTCCTTGATAGGTGGCAGTAGCAACGGTGTCCGCAATGGGATTGATAAGTTCCACCCGTGCGTTATAATCAAACTCTTTCAAAGGCACGCTGGCAGGAATACTTACTTGAATCATGCGTCCTTGTCCTTTGGATTTTAAGTCATAGGTACGTTCCTTGATTTCATCTGAAACCGACCCGTCTTCATTTTGGATTCTCACTTCACGACGTAGAGCAGAGAATTTCAATTCTCCAAAAGTCGTGTCTTTATCTAATACAATGCCATTTGCTAATCTCATCATTTTTCCTCTCTTTCTTTATTCTTTTATCATGTCGTCAGCATGTAAAAGGTAATTTGTAAAACCACGAGTGCCGATTTTGTAGCCCTCTGCGGTAATACGTGGATTGACTAACTTCACACGTTCCTCAAAGCCGAAATGTTTTTCGCCAGCTTCAGCAGGAAGCACCACCACAATATCATCTGCTCTTTGAACATCAGAATAGAGATTATAGCTTCTTGATAAGACAGTTAGCCGTCCGTTGATTCTTCGCTGAACGACTTTATCCTCGCCAGCAAATTCTAAATTGCCGAATGTTTTTTCCATGTTGGGAATCACAAATTTAAGTTCCATATTTTTACCTATCCTTTCTTTTTTATTGGCTGAATGAATGTTTGATGGTCTTAAAGAGTGGGGAACGACCTTTTGATTCTTGATTTTTTGTTTTCATAAGTTCACTTCCTTTCAAAATCGGGTAAAAAAATAGACACCTCATTTTTTGAAGTGTCTACCTATTAAATATTCAAATTTTATTGGAAGTATCTTTATATCTTCACTTTTCAAGGATAAATCGTCGTATCAAAGCACATTCATAAGTAGTAAATTAGTAGTAAATTGAGTGGTTTTGACCTTGATAAAGTGTGATAAGTCCAGTTTTTATGCGGATAACTAGATTTTTATGCTATTTTTAACCATAAAAATAGTGAAAAGTTATCAAAAATACAGAAAGTTATCCTGAAAATCCGTAACATTTACAAAGAATTTTCACTTAATTGTATAAATATCCTATTCAGCTTTACAGCTAGTTTTGATTTTTAGTTCTACACACAACTATTAATTCCAGTTCATAAGTAATTCACTTTTATTTTTTACAAACAAAAAGAAGCTAAAAACTAGCTCCTAAGTATTTATTATTCATTTCCTCACTTCTTGTTTATAAAATTCTTTTAAGGCATCTTTCCAAGTTGGAATGACAAATCC
This sequence comes from Streptococcus sp. HMSC34B10, assembly GCF_001839505.1. Classification (NCBI taxonomy): domain Bacteria; kingdom Bacillati; phylum Bacillota; class Bacilli; order Lactobacillales; family Streptococcaceae; genus Streptococcus; species Streptococcus sp. HMSC34B10. Next base: position 156,920 of record NZ_KV841551.1, on the reverse strand, counting down.
TGTTGCTTTGGCTTTGACCAGACTCATTGTTGAGTTTAGCGGACGTTTAGCCTTAGCAGGGAATTGGCTCGAATCTACTGGCTTAACTTCGACATCTGTATCCTTCAAAATCTCAATTGCAAAATCATACCAAGTTGTATCTTCCGTCGCATCATTTGACAAATGATAATAACCAAATTCCTTGCGATTCTCAGCTAGGAAAGTCATAAACTCGGCCAAGGTACGCGTCCAGGTTGGTCGACCATGTTGATCATTTACAACTGTCAAGGTGTTATGGGTTTTTGCTAGGTTTTGCATCGTGAAGACGAAGTTTTTGCCGTAATTTCCAAAAACCCAGGCAGTACGGATAATATAGAAGTTTGAAACGTGTTTTTCTACAAGCTCCTCACCCATGCGCTTAGTACGACCGTATTCAGTTTGCGGATCTGGTTTGTCATCTACTTCCCACTCTTGTTCGACTGGCTTCTTACCATCAAAGACATAGTCAGTAGAAATATAGACAAGAGTCGCACCGTACTTTTCGGATGTTTTAGCAACATTTTCTGTCCCTGTAACATTGATGGCAAAATCCAATTCTTTTCCTTCATCCTCTGCAGCATCAACAGCTGTGTAGGCTGCACAGTGATAGACTAAAGTCGGTTTAACTTCTTCAAAAACTTTCTCAACTATCTCTGCATTGGTAATGTCCATCTCAGCCACATCTACAGCAACGTATTCTTCATTACGTTCATCCAATAAATAGCGAAGTTCAGTTCCTAATTGGCCATTTGCCCCTGTAATTAATATCATTTTGCTTCCTTTCAACGAGTTCTCGATTCTTCAGTATAGCAATAGAGGTTGAGACAAAAGATATCGACCTCAATTTTATTTTTCAAGAACCTCTTGTGTCTTCGCATAGTTGGCTTCAACAGCCTCTTTTTCTCCCTGCCACCACTCTTGATTATCTTTATACCATTGGATGGTTTCTCTAAGACCTTGTTCGAAGTTGGTAAATTCTGGTTTCCACCCCAACTCATCACGGAGCTTGCTTGCATCAATTGCATAGCGCAGGTCGTGTCCTGCACGGTCAGTCACATGATCATAGGCATCGGCAGGTTGTCCCATTTCCTTAAGGATAAGTTCCAAAACTTCCTTGTTGTTTTTCTCACCATCAGCCCCAATCAAGTAGGTCTCACCAATTTGACCTTTTGTTAAGATTGTCCAAACACCTGAAGAATGGTCATTGGTATGAATCCAGTCACGAACGTTCTTACCTTCACCGTACAGCTTTGGCTTAATTCCACTTAGGATGTTGGTAATTTGGCGAGGAATGAATTTTTCGATATGCTGGTAAGGACCGTAGTTATTTGAACAGTTAGAAATCGTTGCCTTGACACCAAATGATCGTACCCAAGCTTTGACAATCAAATCTGAAGCTGCCTTAGTTGATGAGTAAGGCGAACTTGGATTGTATTTTGTTTCAGCAGTAAATTTCTCACCTGGACCTTCACCATGACCTGGTAAATCTTCGCGTAAAGGGAGATCCCCATAGACTTCATCTGTTGATACATGGTGAAAACGAAGATCATATTTACGCGCTGCTTCCAAAAGTGTGTATGTTCCGATAAAGTTAGTATAAATAAATGGTGATGGATCATTCAGTGAATTATCATTATGGCTTTCCGCCGCATAGTGCACAATGGCATCTGCTTGAGATGCCAACTTGTCTACCAATCCCACATCCGCAATATCACCCACAACCAACTCAACACGATTCCCTAAGATATCCTCAATATTAGCGCGATTCCCAGCATAAGTCAACTTGTCTAGGACTGTCACGTGAACATCTGGAAAATGTTTATAAACATAGTGGACAAAGTTGGAACCGATAAAACCAGCTCCACCCGTCACTATGATATTTTTGTATTCAGTCATATTCTTTCCTTCTTATAAATCCTCTTTTTTCAAAGGTTTCACATCCTTAAGTAATGGATGATTTTTATCTGCTTCTGAAACCTCTGCTTCTGCAAGATTTTCCCATTCGATACCAAGAGCTGGATCAGCATAGTTTACAAAGACGTACTTAGATTTGAGTTCTAGTGCCCAGTAATCATTGACCAGATAACTATATGAAACTGTATCTGATAAAACTTGGAAACCATTGGCCACACCTCGAGGAACAAAGATTCCCTTACTTGCGTCAATTACTGTTTGATAGGTGTTTCCGAAGGTTTCACCCTCACGTAGATCAACCCATGCGCCCAGAACTTTCCCACCATCTGCTACAGAGATGTACTTATCCCAGGGTTCTGCGTGTAAACCACGAAGAACATTCTTTCGAGAGAAGGATATATTGTTTTGCAATTTCCCATCTCTAAAAAAAGATTCAGGAAAACCAAGAGGAAGCATTTTTTCTTTCTGAAAATTTTCTTTAAACCAGCCACGGTTATCCCCATGTACTGGAATATCAAACTCGAGCAGACCTGGAATCGTTTCAATCTCGCGTACCGCTAATTCTTTATCAAAAAATTGTTTCGTCATTATGATTCTCCAATTAAACGGAGCAAATATTGCCCGTATTCATTCTTCTTAAGAGGTTGAGCAAGGGCCAATACATCTTCGCGACTGATATAACCCATGCGATAAGCGATCTCTTCCAAGTTAGCAACCTGAACATTTTGCATCCGTTGAACTGTCTCAATATACTGAGAAGCTTCTAATAAGCTCTCATGTGTCCCTGTATCTAACCATGCAAAACCACGTCCTAAAAGTTCAACAGACAAAGCTCCACGTTCTAGGTAAGCCTTGTTAACGTCTGTAATTTCCAATTCACCACGAGAACTTGGTTTAATACTTTTAGCAATCTCTACTACATCATTATCATAGAAATAGAGTCCCGTAACGGCATAATTTGAGCGAGGGTGTTCTGGTTTTTCTTCGATAGAGATAGCGTTCATATCTTGATCAAACTCAACAACACCAAACCGTTCTGGATCTTTAACATGGTAGCCAAAAACAGTCGCTCCTGACTCCTTACTTGTTGCCTTTTGTAGCATCTTAGAAAGACCAGGTCCATGATAGATATTGTCTCCTAAAATTAGAGCAACACTGTCATCACCAATAAACTCCTCGCCAATGATAAAGGCTTGTGCCAAACCGTCTGGACTCGGTTGCTCCTCGTATGAAAGCCTAATCCCAAACTCAGAACCATCTTGGAGTAGTTCTTTAAAGCGGGGTAAATCTTGTGGAGTTGAGATAATCAAAATATCTCTAATTCCAGCTAACATCAGTGTTGAAAGAGGATAATAAATCATCGGTTTATCATATACCGGCATCAGCTGTTTTGATGCAGCTCGAGTCAAAGGATATAGACGGGTCCCCGAACCACCTGCGAGAATAATACCTTTCATTATAGACTACCTTTCTAGATACTCCTTATTATAACCTCACAAAAGATTATACATTATTTCAAAAAATACTGAAAATTACAGTTAACCGAATTGCTATAGTAGAAATATAAAAAAATCAATCAAATTTTTTTAATGCCGTTTTTAAGTAATATCCTGCTCGAATATTTTTTCCTATTTCTTGAGAACAGCTCACTAATTTTTGATATTCTTCATCCGATAAAGATTTGATTTTTTCAGCTAGTTCAGATAAAGAGTCTACCGCAATTCCACAGCCGTTTTCAAGCACAAAATGTGACAAGGCCGACTGTTTCCAAACTACAAGTGGGAAGCCTGAAGCCAGATAAAGTGAAGCTTTGTGGGAGTTGTTATAACGGAGGTATTCGCCAAAAAAACCACTACAGGTCTCAGAACTATCTCCATCCCAGACCAGACCAAAACCACCCTTTAAGGCTGCAGGAAGTTCATCAGGTAAGAAAGAACCAAAGTAGGTCTCATTTTCAAGTGCTCTACTCTCATCGAAGCCAACTCCATAAAGATTATAAGCAGGTTCTGCAGGAAGTGAGTATAGATAGCCAGCTTTTTCATGTGCCAAATTACCAGCCACAATAATGGGATTATCTTTTGTCAGACTACTCTTTTCCTGGAAATTTGGAATCAAATAGTCAAAAATCCCAAGACTGACAATCTTATCTTCCGTCACTCCTTTATCCACCAAAACTGACTTCATAATAGGATTATGGGCAATGATACCAGTCACATAATGAAATGTATCACTTTCCGTTAATTTCATCCGTAACTTTCTTCTAAATGGAAGAGTTTTATCATTTACAAAGCGTAGTGTTTCCAAATCATGAACTAAAAAATAAACCTGAATCCCCCTCTTTTTAAGAGATTTTAATAAACGGCTAAGAAATATAGAATGATGCAACAAAGGAAATTGAATGACAATTTCATCATTTTTCTTTAAGAATTTGAAGGATTGCAGTAGAACTCTATATTTATGAATTTGAGCATGAAGGAGATTCATTTGATACCAGTTATTTACTAACACCTTCAACGGGGTATATCCTAAATCTTTTAGAACCGTTTCAACATCATTACGTGCCTTATTGCCCGCATTTTTTACATTAGCATCATGTAAAAATTCTTCTTTTAGATAGTATTTCATAATTTACTTCTCATTTCTCAAAAGATGATTTTTCAGGGTAATTTTTTTCTAATTTTTCAATGAAGCATAGGAGATTTTTTTCATTGAAATTTTCATCATCATTCACACACAGTAATTTTCTTTTTTTATTATTAAAAATTCGATCTAGTTGGCTTACTTGATTAATATCAATATATTCACCAAAATTCTTTGACATCGGATAAAACTGATTACTTTCAATTTGCCAATGTTGACAGATGTATTGATTGACATCCACTCCATAATCTCTAATCTGATTTCTGGATGTTCTATCCAAAATTTCACCTTCAATGTCCCATAAATGTGCCAAGGTACTCTTTTTCATCGGAACAGGTAAATGCTGGTTCACGTATCCCGTCGGTCCCCACGGAAAGAGTAGCAAATTCTTCAGAGTCAAGAAAAACCCATAACGGTAGTTAAAGAACTTCCAAGGTGAAGATTTCATGGCCTCCTTATGAGGAAAATGACGATAAATCAATTCAACATCATTGCGATAAATTTTGGTAAATGACGACCAAGGAACTAAAGCATCATACACAGCTAAAAGTTTCGGTTGACCATTTTTATAGAAGTCTGAAGGTTGAGTATCCTTTATCATGAACATATCATCATTGAAATAGATAAAATGTTCTGATAAGCCCTCAATCCGATGAATATTCAGCTCGATTGCTGACGAATTATAGGAAGGAAGGTAAGCTTTCGGCATAAAGTCTTGATGCGTAACTAATTTTAATTTAGGATGATCCAAATTTAACCAGTCAGGCTTTTGCCCATTTGTGACTAAATAAATATGATTTACCCAAGGAGCATGCTTTTCGATCATACGAAACCAAAAATGAAAGGTCCCGTAATCACGGTATCTTTGATCTCCATCAATATCATGATTTACGGGAGAAACCTGACCAGTAACAGCCTGTTTCTTACGGATAAACTCCGGGTCACTTCCATCTACCCAAAGAACCACGATGTCAATTTTTTCTTCTGTCATTTACTAAATTCTTTCTCTACGACTTCTAAGGCACGCTCGATCACCACGTGCATATCGTAGTATTTATAGTCTGCTAGGCGTCCACAGAAGATGACCTTGTCATTTTTGGCTGCTTCTTCTTGGTACTTAGCAAACATGGCATTGTTTTTTTCATCATTGATGGGGTAGTATGGCTCATCGCCGCGTTGCCAATCAGCTGGGTATTCACGGGTGATGACTGTCTTAGGCTGCGTACCATACTCGAAGTGTTTGTGCTCAATGATACGAGTATAAGGGATCTCACGCTCTGTATAGTTAACTACTGCGTTACCTTGATGGTTTTCCTCATCTAGGACTTCGTGTTCAAAACGCAGGCTGCGGTATTCTAACTCTCCGTGCTTGTAGTCAAAGTATTGGTCAATCATCCCTGTAAAGACAACTTTATCAGCAGACGCCTCTAACTCTTCACGATTGGCAAAGAAATCAACCCCAAGCTCTACTTCTACATCGCCCAGCATGTTTTCAATGATGACATTGTAACCACCGATTGGAATTCCTTGGTAACGGTCGTTAAAGTAGTTGTTATCAAAGGTCAAACGAACTGGAAGGCGTTTGATGATGAACGGTGGAAGGTCTGTGGCAGAGCGTCCCCATTGTTTTTCAGTGTATCCTTTGATCAACTTTTGATAGATATCTGGACCAATCAACTTGATCGCTTGTTCTTCCAGGTTCTTGGGCTCAACATCCTTCATATCCGCCGTTTGCTGAGCAATCTTGTCCTTGACTTCTTGAGGAGTTTTGGTCCCCCACATAGCATAGAAGGTATTCATATTGAAGGGAAGATTGTAGAGGCTTCCCTTGTAGTTAGCCACTGGTGAATTGATATAGTTGTTAAATTCAGCAAATTGGTTGACATAATCCCAAACCTTTTTGTTGGACGTATGGAAAATGTGTGCTCCATACTTGTGAACATTGATCCCTTCAACATTCTCACAGTAGATATTTCCACCGATGTGATCACGCTTGTCAATCACTTTTACTTTTTTACCACGTTTTGTAGCTTCGTGTGCGAAGATTGCTCCAGATAAACCTGCACCAACGATAAGATAATCGTACATAGTTTACTCCATTATTTTTTTATTAGTTGTTTTAATTCTTTCACATCCATCACTTTCAGAGATAGGATTGCAAAAAGGTAAACGATTCCACCAAGTACTGCAAATATTGCGACATTTATAGTTGGTGTAAAATGTATAACTGTTTTTGAAACTAGCAAGAGACCATACATGATGGCTGATGCTAGAATAATTTTCAACATTGTTCCAATAATTGGAACATCTTTTAAGTATTTGCGAGTAAAGAACAATTGAATTGCCCATACAAGCGCTTCTGTTAAAACAGAGACAATAGCTGCTCCTATATAACCGAGTTTAGGAAGGAATAGCAAGTTCAAACCTACACTGATTATTGCGGGAGCTGTTGTTGAAATCATGAATTCTTTATTTCGGTTATGAGGAATTAAGATTTGAATTCCCATAATATTAGTCCAACCGATAAAGAACATCCGGAAAATCATGATGGCAATTGCATAACGTGCATCTTGAAAATCCTGTCCCAGAAAAAATCGAACAAAATCATCATTGACGATTAAAATTCCTGCCATCATTGGGAAAATGACCAAATTATAAATTAAGAAGGACATTTCATGCATCTTGTTAACAGCCTTGTGGTCCCCTGAAGACAAGAGGCTTGATACACGGGGCAACATCACACTTCCTAAAGACGTAACCAAGGTTAGAAGGATATTTACTAATTTTAGAGCTTGGTCATAAATTCCTACATCTTTTGTAGAAGCCAAAGCCCCAAGCATGGTACGGTCTAGCGTAACATACAAAGAAATCGCAACTTGAGGTAGGAACAATAAAATAATCGGTTTAAAATGGCGTTTTGCATATTCTAAATCAACATGGGGTCTGCCAATAAATTCTCGAGCAGGTAACCACATGCTGAGTTGCCCCAATAGTTCAAATATGGTTAGCAAAAAGACATAGAGATCAAGATCATTTGCCGATTTGACAAAAAGGAAGATGGAGAGGACGCCAAGGAGTTTGACTGTGATATTTCGAACAGTAATCTTTCGAAAATCCTCCAACCCTTGAAAGAGCCAGGAAATGTCTAATCCCTTCGAAACCAGACTTAAACCTAGAATATAGGCGACGGGATTTTGCATAAAAGGGAGCAAAAAACAAAGAATGGCGTACAAGAATAGAGAAAAAGCTGTAGCACCTATTTGCAGAGAATAAATCCCCCAAAAATTTTCCCCAATTTCCTCTCGATGTCCTGAGATTACCTTAGTCCCATAATTAGCAACTCCTAAAGTCGCTAAAAGAATAAAATAAGTAACGATGGAGTTAAAGTAACCATAGATCCCTAGATCATCCGATGAAAAGATTCGCGTCACATAGGGGGTCGTAATGATTGGGAGTATAATCACCAACAATTGATAAGAGAGATTGTAGGCGTAGTTTTTAAGTACTTTCATGATAATTCTATTCTATTTTTTGTTTTGTATTGAACTGGAAGAAGGCTAGCAAAAAGTGTAAATATAAAAATATTATAACCAGGTCTTATCCAAAAAGCTTCAATCATACAATTAATTGTAATAAGAGATAATAAAGCCAAAAATAAAAACTTACCCTGTTTATAAATTTTTATTGATGCAAGCACATAAATAAATACCAGCAATACGACAGGAACAACCCCATAGTAGAATAACATTTGAATATAAGAAGAGTCTACATAATTGTAACTATAAACTGATTCTGTGGTACCACCATATCCAATGAACTTAACCCCTGTTGCTCCAAATAAATGTAAGCCATAGGTATTTATTGCATTTTTTCCTAAAAACAACCTCATACTGAATAAGTTGTTTAAACTCACAAATAGTGAAGAAGACCATGTGAAGAAATATGATAGGTAAAACATTAACAAAGAAAAAATAGCCGCAAAATAAGGTAGAATTCGATAAATTATAAATTTCCTTTCTTTAGTAAGATACATTACAATAAAAATAATTGTCGCTACAAGTATGGAAAGTGCATTCAACCTAGCGTCACAAAACTTGATGATGAAAAATGCCAAACTTATACCCACTAACGTTCTCAATACAATAAATTTTTCACGAAGTAAATATCCCCAAGCAATAAATAAATAAAAGCAATGGGACGCAAAATCAGTTGGATAAATGAAACCAAAGGAGTTTCTAATTACTAATCCAGACGAGCGGATCTGGGCAAACTGTAAATTGGGAATAACTCCTAGATTTGAGAATAAGAAAATTACTAATACTATCGTCCCTGATACAATAACATATGTTCTTAAGATAACGTCTATTTCGGCATTATATAACAACAAAATTAATAATGAATAAAGCAGAAAATTGGTCCCACCCGTGTGCATGAATACAATTAAGCTAGTTAATAATAGCAAAATCGCTGTTAAGATATAAAAGAAAGTAAATTTTTTTATATATATAAATCTAAAACATAATAATAATGAAAAACAGATTAATAAAACAACCGGAAGGTTTGGTATCACTCTGTTTAACATTGTTGTCATAAGTGTATCGTACCCAACAATTAGGGACAATACCAGAATAACCAACAGGTTCTCAAACTTAATTTTTAACATAATACCTTTTTACTCTTAATAAAATAACCGTATCTATTTAAAAACAATCTTACGTAAGATTGGATTCATTTTTAATTTTTCGACAAATATAACGGTACGAAATTTTTTTGATGCAAGAAGATCAATACACAATCTCCGTAAATATGAGGAGATATCTTTCCGTCTTAATAACATCTTGTAAGACCCAATTATTTGATTCCTATTTCCCAAAAAAATACTTTCAAATGCTTGATTATCAACTAAAGATTGTAATAATTCTATTTTTTCTTGTACTCTCAAACTTAAATTTGAAATTTGAAAAGCTGCACTGACAACAATTTTAGTCTTAATTTCCTGAATTAGTGTATCATCTTCAATTTGAAATTGATCAAGTAATTTTTGTAGAGCTTGGAGTTCATCTAATTGAATCTCGATTCTCCTAGGATTGAACTCGGTTAAGGCAGAGCCACTTCTACCAGCAATATAATTATAAAGAGTCGAATCAATAAAAAGGATGTTATCTAAATGTTGATAAACTTGGAAATTAAATAGAGTATCTTCTCCTATTGGTCTACTAGGAAACTTAATATTATTTTTTAGAATGAATTCTTTGTTATAAATTCTCGACCAAACATTATACATCATATCAGTTTTGAACAGATCTATAAAGTCATTCCTAAATTCTTCCTTTTTAAGAAGTCCTAGGTGCTGATAAGAATGAGAACGACAAGACAAAATAGTGTTATTGTTTTCTTTAATTTCATTGTAACCAAAACAAAGAACATTCCATTTACCATTAAGATTAGGGCATATTTGTTCAAAGAAATCATCTGATAAGAAATCATCTGGGTCCATAAAGTATAAATAATTTCCCCTCGATAAAGAAATACCTAAATTCCTAGCTTCTGCCACTCCGTTATTTTCAATGTGACTAACAAAAACATTCGGAAAATGACTTTGATACTCATCACAAATTGCACCACTTTTATCACTTGAACCATCATCAATTAGCAGAATTTCATATGTGATGGATGACAGTTGCAAAAGAATTGAATCTAGGGCTCTTTTTAAATAACCTTCAACATTAAATACTGGAACAATAATGCTCAAATCTATATTATCCATTAACTCTTCATCCTTAATTTATGACGAATAAACTCTAGTGTCCATTTTTCTTTTTTAAATTTCTTTAATATTGTTGATTTTACATATTCCCAATAGAATTTATTTCTTGTTACTTCTAAAAGTTCTTCCTTAGAAATTTTCTCTCCAATAACTAATTGATTTGGTATAACATAAAATGAATCGACTAATTTAAACTCAGGACATTTAATCATCCTCTTTTGGAAATGTGCATACAGAGGACGCTTAACCACTATATCACTATCGATTAAATTTATCGATTCCAAACCATTTTCCTCTGACCAAAAATAATAACGTCTAGGTTCATTTTCACCATATTCTCGAAATGAGAAATGACTAATATCGATATCATCAAAAAATTTATCTTGCAGTTGTTTGAAATTAGTTTTTTCAAAAATCTTTTGGATACCGTCTGCCTCATCAAAAATAAAAGTTTGCTCATTAGTGAAGACATTTTGATAATCCAATCGATAGTTTGAACCTTGGCCAGACATAAATATATAGTTAACCTCTTGTGAATTTTTAAATATTTGTAGGTGCCCAAAAAGACCATATCGAGCATAATCATTCTCAAAAAAGCTATGCTTTCCCAGAAATTGATAAATATCACCAAGTAAGACATCTGTATCACAAAATCCCCAGTAATCATACTCTTTTAATTCTTCTTCAAAAATGAGCCCGTAAGCAACCCTATAGTCACATAATTTGTAAGGTGTTTTGAGAGAAATTTTAAAATCAAATTTAGACTGGATTTTTTCTCTTAAATCATCAAAAGAAAGAGTTACAAATTCTATATTTTTAGCATTTAAAATTTCGAATTGGTCAACCTTTTGATCCGTATAAATTAAGAAATCAATTTTTTGATTACGTTTAGCGGTCAACAAAAAATAAGGGAAAAATTTTGGAAGTCTTCCAAAATATGGAATAATAAGTCTTATTCTTTTCATTTAGTTAGATCCTCTCCACCCTTATTCAACCAAGTTACAGCATTAAAATAGCGGTGGTACGTTTTTAAATCGACGCCAACGTATCCTTGCTTCTCAGCTGATTTAAAATGAACTAAGGAAGGTAAGTCACTATAATTCTTCGAAGAGAAAATCACCTTACTCTTGTATGGAAGTCCTTCAAATTCTTTCATCAACTCATAAGTACAAGCATCGTTATCATTGAATTTGAAATATAGATTATCCCAGTGAATGCGTGCCAAACGACGATGCCATTTCTGGCTTGCTTCTTCTTCATCTGCATAATGCAAGAAATGAAGTTCAATATCATCAAGAAGGGCAAGTGGATAGGCATTATCAAAGTCCTCGATATATTTTGATTCCTTAACAAATTTTAAGGGGATATCTCCACTCAAATAATATTTTAAATTCTTGAGCATTTTGATGTAATCAGGTGAAAAGACAAACAGCCCAACAAACGGTGTCTGATAAGGCAAGCCCAACTCCTGATAAACCTTTCCAGCCCAGCAATTATCACAAATAATTGTGAAATTCTTATTCTTGAGTCGTCGTCTTGGGATAAAATTAATAATTGGATAAACGATTGGTTTTAGTTTATTCTTTAGTGTTTCACTGTTCATATTAGTACTTCTTATATAACTCCGAGAAATTCCGAATATAACTTTGTAATGAAAAGAGTTCTTTTTGACGTTTGACAGAGGCCGTGCCAAATTTTTCTCGCTTCTCGGTGTTATCAGCCAATTCTTGAATCGCTTTCGACAATTCTGCAGGCTGGTTTGGAGTAGCGAGAAGGCCATTTTCACCTTCCTGCACCATTTCACAAACACCACCATGACGGTAGCCAACTACGGGTTTGCCACAAGCCATGGCTTCTAGGACGACTGTTGGCAGTGGGTCTGGGTTGGTACTCGGCAAGACAAAGATGTCAAACATATTATAGAGTTCTGTCGTCTGGCTATAATAGTCGATTCGCTTAATCTGTCCAGCTACTAGTGAGTCTGAAATAGCTTTTTCCAACTCATCCACGCGCCACTCTTCCCCCTCAAAAGCACTACCTGCTAGAAAGGCTACTGCTTTTGGATTGGCTTGTAAAATTGGCGTCACAGCTTCTAAAAAGTCGCCTTGACCTTTCCAGGCATTCACTCGACCAACCATACCGATCACCAAGACATCCTGAGCAACTCCAAACTGCTCACGGACCGCGCCAGCATCTATCTCATGATAGACAGCATTATCAACACCATTATAGATGACTTGAACTTGTTCATTTTTTACAAAGCGAGACTGCTTGACGTGGTTAGCCACAGCATTTGAAACTGTCACAATTGTATCCGCATAGCGCCCCATTAAAAAGTTGATGAAATCAGAAATTGCTTTTGGTTTGACAATAATCTCATGGACATGCCAAATCAAAGGAAGTTTCAACTTCCGTTTGAGATAAATTCCCTCAAGCACAGCAGTCGTGTTGTTGTGAATAAGGCTAATGCCATTCTCCTTAGCATACTGAGCAATTTGTTTGGAGTAACGGTTATAGGAGCCAAAATACTCCAGGATTCCCTTAGGATTAAAATACTTCCGTCGCAAGATTGGATAGTCGATGACTTTCACTTTGGCACCGACATTTTCTAAAGCAGCCACTAAAACACCATCATTTGGTAAAATAACATGCGCTTCAAAGGCATCTTTATCCAAGCCCTTAATGAGCTCCAACAAAACCTTGTCAGCGCCATACATTTCAGCACCCGCATGGAGATATAAAATTTTCTGCATTTCTATCCTTTAAATACTTTTTCGTAGTCTGTGACAATTTTTTCCCATGTGAAAGCTTGGGCAATACGTTGACTAGATTTTTGATTAAGAGCTTCGATTGCTTGAGTGTCTAATTGTTCAGCCTGATCAATGACTGATGCCAGTTGGTCTTTTTCCCAATAAAGAGCACCATCTTCACCGACTTCACGGTTAAAACCGACATCCAGCAAGAGATTGAGCTTAGTAGACTCAAGAGCCTCAAGAAGGGACGGATTCGTACCACCTACTTCATGACCGTGGAAGTAAGCAAAGGCATTCTCACGGATGTATTTGAGCAATTCTTGATCGTAGACAGTTCCAACAAACTTCACACGAGGGTCCTTGTCAAAACCAGTATCTTTACGCAACTGTTCATAAAACTTGTTGTGCTCTACATTGGTGATCAGGACAAAATCTTTTTTGGAGTTTGACTGCATAAATCCACGAATCATGGCCTCATAGTTATTTTCGGGTACAAAACGTCCCACGACAAGATAGTAATCTCCTTCGGAGACTTGCTTGTCCGCATACCAGGTCCGTACCTTCTCGTCTTCTTTATTCAAGCTAGACTTGCTGGTATCTGTTCCATAGGCGATATAGGTCGTTTGCGGCTGATACTTAGCGTAATCCTTCTGAATATAAGTCTCGATATTCTTGCTATCGCAGATCAACAGATCAGCATGTTTAACCATCAGTTGCTCAGAAAACTTCCAGTATTTACGAACTGGAAGACTCCACTTCGCACGAAGCCATTCATGCCCATCCGGATTAACCATGAGAGTGCCGCCGATAGTTTTGATTTCCTTTTTGATTCCTGAGATAAAAGGACCAATCCGACAAGCCAATACATAAAAAATAGGAGATTGATCCTTGTTTTCTTTGGCTATTTTAATGGCTTTATTGAGAGCCGCGATATCATATGCAATGGCACGCGCGGGCCCAATATTGGGCACAGCAATGTTAAAACAAATTGCCCCATTGTACTCAAACTCGTCATCCGTAATTCCAGACTTAGCTGAATTTTCCCGCATACAAGCAACATAGTATTGAATGCTAGTATCTTTCTGATTTTTTGTTAATTTTTCGACAAAAGTTTCAAATCCACCATATTTGGCAGGAATCCCTTTTGAACCAATGATATACACTGACTGCTTCATTTTGCTCCTATTTGTATAGAGCAAAAGAAATCATTTTGCTCCATCTCTCATCAATACTACTTTAATTGTTTTTAATAAAATTTCGAAATCTTTCCAGATTGTCCAACCATCAATATAAGCCACATCTAGTTTAACAACATCGTCAAAGTTAGTAATCTCACTGCGGCCACTAATTTGCCACAGTCCTGTGATTCCCGGCTTAAAACTCAAACGACGTTTTTGTTCTGGTGTGTATTTTTCGTATTCATCAACGGTTGGAGGACGAGTTCCTACCAAACTCATATCTCCAATTAAAACATTCCAAAATTGTGGCAACTCATCAATACTTGTCTTACGAATAAAACGACCAATTTCTGTCACCCGTGGATCATTGTCCATTTTAAACATACCACCTTGCATGGTGTTTTGATCCATCAATTGTTGTTTTATTTCTTCTGCATCTATTCTCATAGACCTAAATTTATAAAAGGTGAAATGACGGCCATTTTTACCAATGCGAGTTTGAGAAAAAATCGCTAGGCCTCCATCTTTTCGAATTATAGGAACAAGTACTATACTTACTAGTCCGAAAATAATAAGTCCTACAATTGCCCCACAAATATCAAGAATGCGTTTCCCAATCACATGACTTGGTTTGTAGATTTTTGTTGAAAAAGTTACTACATTCAAACCAGCCATCTCGTGAATTCGTTTATTTCTGCCTAAATTTTTATCAAAAGCATTTAGATTTACCGTTACATCAATTCCCATAGTTTCAAACTGAGAAATAATACCACCGATGTCATAATCCTCACTAGGTAGATTCACAAAAACTTCATCTACCACCTCATGAGTCGCATAATGAATGAGTTGCTCTCGTGGGACGACAGTAACTTTATCGTGTTTAAAACTTGGATCATCTAAAACGATTACTGCAACAAGTTTCCCAGAAAAATCATTTGCGTTTAAGAGGCGATCAATCACTTTTTCAATCCGTGTTGTAGCTGTTATCAGCAGAATTTTACGGCTCCCTTTTAAATTATGGTTAAATTGTACCCAATATTTTTTGATAACAAAACTGAGGATATAATTAAACACCCCATATAGAGAAAGGAAATAAATCATTCCTCTTCTTGAAATAACAAATTGATCTTTTAAAAAGAAACTAGAAAAACTAATTAGCAGGGCAAAGAAAATATTGTACTTAACAATTTCAATCAATTCTGCTGATTGACTACGTTTGAAAAAATCTTCGCCATAACCGCTGAGGAAAAAAGCTGCAAAATGAAGAAAATACAGGACAAAAACAGTTTTTGCTACAATTTCTGTTTCTGATACAGAAATTAATATATAAGCTAATACGCTCACAAGTATACTCTGCAAAAACGCAAGAGTTACGTTATAGAAACCCCTTCCTTCCATATTTTACTCCCTAACTTATTTTTTTCCATAAGCACCATAAGAACCATAGGAACCATAGGAGCCATATTTTTCAAGATGAATATTGAACTTATTCAGAATAACACCTAGGAATGGTGTTCCTGTTTGTTCTAATTGAGTTTTAGCCTTTTGAACTTCTCTACGTTTTGTTACTGAAGCTTCTGTCACTAAAATAGAAGCATCACATTTTTGCGCAATGATTGCAGCATCAATAACGACTCCGATAGGAGCAGTATCTACGATAATATAATCAAAATATTTGCGTAATGTTTCTATCATTGTTTCGAATTTATCACTTTGAAGAAGAGCCGTTGGATTAGGAGAAATGGCTCCAGATTGGATTACAAACAAATTTTCTACATTTGTTTCACACAACCCCTGAGATAAGTCCTTTGTCCCCGACAAGTAGTCAGTTAATCCGGTAATTTTTTCCCTTGACATAAAATCTCCGGACATAACAGAATTTCGAATATCTGCATCAACAAGGAGTGTTTTATAGCCAGCACGCGCAAAAGCCCATGCAATATTGATTGAAGTTGTAGACTTCCCTTCTCCAGGTCTAACTGAAGAAATTGCAATCACTTTTAACTTATCTCCACTTAATTGGATATTCGTACGCAAAGCATTATAATATTCCTCTGCTTTTTTGACAAATGCTTGGCGTTTTACTGATAATTCTAACTTTGCCATATCTACTCCTCTATTTTAATTTCTCTAAATTCGGAATCACACCCAAAAGCGAGATATGCATCACTTCTTCAATATCTTCCGGACGTTTTACTCGGTCATCTAAAACTTCGACGGATATTGCTAAAAGAATGACAATACCCGCTCCAACTCCAACACCCAAAATGGTATTGCGACGAATGTTTGGAGAAGAAGGTGATAGAGCAGGGCGTGCTTCTTCCAATGTAGTTACATCAGATACTTTCGTTACAGAAATAATTTTTTGAGCAGCCACTTCTCTAAGACCATTCGCTATACGACTAGCTTCTTCAGGGTTCCCATCTTTTACTGAAATGGACACGATACGAGTATCTGCTGGAACTGTCACCTGAATTTTTTTGGCAAGAGCTTTTGCATCAAACTTTAAATTCTGCTCTGTTACTACTTTTTCCAAAACGTCTTGGGATAGAATAATTTCTCGATAGTCTTTTACAAGGTAAGAACCAGCCTGCAAATCTTGATTAGATAACCCTGGCTTATCTCCTTGGTTGCGATTGACTACATAAATTCTTGTCGTACTTGTAAACTGAGGTTTTACTATAAAGGAACTAAATCCAAAAGCAAGTACGCCTGTAGCGATCGCAACCAATGCTATCATTAATTTACGTTTCCATAAAACTTTTAACACCTGCACTACATCGATTTCAATTTTATCTTGTTCTTTCATCATTTCTCCTAAATCATTTTATCTTCTATAATTTTTGAAGGATTTATCTCAAAAAGCTCCTGAGCTTTTTCTTTCCCATAATTTTTGCTTATCAAATCATAAGCTTCCTTCATATAAGGTCGTCTATCCTCTAAGTTGTGCATATCACTCGCTACGACATGAACTAAATCTCTATCTAAAAAGTAACGAGCACGTTTCTTCATAAACTTATAGGTATCCCCAAACAGTTTTGGCTTTAAAATACTAGAACTGTTGATTTGTGTATAGCAACCCATATTGATAAGTTCTCTCACTTTTTTTTCGTCATTTTCCAAAGCATGATAGCGTTCAATATGAGCTATCACAGGAGTGATGCCTAACATGAGAACTTTTGATAGAGCACTGTGGATTTCACGATAAGGCGTACTCATACTGAATTCAATCAAGGCATAACGCGTATCGTTTAATTTTGGAATGATATGATTTTCTAATTTATCTAAAATATCACTGGTAAAATAAATTTCAGCACCATATAAGATTGTTAGGTCAGGAGCTATTTCTTTAGACAATTCCTGAACAATTTTAAAATTAGTAGCGATTTTATCTTCCGGTGTCTCAAACATTCCCTTGCGTCGATGAGAGGTTGAAACGATAGTCCGAGTTCCCTGTGCATAAGCTTCTTTTAGTAACGCTCGACTATCTTCTAAACTTTTAGGCCCATCATCGACATCAAAAACTATGTGTGAATGGATGTCAATCATCTTATTTTCCTTCTAAGGTATTTCTTATGGCTGTTTTAACTGCTTCTAGACTTGTTGGATCAATTTCTAGCATATAAAGATTGCTATCTGGCATAGCATAGGACGGAAGTCCCATACGCCCAGTTCCTTTTAGGTCTTGATTCGTAACGGTATACTTCCCTCCGCTTGTCAACTGGGTATTAACAAGACTAACCATTGTTTCTGGTGGCATATTGGTCTGAATTGAATCCTGTAAATTTTGGATGATACTATCAAAATTCTTTAAAGCTTCTGTAGAAGTTAATTTTTGAATCACAGCAGCTATCACTTTTTGTTGGTTACGGCCACGGTCCCCATCTCCATTTGTCAAGGAGTAACGTTCACGAACAAATCCTAAAGCCTGTTCTGAATCTAGATGAACATTCCCTACAGGGAAATGATATTGACCATGTAGAGAGGTGAAATCTTGGTCATTATAAACATCAACACCTCCAAGAAGGTCAATCAATTTCAAGAAAGAGGTGAAATTAAGGCGGGCATAGTAATTCAAATCAATATCATAGAGATTTTCCAAAGTATGGATAGAAGCATCTACACCGTAAATACCTGCGTGTGTCAACTTATCGTTTTGATTATTTCCTCCATCAGCTATCGGAACATATGCATCTCGAGGGGTGGTCGTTAAGAGAATTTTCTTGGTATCTTGATTAACGGTCATGATCATATTGACATCTGAACGCGATACAGAACTTATTGGACCGTAGGTGTCAATTCCGCTTATATAAACATTAAAACTAGTACCTGTCGTTGTCTTAGGTGCTTCAACTGCCTTTGTTAAATCTTTAGTATAGATCTTTTTTATCTTTTTAGCATAATCCGGATATTCTTGCTCGATGAGATTTTCAAAGACACTATTCAAAACAATGCCCTTAGTCTCACCAGCTAATAAACTCTTGTAGGCTGCTAAATAAGACGAGCTCTGCTCTACAGCCAACTCCTTGCTTTGCGTAGTTTTAATATCATCGAGCAATTTTTGGATATTTTCATTATCTGTTCCTGTTGGAGCTGTTACACTTGAAAGTTGAGAAACATTATTAATCTCACTATCCGCTAGAACCGCAACACTCATAGTGTAACTTGAATAATTAGAGGTTGCATTAAATTGGTTTGCAAGACTAACAAATCGATTAACGGCTATCAATGCTACCGAACTGAATAAGACTGAGAGTAGTAGAATTATTAGAGTGAAAACCTTGGCCTTGCGCTTTACAATTAGCAACAGAGACAAGAAAGCGACAAGCACTAAAACTACTGACAAAATGATATTAAGATAACTAACCGATAAAATCTGATATCTAAAAATCAAAAACAATAAAAAAGAAGCAAGAACAACATAAATAACTAATAAACCTAGGTTCAAGTTCTGCTGAATTTGACCAGATTTACTTTTTTTTAATCGCCTATTACTCACGGAACACCTCTATAAAATATTTTAATTTAATTATATCACAAACCATACTCGAAGGCTATATACATCTACTACGGAAGCGCTTACTATTAAATATGTATGTAAGGATAAGAAATTTATCTCGATTTTTCCCTATTTTCTGTTTATTTGAAACAAAAAACAACTAAAAATAGAGCCTAGCAAGCTCTATTTTTAACGAACGTAACTTTCCATTTCTTTTTGACTCTTCTCAACAGAATTTTTACGTTCTTGTTCCCATCTAACTTTCACCTCAGCAACTTGAGAATTTGTAACGACATCTATCTATAATATCATCTACTTGTAGTTGTTTTTAGCCTCTTTGACCCAAATTAGTGAGGAGGCATGTGTAAACAGTATCCATACGTGTCATCGAAACTTTATCACCATTTGGCACAATTCAGACGGGAACCATCACCCAACCATGCATATACATTTGATTTTTTTAATTTTGAGTATATTGGACCAACCTTATATTAGCAATCTTATTTGTAACCTTAAAAAAAAGAAATCCCACTTAAAAGCAGGATTTCTTTACTCATTATAAAAGACTATTTAACGTGATCAGCTAACTCTTTTTGGTATTTGGCATTTGATTCTAATTTTTCTTTTTGCCATTTCTTAAGAGCTTCTTCGTATTCTTTAGTTGTTACGACATCATTTTGCAACTCTAATCCTTTGAACACAAATGGATCTCCCTTAATCCCAACTTGAGAGTATGCTTTTGAGAATGGCACTGTACGACTAACAGTCGGAGAACCACCTGAAGAAGCTACTGGGATAAGAAGTGAACTATCTGAAACCCAAGCCTGTGCTTTGGCATATTTTTCATAGCGTTTGTTGAGGTCGCTTGTTTCTGAAGCGGCATCATCCAAGAGTTTCTTGTACTCATCAAGCCCAACTTTGGCCATGACTTCTGGATCTTTACCTTTTGTAATACCCAAGTGTTTAAGAGCAGAACCCTTCTTAGCATCTAGGATATTGAGATAGGTTGCCGGGTCTTGATAGTCAGGCCCCCAACCAGTTCCATTCAGGTCATAGTCTTTTTGGGAAGGAACTTTGGCTTGAGAAGTGATATTTTCCTTTTCATTATCTGTCATCTGAAGAACATCAATCACCACATTATCAGTTCCTAATGCTGATTCGATAGACTGTTTCAATGAATTCGTTTGTTGGACAGCAATCACATCTGTTTGTTCTACAGGAACATCCAAATGAATTGGGAAGGTTACACCCTTGCTTTGCAATTCTGACTTCGCTTTTTCCAAGGCAGCTTTTGCTTTTGTAGGGTTATAAAGAGTGTCTTTGCCATCCGTCAAGGCTACATCTTTCCACTGATCTCCGTAAGTCACAAGTTGTTCTTGCGCCAGCTCACCGAAGGTTTTTTCTCCGACTTGAACATAGTCATAAGGCACAAGGCTAGTACGGATAATCTTATCCGCACCTTCTTCACCATTCATCTGTGCAGAGTAAGAATGACGATCTAGAGCAAAATTGATGGCTTGACGGAAGTTTTTGTTGAGAAGTGCTTCTTTAGTAGATGTTTTTTGAGTTTCGTCTGTCTTAGCCGTTTTATTGTAAGATTGACGATTGACGTTTACTGTCAAGTAATAGCTTGTTGCTTCTTGTGGGCTATAGACAATTTTATCGCCGTATTCTTTCTTGGTTGAATCAAAGCTTGAGCTAGTTGGGAAGAGACGTGCAGTCGTATATGCTCCTGATGCGAAGCTACGAATCAATGATTCTTGGTCAGATCCATCATAGAATGTCAGTTTGACGTGGTCAATTTTAACATTGTCTTTATCCCAATAATTTGGGTTCTTTTCGTACTCAATTACTGATTTTGAAGTAAAGTTCTTCAAGATGTATGGGCCATTATAGAGAATACCTGATGGCGATACCGTACCGTAATCTTTCCCTTTAGAATTTAAGAAATCTTCATTAACAGGGAGCATAGTCGCTGTTGTTACCTTAGAATTCCAAAAACTTTCTGGCTTGTTCAAGGTGTATTGAACTGTATAGTCATCGACTGCCTTGACACCAACTGTTGAGAAGTCATTTGTCTCACCGCTAACATACTCTGCCAAACCTTTGATAGAGTCTTGGATAAGTGTTAAACCATCTGATTTCCCATCTGCAGCATGCTTCAAGCCAGTCACAAAGTCTTGGGCCTTGACTTCAGCGTACTCTTCTCCTTCAGAAGTATACCATTTGACACCTTTACGTAGCTTGTAAGTGTAGGTCAAACCGTCTTGTGAAACCGACCAGTCTTCAGCAAGAGATGGAATCAAGTTTCCGTATTTGTCATTTTCCAAGAGTCCGTCGACCAAGTTGGCGATGACGTCTGATGTTGAACTTTTACTAGTAATGCTATAGTCCAATGTTGTCGGATCGATGGCATATACGTATGAAAATGTTGTCGGAGCATCTGCTTTTTTCTCAGCCTTGTTACAAGCCGCTAAAAGTAGAGCTGCGCTCATCGTTATCCCTGCTATTGCAAGCCACTTTTTCGATTTCATCGGTATTCTCCTTTAAAATACTATTTTTCACCATTATACCCTATTTTTATATAAAAGCAAGGGTTTTCATGGAATTTTTTAGAAAATTCAAACTAATATTTTTTAAAGAAATTTCTACACTTATTTTAGAAAAAACTCAAGCATCTTAGATACTTGAGTTTCTGGTTTTAATCAGCTAGTTCGACACAGAAGGCATCCCATGGAGCCAAGGTCTGTGTAGCTAAAACTTTTTCTACTGAGGTATTTTCAATCAAGTTAGACTTGACAGACTCTTCTACTGCAAACTCTTGCTTTTGGTTGGACAAATTGGCCACAACTAGGAAACGACGGTCTCCATCCTTACGGATATAAGCAAAGACTTTTTCAGCCGTATCAAGAAGTTCAAAGTCAGCACGAATCAACCAGCTATTTTCCTTACGAATTTCTACCAGTTTTTGATAAGTGTAAAAGATTGATTCTGGATTTGCTAAAGCTTCTTCTACATTTATCTTTGTATAGTTTGGATTGACTGCAAGCCAAGGTTGACCATCTGAGAAACCAGCATTTTTTGTCCCATTCCACTGCATTGGGGTACGGGCATTGTCTCGTCCAATCACACGAATGCTATCCATGATTGCTTCCATTGGAACACCTTTTTCAAGAGCTTCACGCGCATAGTTGAGGGATTCAATATCCTCTACTTGATCCAAGCTTTCAAACGGGAAATTGGTCATCCCGATTTCTTCCCCTTGGTAGATATAAGGCGTCCCTCTCATGAGATGAAGCAAGATGGCATACGCTTTGGCAGATTTTTCACGGTATTGCTCCTCATCCCCCCAAATGGAAACAATGCGTGGAAGGTCATGGTTGTTCCAGAAGAGGGAATTCCAACCATCTTCCACTCCGAGTTCTGTTTGCCATTTATTAAAAATAGTCTTCAACTTAGAGACATCCAGATCTTTTTGGTAGTGCCACTTAGGTTGTCCTTCCTGATACTGAAGACAGATATGTTCAAACTGGAAGACCATAGACAACTCTTGACCTTCTGGATTCGAATATTTCTTGGCCTCTTCTGGATTTGCCCCCCAAGTCTCCCCTACTGTCAAAAGGTCTTTGTCGCCGAAAGTAGCTTGATTCATTTCCTTGAGATAAGGGTGCAACATGGGACCATTATTTACAACTTTCTCATCCGGAATCTTTCCGATCATATCGATTACGTCCATACGGAAACCACCGATTCCCCTATCAATCCAGAAGTTCATCATCTCATAGATTTTTTGTCGGAGTTCTTCATTTTCCCAGTTGAGGTCTGGCTGCTTCTTACTGAAAAAGTGGAGATAGTATTGACCAGACTTTTCGTCATATTGCCAGGCAGAACCACTAAAAATAGACTCAAGTTCGTTAGGTTCATCCCGCCAGATATAGTAGTCTCGCTCAGGACTATCAGGATTTTCACAAGCTTCGATAAACCAAGCGTGCTCATCTGATGTATGATTGACCACCAAATCCATAATGATTCGAATATCTCGTTTTTTGGCTTCAGCAATGAGCTCATCCATATCTTCCATAGTTCCAAAGATAGAAGCGATGTCTTGATAATTGGCAATATCATAACCATTGTCATCCATAGGGCTATCATAAACTGGAGAAAGCCAAACTGCCGTAATTCCTAGCTTAGCTAGATAGTCTAACTTGCTAGTAATTCCAGGTAAATCACCAATTCCATCTCCATTACTATCCTTGAAGCTTTTAGGGTAGACTTGATAGACAACTGCATTATGCCACCATTTTTCTTGCATATTTTCACCTCTTTTAAATTCACTTTACTCCATCATAGACTTTTTTTATGATTTATGCAAGCGTTTGCGTTATCTTTTTTTCTTACTTTTGTGACTCTCTAGTTTCTTATCTTCTATTTTTTTTATATAATAGAAAACAGAGGTAAAAAAATGAAAAAACAAGCTTTCAGTTCTGAAAAATATCTAAATTTACAACGCGACCATATTTTGGAGCGTATCAACCAATTTGATGGTAAACTCTACTTGGAGTTTGGGGGCAAGATGTTGGAAGATTTCCACGCCGCCCGTGTACTTCCTGGATATGAGCCGGATAACAAAATCAAACTCTTGCAAGAGTTGAAAGAACAGGTTGAGGTTGTTATTGCCATTAACGCTAGCAATATCGAACACTCCAAGGCTCGTGGTGACTTGGGTATTTCTTACGACCAAGAAGTGTTTCGTTTGATTGATAAATTTAACGAACTTGGTATCTTTGTTGGTTCTGTTGTTATCACTCAATATGCTGGTCAGCCTGCAGCAGATGCCTTCCGTAACCAATTAGAAAAAAATGGGATTGATTCTTATCTCCACTATCCAATCAAGGGATATCCGACAGATATGGACCACATCATCTCTCCTCAAGGTATGGGGAAAAACGACTATATCAAAACGAGTCGCAACTTGATTGTCGTAACTGCTCCTGGACCTGGTTCAGGTAAGTTGGCAACCTGTATGTCTAACATGTACCACGACCAACTAAATGGTATCAAGTCTGGTTACGCTAAGTTTGAAACCTTCCCAGTTTGGAATTTGCCACTTCATCACCCAGTCAATTTGGCCTATGAAGCTGCTACTGCGGACCTTGATGATGTCAATATGATTGACCCATTCCACTTGGAAACGTACGAAAAAACGACTGTCAATTACAACCGTGATATCGAAATTTTCCCTGTTCTCAAACGTATGCTTGAACGTATCTTGGGAGAGTCTCCGTATGCTTCGCCTACAGATATGGGTGTTAACATGGTTGGTTTTGCCATCATCGATGACGAGGCTGCAAAAGAAGCTTCCAAACAAGAAATTATCCGTCGCTACTATCAAACCGTACTCGACTTTAAGGCTGAAAAAGTTGCTGAATCTGCTGTCAAGAAAATCGAGCTTCTCATGAATGACCTCGGCATCACACCAGCTGACCGTAAGGTTGCTGTTGCTGCACGTCAAAAAGCAGAAGAAACAGGCGGACCTGCTCTAGCCCTTGAATTGCCGTCTGGCCAAATCGTAACCGGTAAAAACTCAGAACTCTTTGGTCCAACAGCTGCTGCCTTGATCAATGCAATCAAGAAATCAGCTAACATCGATGCCGAAACAAAATTAATTGAACCAGAAGTGGTGAAACCAATCCAAGGTTTGAAAATCAATCACTTGGGTAGTCGCAATCCTCGTCTTCATTCAAATGAGATTCTCATCGCTCTTGCAATCACAGCTATGGAAAATCCTGATGCTGCTCGTGCCATGAAAGAACTCGGAAATCTTAAAGGTAGTGAAGCTCATTCTACGATTATCTTAACGGATGAAGATAAGAACGTCCTCCGTAAACTGGGAATTAACGTAACCTTTGATCCATACTACCAATACGATCGTTTATATCGTAAGTAGATCAAAGGCTAGTAGGAACTTCTTGTCAAACATCATCCGTCATCGAAAGATTTCAAATTTCTCTTAAGGGGTGACTGTATTTTATTCAATCATTCTGACAATCTCCAATTATCTTTTTTCTAATCATACCAATAAATAGTACTTTAGGAGTTTATTTATAATGAGAGAATTACTCAGCCAAAAAGAGCAAAGGCAATTAAAGATTTTAGAATATTTATTTGAAAATCCTAACTGGATTTATCTGGATGACTTATCTAAAATCATTGGCTACAATGCTCGAATCATCAAGAGTGATATCAAAGAATTACGCGAAGTCTTTCCTGACTTTGATATCAGGCACTCAACTGCAGGAATCATGATGGTGAATGTTCAAAATAATGGCATCGAGCGAATCTACCAATATTTTTTACAGACATCTGATTATTTTCAAATTTTGAAGGCATTTTTCCTTTTGGATAGGCCCTTCACCTATGAACATCTTTCTGAAACTCTGGATATCTCTCTTCCGTCTTTACGCAAAAAGGTCGCGGATATCAATAAGACACTTGATGGAACCTACCGCTTTAAACTGAAGGTAACACCTATCTCTATCATTGGAGACGAAAAAGATATTCGATTTTTCTTCTCCCAATATTTCCACGAAACATATAATTTTCTGGACTGGCCTTTCACAGAAGTCAAAGAAAAAGACATCGATAACTTCGTTTCCTTCTTTATTAGTCTGGCAAAATTCCCTGCAAAATATCAAAATCTCTACCAAATTAGAACGCAGGCTACGGTCGATTTATACCGAATGAAAAGAGGCTATCTTGTTCGTTTACCAAAACAAAGTTCTTCTTGGTTAAGTCCAATCTACGACCAACTTTCTTATTTCCAACGACAGTTACAAGATTTGGCTCAAGGGCTCAATATTGAAATTACTCCTGAAAATCTCAATCAGATTTTTAGCCCCTTTGCAGAACCTACTATCTTCTTTACAGTTGAAGATTTCCTAACTGCACGTCAATCTTACGAACAAGTGGATCGTTCCTACCATGCCGCAAGAGACATCCTAGACAACTTAACTCGAAAATTTGGCGTTCAATTTGCAAACACAGACACCTTAATTTGGAACTTGCATAACACTGCTTTACTTGAGCGAAGAGAAATCAACTTCGAATCCATTATTTCACAAAATAAGGATTATACACTTGGAAAGATTAAAAGATTCTTCCCCAAATTTTATGAAGCAGCTACCTTTGAAATGGTGCGATACAAGAGTATCATGGGACAAAAGGAGAAGACACCTGCTCTTTCTCACCTGATCTACACCCTATTTACTCATGCCGAGGGCCTTACAGATCAATTATTTGAACATAAAAAGAAAGTCAGAGTCTTAGTCCTCAGCGAGTATGATTTTGCCCATCCACAGTTCTTGATATCCCTCTACGAATTCCATACTTCTAACAACATCCAGTATGAAACTTGGGATAAGGAAACTCTAAATATTGAAGAAATTTTAGATTGTGAGTATGATGCTATCATCACTAATTTTGATATCAAAGGTCTCGAAGACATGCTCGTCATCAATATCAGTAGACTATCTATCCTGCAAGTAGTCAATGAACTCAATAAGATTTCTATGCAAGATTTATAATAAAAAAGTCTAGTTTAACTAGACTTTTTTTTATTCTACCGTTACAGACTTAGCAAGGTTACGTGGTTTGTCCACATCAAGTCCACGGTGAAGGGTTGCAAAGTAAGCGACTAATTGCGTTGGTACGACCATTGAGATTGGTGAGAGGTAAGGGTGTACGGTCGTAAGAACGATATCGTCTGTATCTTTTGCAACATTTTCCTCAGCGATAGTAAGGACCTTAGCACCACGCGCTGCCACTTCTTGGATATTTCCGCGAGTGTGGTTGGCAAGAATTGGGTCTGACAAGAGGGCTAAAACAGGTGTCCCATCTTCAATCAAGGCAATCGTTCCGTGCTTGAGTTCTCCAGCCGCAAAACCTTCACATTGAATGTAAGAAATCTCTTTGAGTTTGAGACTTGCTTCCATGGCTACGTAGTAGTCTTGACCACGTCCGATGTAAAAGGCGTTGCGTGTTGTTTCAAGGAGGTCACGAACTTTAGCATCAATCAATTCTTTTTCTGAAAGAGTTGATTCGATAGACTGAGCCACGATAGATAACTCATGAACCAAGTCAAAGGCTTTGGCTTTTTCATTGCCATTTGCTTCACCAACCGCTTTTGTGAGGAAGGCAAGGGCTGCGATTTGGGCAGTATAAGCCTTAGTTGATGCTACGGCAATTTCAGGACCTGCGTGAAGCAACATAGTATGGTTGGCTTCACGTGAAAGGGTTGATCCTGGCACGTTTGTCACTGTCAAGCTTGGAATTCCCATTTCATTAGCCTTAACCAAAACTTGACGGCTATCAGCTGTTTCACCAGACTGACTGATAAAGATGAAAAGAGGTTTCTTGCTGAGAAGTGGTATATCATATCCCCACTCAGAGGAGATTCCAAGTTCAACTGGTGTATCAGTCAATTCTTCTAGCATCTTCTTAGAAGCAAATCCTGCGTGGTAAGATGTTCCAGCTGCAAGGATGTAGATGCGGTCTGCGTCTTGAACAGCCTTGATGATAGCTGGATCTACGACAACTTGACCAGCTTCATCTGTGTAGGCTTGGATCAACTTACGCATCACCGTTGGTTGCTCGAAACAGTGTTTTGAGGTTGTGGATAGAACTGACGAAGTCAGTAACCATACTTACAGCAAGGTGAAGCTGACGTGGTTTGAAGAGATTTTCGAAAAAGATTAAATATACTCTACAATTTGATCAATCAATTCTTGGTCGTCTAAACCTGTAACTTGTATAACAACATCTTTAACTGATTGTTTAGCCAGCAATTCACCTAATCGAACACTTTCTTCATCATTTACATCGCGATAGTTAAAGACATAGCCAACTGTTCTAAGTAGGTTTTCATAAGACAAATCGCGTTCTTTCAATTCACGAATCGGCCGGATGAATCGTTCATTATAACCTAATTTTCGGATTGGAGTACGAGCTACCCGACTAACATCATCCACTATGAAAGGATTTTCAAACCGTTCTATAATAACTTTGTGATAATTCTCCAATTCTTTTTTATCAAAGTTCCATTTGGCAATCAAGAGATTACGAATTTCAGCCAAAACGGCTTCAATCTGAGACTTGATATCCGGATTCTGAAGAGCTTCCAATATTGTCTTGGCACCATAATGTGCACCAATGTAAGCTGAAGTTGCATGTCCAGAATTAACTGAAAAAAGTTTTCGCTCAATAAAAGGTTCTAAATCTTCTTCATAATGCACATATTCTAAACGTAAATCTGGATTTTTAAGACGCTTGGTTTCCACGACCCATTCATTAAATGGCTCGACCACCACAAAAAGAGGATCTTCGTGACTTTGTGCTGGAACAATCCTGTCTACTGCAGCATTTGGAAAGCCTATATAGTTCTCAGCAAATGTCAAACCTTCAGGACTTAAATATTTCTTAACTTCTTGATAGAGAAATTGAGATCCACCGATCATATTTTCACAGGCCATAACATCCAATGCTTGCGTATTTCCTGCAACCCGACGAGCTTCGATTCCTTTAGCTAGAAGTTCAGCAATAAAAGGGAGTATATTAGGCCCGATTGCAGTAGTAATGATATCCGCCTTTTGAATTGCTTCAATAACTTGCTCAGGATGTTCCTTACTATTAATGCCAGCCACATTAGCTATCTCTATGCGGGGCTGTCCTTCCTGTGCAATTTCAATTTCATACTTGCTCTTTTCATTTAGAGCATGAATTATCTGATTATTGACATCCACAAAGTCAATATGAAAACCATTTTTGAATAGAATTTCGCCTATAAAACCTCGACCGATATTTCCGGCACCAAAATGAACAGCATGTTTCATTGAATTTCTCCTTTTCTTATTTGAGAGACATATATACTAGATGACAAATGAAAAAATTTGATTATTCAACATCATCAAGCAAGCGCAATACTTCCTCTTCTGATTGAGCATCTGCTAATTTAAGAACATTATCTACATCTGCACAGAAGATAGAAATTTTCTGAATGATTTCTAAGTGTTCATTACCAATACCAGCAATACCAAAAAGAACCGTTGCTACTTGAGGATTAGATTCATTCCCAAAATCAACTCCTCTTGGGACTTGAACGACTGTAATACCAGACTTGAGGACATCCTTTTTTGCTGCATCTGTTCCATGCGGTATGGCGATAAAGTTACCCATGTAAACAGATAGCTCTTTATCACGTTCTATCATGGCCTCAATATAGTCTTCATTAACATATCCACCCTCATAAAGAACTTCCCCACAATAACGGATAGCTTCCTCCTTGTTAGAAAATTGTTTATTAAGCTTAATCAAATTTTTTTCAAGTTTCATATTAGTCCTCCAATTTCTTAATTTTTTCGTTAAAAATAGTATTTAGCATCTGATAAATAATAGATTGATTTCCCGTCTTGTAAATCTCTGTATAAAGATGATTTTCAATAATCGACTGACTGATAGCTGTCATTAAATCTCTCACTTCCTCGCTAGCCTCCTTAGACATAAGCATCAGCAGACACCTTTTGACCTCTTCTTGCTCTCGTTTCATTGACAATGCAGAGATAGGTAGTTTGAGTTCAAACATTGTAAAACTATTTGTTGTTACCTTGCTAGACTGACTATGTAAAAGCACCAGACCAGTATTAGGAATAGCCATAGGACTATTATGGAAGTGTGATAATAATTTTCTTGTTAGATAATCACAGTCACTCACATTCTTCTGATACTGGATGATTTGTTCTACCGTACGCTCAAATGACTGCTCATTCTCTAATTTTACAAGCTCAAATTGACTCAAAAGCTGACTGCTAGATATCAAATAATCTTGCAAGTCATAACTTTTCTCTGGAGCGATGGCATCACGCGCGACAATCGTACGATGTGCCTGTACATACTGAAGCTGTTCCTGCAGTTCAAGCAATTCTTTGACAGTTGGAAAACTAGAAATTACATCGATTTCTTTATTAGCCAGCGGCTTGGTAGATAAAATATAATCATATTGACTGTGATCTATACTGTGATAATCTACTAGAGACTGAATGTCTATCCACTCTACGAAAGGAGCAACACTCTTAATTTTACTGACTAATAAATCTCTAGTAACCCGACGTTCGTCCGTTAAAAGCAAAATACGGACTGGATATATCTCTGGACTACGGCCTAAGCTAGAGATAAAATGTAGTGCAATCATACCATACTCATACACTGTGTGAAGATATTTCGGAAAAATATCGTTCACCAAAAGACTGATGACTGTATAAAGAAATTTATTTCTTTCAACTAAAAGCTGGATAGATTCTGGTAAATTTTCACTCTGAAAAAGGATAGGGACACCTAAACTGAGCCGAATATGATGGAAAAGGAAATTGAATAGAACCTTATCTTTAAAAAAGTCAATCTTGGTGTACATGGAAACCGTATCAATCAAATTTGAAATATTGTAGAAAAATTCACCATCAAATTTTTCCGTAAAGAGCGGATTTTCCTGACGTCTAATGATTAATTCATCCAAGATACTCGCAAAATAGATAATTTCCTGAATACTGTAAAATTGCTCAGTCTGCTTAGAGTATGCTTGAAAAATTTTTTGAGAAATCTCCAAAGCTTGCTTACTAGTATTAGGCAAATTTTCAATGTTTTGTTCCTGACCTATAAGAGATAACAAGATCGCAAAAAACATCTTCATTCTAGCATCTATATCCGGAAAACCTAACAGTTGCTTATTAACAATCTGACTGGCCAGCCGAGTTCTATCTGCTTCTAAAATATCAAAGATTCCAAAATTGCCAGTTGAAAAATCTGCTACAGAGATACAGTTTGTCAGTAAAATAGCTAAAAATCTTCTCTTACTAACTGAATCACCAGAAATCCGATAACCCTTCTGTCGTTCAATTTTCAAATCAAAGTCTAAAAGACGCTTATCAATATCTGAAATATCCTGAATAATAGTTACATTACTGACTTTCGTGCACTCTTGCAAGGCTTCATTGGTGACAAAACCATTCTCAGTCAGAAGGCGATAGGTAATCAACTCTTGTCTTTCTTGGGGACTATACTCAACTAACACTTCAAGTTCTGTCGGTAGATCGTCCAGTTCGCCAGTCAAAACATAGTATTTCCCACTCTTCGCTATTTCAATCCCATATTGCTCTATGCTATCTGTCAAATCTGATAAAGTCCGATAAATTGTTCTAGATGAGACCTGTAAGATTTCAGTCATGTCTTGCATTGAAAGCTTCCCTACATGTAGGAAAGCCTTCAATAATTGTTCTTCTCGTTTGGTTAATAGCATTCGTAATTTAGAAACCTCTAGTTCTATTTGTACATTCTAGTAACCATTTTATCATATTCTGGTGTTGTTACTAAACTATCCACAATAAGAAATTGAGAATTCGGTGCTTCTTGCTGTACTTCTGCTTGTAAAGCAATGGTTGTTACAATCAATATGTTTTTAGAATTGAATTCACCTAATTCTGATATTTTGGCCGTAGACACTGGAATACGAATATTCTTGTTTCTAAAGATAGCCCGAATCGTTTCACAGCCCATAGTTGCAGATCCCTGTGCTTTATCATAAGCAACTACTACAGCATCAATATGGTTAAGGTCAATTTCCTGACTATCTACTGGTGCTAAAGTTGGTATATCTCCTTCAATATCTGCTACTGGGGAAGCTCCTGTTAATGAAGCTACAATTTCATCATAACGAGGTGATGCTAAGAAATTATCAACAGAAATATGAATAGCACTTGGACTCTTGCCTTTAGCTCTTGGTGTCAATTCTTCCTGAGTAACAATTAATGTTTTCGGTGTATCAACTAGGTTTGAGATAGCCTGATTAGACACCGGAATTTCCAGACCTGCTTTTTTAACCTTATCACGAAGAATACTTGCTCCCATTGCAGAACTCCCCATGCCAGCATCACAGGCGAAAATAATTTTCTCTACTGAATCTCTTGAAATATTTGTATCTACAGCAACTGGAACTACTTGCCCCTTAGATTTAGCCTTAGCGGCTTGAGTAGCAGCTTGAGCAGCTTCTAACGAATCATCAGTCGACTTATCTGCACGTAGGATAAGAGCTGCTACAAGGAAGGAGACAATTGCTCCCACTAATACCCCAAGCAGGACATTAAGATGAGGCCACACACCTTTTGGAGCCATAGCCATAATCGCAATGATAGATCCTGGAGAAGCTGGAGATTTAAGACCAGCATCTAAAAATTGGAATGTAAAGGTACCTGACACACCTCCAGCAATCGCAGCTAGGAAAAGAGCTGGCTTCATCATAACATAAGGGAAGTATATTTCATGGATACCACCGAAGAAATGGATAACCATTGCTCCCCAAGAAGAAGATTTCGCAGAACCTTTACCAAACAAGGCGTAAGCCAAGAGGATACCTAGACCTGGTCCAGGATTAGCCTCTAAGAGGAAGAGAACAGATTTACCAGCTTGAGATACTTGCTCAGCTCCTAGAGGTGTAAAGATTCCATGATTAAGAGCATTGTTAAGGAAAAGTACCTTTGCTGGTTCGATGATAATGTTTGCCAAAGGTAGGAGTTTAGCATTGACAATAGCCTCAACACCATTTCCAACAGCTCCAGTAAGAGTCGATACCACTGGACCGATTGCGTAGAAAGCCAAAAGCAGTAATGCAAAACCAACTAGACCAGCTGAAAAGTTATTAACTAACATTTCAAAGCCAGGACGAATTTTTTCCTGGAACTTCTCATCAAATTTCTTGATAGCCCAACCTCCCAGTGGTCCCATTACCATAGCTCCGACAAACATAGGAACACTAGAACCTGTGATCGCACCAACAGTAGCAATAGCCCCTACGACGGCACCACGTTGTCCATGAATTACATAACCGCCCGTGTAACCAATTAGAGTCGGCAATAGATAAGTCAACATAGGACTAACAATAGCAGCCAATTGCTCATTTGGTAGATAGCCATCAGGAATAAAGAGGGCAGTTAACACTCCCCAAGCAATAAAAGCCCCAATATTGGGCATAACCATGTTTGAAAGTGATGTTCCCAGTTTTTGAACTCTAACTTTCAAAGATACTTTTTTTTCCATTAGGATTTTCCTCCTTTTCTTTGAATCTAGTATATACAAAAATGAAAGCGTTTAAAACTAAATCTTTGTCACAGATTTTGTGCCAAAAAATCAACTTTTGTCACAAATCTCTCTTTTTATACCATATTGTAAACAAAATGTACCGAAAATCGCATCAAAAATTCAAATTATGAGTTATAAAAAATAGGCTGTAAAGTCTAAGAGATAATCCTCCCAGTCTTACGCCTATTATTCATCTATTTATTATTCAACTGTAACGGCCTTAGCCAAATTACGCGGCTTGTCTACATCTAATCCACGGTGTAGAGAAGCATAGTAAGCAATCAATTGAGTAGGAATAACCATAGAAATACTAGATAGATACGGATGAACTTTGTTGACAATAATATCATCCCCTTCTTTTTCTATTCCTTCTTCTACAATAGTCAGAATATTAGCACCACGTGCTAATACTTCAGAAACATTACCACGAGTATGAGAAGCAATGGTTGGGTTATCAGAAATCAACGCAATAACAGGTGTACCATCTTCTATTAAAGAGATAGTTCCATGTTTGAGCTCTCCAGCCGCAAAACCTTCACATTGAATATAAGAAATTTCCTTAAGTTTAAGGCTAGCTTCCATAACTACATAATAGTCTTGACCGCGCCCGATATAGAAAGCATTACGTGTCGTCTCCAAGAGCCCACGAACCTTCTCTTCAATTAACTCTTTTTCAGAAAGAGTAGACTCAATAGACTGAGCTACAATTGAAAGTTCACGCACTAAATCAAATTTTTTTGCTTTTTCATTACCATTGGCTTCCCCAACTGCTTTAGCAAGAAATGCTAGAGTCGCTACTTGTCCTGTATAAGCCTTAGTTGAAGCTACAGCAATTTCTGGACCAGCGTGCAGTAACATAGTATAAGTTGCTTCACGAGAAAGAGTAGAACCTGGAACATTAGTCACAGTCAAGCTTGGAATTCCCATTTCATTAGCTTTAACTAAAACTTGACGACTATCAGCAGTTTCACCTGACTGACTAAGCAAAATAAACATTGGTTTTTTGCTCAGTAGCGGCATGGCATAACCCCATTCAGATGCAATACCCAATTCCACAGGCGTATCAGTTAATTCTTCTAGCATCGTTTTAGAAGCATAACCTGCATTATAAGAAGTTCCAGCTGCAATGATATAAATTCGATCTGCCTCCTGAACCGCTTTAACAATCTCAGGATCCACAACCATCTGTTGATTCTCATCAGAGTATGTGTTGATTAGCTTACGCATCACAGTTGGCTGTTCATCGATTTCTTTGAGCATATAGTATGGATAAGTCCCCTTACCGATATCGGACAGATCTAGCTCAGCAGTATAGCTTTCACGCTCCAGAGTATGCCCGTCATAATCCTGCACTTCCACACTGTCTTTACGGACAATAACCAGCTCTTGGTCATGAATTTCCATAAACTGACTTGTCTCGCGAATCATCGCCATAGCATCTGAGCAGACCATATTGTAGCCATCACCAAGACCAATCAAAAGAGGTGATTTGTTTTTCGCCACGTAGATGACATCTGGATTTTCAGAGTCAATCAAAGCAAAAGCATAAGAACCACGGATGATGTGAAGAGCTTTTTTGAAGGCTTCAAGTACTGACATACCGTCTTCTTCCACAAATTTTCCAATCAAGTGAACAGCAATTTCTGTATCTGTTTGTCCCTTGAAGTGGTGACCTGCAAGGTACTCTTCCTTGATTTCAAGATAGTTTTCGATCACCCCATTGTGCACCAAGACAAAACGTCCTGTCTCAGAGCGGTGTGGGTGAGCATTGTCTTCCGTTGATTTCCCGTGGGTAGCCCAACGAGTATGTCCGATACCAGTTGTTCCCTCAACACCAGCTGTCTTGGCAGACAATTCTGCAATACGACCAACAGCTTTTACCAAATGATTTTCTGCACCACCCAGGACAAAAATTCCCGCAGAATCATAACCACGGTATTCGAGCTTTTCAAGCCCTTGAATCAAAATATCAGTTGCATTTGTGTTTCCAACAACACCAACAATTCCACACATAGTACATACGACACAGACAAGCTGTGCTTTCTCCTTAAATTGGTATAGTCTAATTCTCGCTTTGAAGAATCAGCAAAAACAGTATATACTTGTTTCTTTCACTTGTCAAGAACAAAAATTGGTATAGTTCAATTGCTTTTAAACAGTATACAAAAAACCATTCAAGAAATAGCTCTCGAACGGCTGGAAATGATAGTTGTTTGCAGTGTTATTATTGCAACAACATATATCTAAGACAAGAATCTTTACTGATGATTTCGCACAAGTCCAAGATAGGCATAAGTCCGAGTTCGTGGACAATCTTTTTCCATCTTCACCCTAAAATAAAATCGATGTTCCCTACCGTCCTTGGCGTTTTCCTTGTTTAAGACAAAGTAGTCCTTTTGGTTAATAGCCATGGTTCGTAGGATGTCGTCAATCAAAAAAGTCAGGGGTACATTCATGGCAGAGTATTTTTGAAAATCTTCCTCAAAACGAATGTAATCATCTGAGAAATAGTCCATCTGCAATTTATTTTCATAAAGCTCTTTTCTAGTCATAAACTTCCTCCTGACACAGTTGAATTTCTAGGATGTCACCAACCCTTAGTAGCCTATAACCCTCATCAGTTCTAACCGAAATTTCTTCGGGAGATAATTCTCTTACTTCACCGATTATCGTGCTTCTCCCCTTTTTTTCTCGACATACGAAGCAACCTTTTAGTCGCCCGATGTATAGCTGTGAAAGCAACAACAACTTCTCAACAGGAGTCAAATCTGTCGAGAAATCGACACGATTTTTTTCTTCACTGAGCGAGCTCGTATGCTCTGATAAAAAGAAGCCCATCCACTTCTGCATCCCTGGATCCTGATAGTCCCTTGCGGATTGGAAGGGCAAATAAGAACGATCAATCATTTCAAGCCATCTAATCCTCCAGCAGAATGCCCTCCGATCAGCTTACTTCTGGCAATACTTCTCGATGCATCCTCTAAGGCAGTCGCCTTTAAGAGAGAAGTAAATCCGAATTGCTCTCGAATGGAATCAATAGCAGTCTGGAGCCTTTCTTCTTTTTCTACTTTACCAACATCATCAAAAAGGGAAATCAAAGCAAAGGATTCGTCCACAAATCCTGAATAACTGACAGCAACACTCCTGACGGCCCCAGAAGTGTATTTGCTATGGAACAATTGCAGGACATGCCCGACCAAAATACTGGTGTTATTGGTTGGCTCAACCTTCATCTGGGTATGGATGGAGCATTTCTGCTCCTGCTTAGAAAAACCAAGATGAATAGAAACCACCGTCGCCTTTTTTCTAGCCCTTCGAAGCCTGATAGCCACTTGCTCAGCCATCTCTCGAAGGATAATTTCGATATCTCGTTGTTTGACATAGTCTCTCGGTAAAATTTGTGAATTGCCCAAGCCGTGAGATTTAGCTTTATAGGGTTTATGAACATTACTCTCGTCAATCCCATTGGCATGAAACCACAGGCGCAACCCAGCTTGACCAAGTTCTTTCTTCAGAACATCCGGATTGCTATTGGCTAATTCCTTAATCGAATGAATCCCTAAACCATTCAAGCGCTTCTCCATTCGATGCCCAATCCCCCAAAAGTCAGTCATCTTAGAAATACCCCAGACCTTTTCTTCCACATCCTGGTAAGACCAATTGGCCCGCATGGTCGGTGTGTGCTTGGCTTCATTATCCAAGGCCAACTTAGCAAGCAGAGGATTGGCATTAGACATGCCGACCGTCGAGTAAATCCCTGTCTGCCGCCAAATATCTCGCTGGATACGAGCCGAAAGCATATCCAGCTTATCTTTACGAGAAATCTGTCGATCTGGGACAAAATAATTGAGCGAACTGGTCAGGTCAATAAAGCCTTCGTCAATAGAGTAGGGATAAATATCATCTGGACTGCCATAGTTCTGGAAAATGCGCTGAATTTCCATATTGACCGCGATATACTTATCCATTCGAGGAGGGACAATGACGGTCACCCGAGCCCAATCTTCGATAAATTTCACATAGGCTGGATCTGTCCGTAAACCTTGTTTCTTGGCATTGTAGTAGGAAAATTTACGCGTTTTGATATCAAAGGGGAGGTCATAGGCACGACCAACATTTGCTTTCCCAAAGACCTTTTTAAACATCGGCGAGGAGGCAAGAATCAGTCCAACAGAATTATCCGCCCGACTCATAACACAAAGGGAGGTTTTAAGGGGATGGAGTCCTCTTTCTACACACTCAACGCTAGCATAAAAGGACTTCATATCGACAAAGGCAATATCACTTTTGGGCTCTCTGGAATAATCAAAGTAGCCCATAGACTATCCCTCCATTGGCACAAAGTTACCCACGATAATGCCTACAATCCGCGGATCTTCTTCGTAAGAGATGTGAATATCCTTGTATTTAGGATTGATGGAGACCAAACGTAAGCCATCCTCTTCTCGATAGACCCGTTTGATATAGGTCTGGTTATTGCAAACCACTGCATAGACAGCACCGTCGTAATCAAATCCGGTCTCTCGAATCAGAGCCACGGAACCATTTTGATATTTGGGTTCCATGGAATCTCCAGACACCCATGAAGCAAAATCGTGAGCCAGTTCTTCATTGAAATAAACCGTATCAAAGTTTCGATCATCATAAACTGAAGCTCCGATACCAGCCGACATGCGTTCGTAGACATGATACTCGTAGAGTTTTTCTGAAATAGCAGTCACCTTCTTGGCTTGTTCTTCTTGAGCCAAGTTGCGAGCATAGAGCACTACCTTCTCTTTTCCTTTATTGGAAAGGCTGTTATAAAGACGAACAATTTCGATTTGAGTAAAATAGCCTTTTGGTACTTTTAAGATTTTCTCTAGCTGACTAACCTTTTCTTTAGAAGGCTCCTTGACTCCACGCTCCCAAGCTGAATAAGCCTGAAAACTAATCCCAAGTTGCTCTGCAATCTCTTTTTGTGTTAGTTTTAGCTCTTTCCTACGAGCCTTGAGTTTTTCTGGTTGGTACATATTTTACCTCCTAGCGTGATGCTTTCGTTGCAGGTTGACTTTATTTTAAAAATTAAACCATTTTGGTTTAGTTTTATTATATAAAAAAAGTAGACGAATGTCTAGTGGAAAAATCCAACTTTAAACCCTGTTTACTTCACCTTCATAAAATGATCATGACTCACAAATAAAGAAGAAAACCATCTCAAATTTGATGAGATGGTTAATCATTTAGTCTACTTTATAAAAAACTTGTTCTGAGTTAGTTGGAACAGATTGACCAGCAATAAGCCTATTTTTACTTGAATCAGAATCAACCCATTTCATAGTAGTTCCCGCAGGATAAACACTCATACCAAATCCTGTATTCCCACTTCTAACACTAAAGTTAATACTCCCATCGTTACCTAGGCTCACTTTTTCAATGTTACCACTATTCACTAGTCCATTTTTATCGAATGTGAATTCTTGACCAAAACCATTTCTCCAAGTTCCAACTAGAGTAGAGAAGTCTCCATTTTGAATGGCTTGCGCATCTATTTCCTGTGATTTAGACTGTGCTTGTTCTTGTTGTGTTGAAGGTTTTTCCTCTGTAATAGTAGTAACACTAGCTTGAGAAGTTGTTAAACTAGTAGTTGTCGTTGTACTAGTAGTAGAAACCTGTTCTGTTGTAGTATTTACTGCTTTTGCATCATGCTTCTTATGATTAAAGAAGAAGAGAGAACCTATCAGTACTATAGCAATGAAGCAACTTAACAGAATCAAAATCCAATTGATGCCTTTTCCTATTTTCATTTATAACTCCTTTATATTATTCGTATTTAATTATATCATACTAAACTGATACTCGGAACAAAATTTTAGATTTAAATATATGATTTGAGTAAATTTTGGGGTGAACTTTCGTTTTTTTAACAAAAAAAGACATCCAAGAGTAAATTCTTGAATGTCTGTAAACGTTGATAGTATCGTATTGATTAACGTTTTGAGGCAATTGACTTATTAGTTTTCAATCACAAAAGACACCTCATAAACACTAAATAGTTAAAACGAATAATAATTTGTCAGAATGTTGATCTTCATTTAGTAGTTTCTATGTATATTCAATTATTCCTTTAGAAATATTTGTAAATATTTTATTACTACACTTCAGAATCTGATTTATGGTTATTAATTTCTTTTTTTACTTCTGCGACTGCTGTCTTAGCTACATTTGTAGCTACATTAGCTGTTGCTTTTCCAACAGCTACTCCTTTTTCAGCTACTTTCAATAAGTCTTTTTTTCTTATATTTAAACCACCCTCTTTGAAAAGTATAATACTTACAAAAATATTTGCCACAGCACAAAAATAATAGATGGCTCCTCCATAGCCTAGCCCTCCGGACCTTCCTAATAGTTCACCAGTAATTGACACATGTACAGCGATAGTATAAATATTTAACAATATGATAATTACAAATCTGATTCTACTAAAGATTATCGATTTAATATTGACTAAAGATAATATTAAAGTAATTGAAAATGCTCCATACCATGCAATAAACAAAATCAGTGGAGAACGAGCACGTAAATAGCTAGCAACCTCTCGGCTAATCGGAGCAAGTGACATATCTCGACCAGTGACAACCGGTAGTAAAAAAGTAACAAGCCCTAAAATTGTTGTACCAATTAAAATATTTTTATATTTCATAATAATTCCTTCTTCTTATTAATTTTTAAGTCTTCTATTTTTTAATTAATATCAATTCATCATCACTGCTACCATCAGATAGTCTTAAAATATTCCCTTCCTTCTTAAAAGTCATATCTGTGGTTAACTCGCTTTTGACGTCTTTTACTGTGAAAGTTTTTGTAGTTGAATTAATCTTTTCAATTTTTCCCTCATGTTTCTCATCACCCTTTTTCATTATCAAATCTCCTTTGTTACCATGTATTGACATTACAATAGTAAATCCACCTTTTTCACCAGAATAACTTCCATCAAGTTCGCTCTTGTTTAAAAAGTTACCAGAAACCATCGCGAAAATTATTACTATCCCTACTACAATTATCTGATTTAGTCTTGATAAGCATTTAAACCAATTAACAATCTTCATAAAAATTTCTTTTATCTCGTTCATTTTATCCTCTTTTCAATTTCATATTTTTCGTTAAACACTATCTAAAAACTCTATCTAAAGCATTTATAACTCAATCCTTCCTTTTCGCTCTTTTTAGACCAATAGTATAAAAGGTAGTCTATCAATCTTCTAATAAATAGTATCAAAAATATATATTAAAATTTATCTATTATATTCTATAGTTTCATTTTTATAAAAAAAGCCCCTAAATAGAGGCCTTTTTCTACAATTTGAACCTATAGTTTTATTTTCACTAACTTTTAACAAGAATTTAAAGTATAATATTAATTATTAATTTACTAAAAAGCTAGGAGATTAATTTTCTTTATGATTAATATTCATCCATTTGGACAAACATTTAAGCAATTAAGAGAACTACGTGGATTGAGTTTAAAAGAAACTGCCTCTGGTGTTGTTTCTCCTCAATTTCTTGCACGTTTTGAACGTGGAGAAAAAGGTATATCTCTCGAAAACTTTAGTCGTCTATTAATTGTTCTTGGATTAGAATGGAACGATTTTGCAACCATATATGCTAACAACGGAGGGGATTGTTTAGAATTCCCTGCAATTGAGCTCGCAAAACACATTAAAAATGAGGAAGATATTATTAAGTATCTTCCTGAATACGAAAAACTATTTGACAACTACTTAACCGATAATAAGTTACAAGCAGATATACTTTTAAAAACTATAAAACTAAATTATTATCCAACAAAAGACAAATCTGATGAAACTGTTGCTAAAATTCAAAATATCATTAATCATTTAATGTCTTCAGAAACTTTTAACAGTGCGGAACTAGAAATTTACTATCGAATAGTTAATCATTGTCCTATGGAATTAGTTAATCACATGGCAAAACAATTGCTATTTATGTATAAGCAGAGTGCTAACACTGATACTTACATTCGCATATTAAATGGATTAACCTTTACTGCAAAACATTTTTCAGAACAAGGTTATTATAATAAAGCTGACGAAATAATCAATAAAGTCAAAGAATTACAGACATTTGAACGTGGATATCTATCTACACCTCTTATGTTTTTAGAAGTTGAACATGTCTATAACCAATTCCGTTGGAACAAACCTGAAGCTATTCATCTGGCTAGAAATTTATTAAATTATTTGGAAAGCGCTAAATTCATTGATAACAATTATTATTCTAACTTTATTAAAGCATTTACTTACCATTGTCATAAACTAAATAAAACTGGTACTGAACTTTTTTAGAACCGTGATTCTCGACAATCTTTCTTTCAAAAGTCCCGGATTGGACCATCACTTATTTCATCTAATTTTAATCACTTTCATAACAATAAGGTTAACTTTCATAAAAAACAAACAAAAATCGAACCAAAGGATCAAAAGTTTTCCTTATATAGAATAACTTGTTTTATTTATTAGAAAAGAGAGCTAACTGCTCTCTTTATTTTTATCTATATTTTCGTTTACCCACTATAGCAAGTAATCCAATAATCGCTCTAACAATTATTGAAGCTATTTCTGAAAC
Source organism: Streptococcus sp. HMSC34B10 (assembly GCF_001839505.1). NCBI lineage: Bacteria > Bacillati > Bacillota > Bacilli > Lactobacillales > Streptococcaceae > Streptococcus > Streptococcus sp. HMSC34B10. The sequence continues at coordinate 114,851 of NZ_KV841551.1, read as the reverse complement.
ACTCACTCACAGTGATACGATTACAACTAAGACTTATGTCAACACTTCAAATGTAATTCCAATGGCTGTTGGAGAAATTGCCTTTCGTTAAAAAATAATGGTGTGAATTTTGCTAAAAATCATCAAAAAAACACCCCATGGTCTGAACCATGAAGTGTTTTGAAACGTTGATAGTATCGTATTGATTAACGTTTTGAGAATTGTGATGCTTTACGAACTTTCTTAAGATCTATTGGGGAGTATTTCTTTTTTTATAAAACAAGAAGGCTACTTATACCTAAAACTGTTTTCACCCAAAATAACCTTAAAATATTTGAACCTCGTATCTGAATCTGGAACCGAGAATTCGAAGCTTTGTTTAGTTCCATTTTCCCATCCATATCTTGTGTTAAACCGAAAACCAGAATAAATTTTATCATTTTCATCATAAAAATTAATATTTATATCTATGTAACTGATGTAATGACCTGTAGTATTTTCAAAATTCCCCACGTAGCGTTTCTCTTTTTCTGATCCATCTTCAACCTCTTCAACAACAAAGTTTTTTGCATCAAACGTATCTACTAATATTCCGTAAACTCTATTAAATTCTTTAACAGCTTTACCGGATCTCAATATATCATTTAAACTATTTTTATCTTGAACAGGAATTTCACTTATTGAATTAATATCTAAAAGTAATTCATAACGTTTATGTTGGAGTTTATTCCACTCGCGTCTAAAGATACTATCCAGGTATTTTCGATTTGTTGTCGTTTCCTTTTCATTCTTAAGGACATCAATATAGGTGTCAGCTAGTTTCTTTAACTCAGGATTTTCAAACTCTCGATTTTTATATTTCTTAAGTTCATTTAGTTCATAATCCACATAAGTTCTATAGTTTTTTAGTGATTCTTTATCATACTCCCTTTTGGCAACAACCTCCCAACGTTTATCTAACCCTTTTGCTAACGAAGTTAGAAATTCATTATCATAGGTATTATTGTTGTTTTTACTTGCATTAAATATAAGCAAAAGCATTAGTAGAATTATTGAAACTACACCTAATAGTTTTTTCCCCACACTCAATCTCTCATTTCTTTCTTTTTTTCTATTATAACACTCCTTTGATTACTGTCAAACTAATAGATGCTTTTGAAAAGTATTGTAAATATAGGCCCTTTTCTATATCAAATGAATTTCATATATTTGAGAAAAGCTGTCGATAAAAAATAACTCAAGAAAAATTTTGTGATAAGTCTTACTTTTCAACAAAAAAAGAACACCCCAAAAGGTGCTCTTTGTAAGTATAGTCATTCTTTCGAAGAACGTTTACTAAATTGTGACTATCAATTCTCAGCAATAAATTAATTTAAGAACATATGCTCTATTAAAAAGTGTTTTTTCACATGAAAGGCCTTGAGAAACTCAACAATTATATACGCCTGCATCTTATGTTATTCGTTCTTCTCCTGTTGAATAATGGTGAAGTTACGGAGTAAGGTTGACATTTTTGTGAAAGCCCTTGCAAAACTAAAGTGTTAGACGTATAATATATGTATAACACCACAATCTGTTTCAAGGAGGTCCAACAATGATTAAACAAGCTAAAAAACTATTTCTTTGTCTGCTCTCTCTTGTCGTAGTTTTCGTAATTGCTGGATGCGGACAGAACCAATCTTCAGACAAAAATGCCAATAATGCACAACAAGAACTCAATACTATCGCTGGCGAATGGCAATTAACCGATATTCGCAATACCGTGCAAAAGTCGTTTCTCACGATCAATATGCTTCCCTCAACATTCGGGACATTACTCAATCAGTTTGACACACTTGATTTCCGCTTAAAGATAGAAGATGGGAAAGCAGATGCATCGTATCAGTTCGATTTGAATAAATACGCAGAAACTCGTATGAAAATAGACCCTGGTATTCATCCTGACGAAAAAGAATTTAAAAAGTCCCTCTTCAAAATAATTGGTTCGATTTCAGAAAAATATAAATCTTCAACAGTTTCCTTGGATGAATCAACAGGAATCTTCTCCTACGACACGAAAGGAACTGTCGATGAATCGAATAAGACTGTCACGTTTAGCGAAGGGCTGGTTTTAATTTCAACTTTTCCATTCTCAAATTCATTAGCAGAAACATCTTATACCTACTCACTCAAGAACGGATTACTCGTCTTAAGTGTAGATGTTAAAGGAAAGGAGGACGTCCCCACTCACTTCGAGCTTCGTTTTAACCGCGTTGGCGCCACAAAGGAAAAGAAAGAACCTGTTTCGCTTGAAGGAAAATGGGAAGCTCTTAACTTCAGAGACACCGCTGAACGCGCTGCTGGGTATACGGATTACCTAGAAAGCAACAATAAACCAACACGTCTCTACTATGTCAAAGGCGCTGAAAATATCGTACCAACCTTAGACATTAAAGGAAATGGTGCTACGTATGAATACACTGTAGATTACAAAGTATTTATCGATCCTTATTTACAAAACTTCTTTAAAGATAATAAACCAGATGATGCGCTGAAAAAAACATACTACAGCTTCAACCTTCACTCGTATCAAACGAAATTTGGTAAGTTGAAGCATCATCAATTCGACTTTGATATGAATCAATTCATTGTGAAGAGCGTTTTAAAGGATATTAAGATTGACACGACGAACCAAACCATCACGTTCCCGGAAACACCAAATATTCTTGGCCTCCTCTTGTATGGTGGAGAAAATATTGAAGAGGCCGCGACTTATCAGTACTCAATTGACGGAGATATCTTGACATTGACACTGGAGAAGGTTCCAGCAGAAGAAGACATCAATGCCGATCATTATCCTATTCGCTATGAAATGAAATTTAAAAAAATAAAAGAATAAGCTGAAAAGAAGTTTATTTGATAAATTGCAAGAATAAGTGCGACAAGCATCAGCTGCTGCAAAAGAATTATTCGGGAAAGTTACTGGTGATCAAAGCACTGAAACAGAAGGTACTGTAGAAAAAGATTTAGCAAAAGCTAAAGAAGTGTTCGAAAACGTTAAAGAAGGCGTTAAAGGCACAGTTGAAGGGATTGAAAATACTTTCAACAAATAAGAGTCGCTACAGTTGTAGTGGCTCTTATTTTTTTTATAAAACATATTCTGCTAGTAATCGTTCGAACTCGCGGATATCAATGCCACGTTTCAGTTCAATCTTAATATGATCTGAACGTGTCCATAATTCCACTTCTGCTGTGTAATCGAGGATACCTGCATTTTCTGTAGACCACATATTCACAGCGCTATACGGCAAGGAATACATCTCGACTTTCGTTCATATGAGTCCTTGAACGTCTTTGACAATCAAGCGTTTATTGGTGAATACCGCTACGTCTCGTACGGTTTTGAAGGCGGGTCTGCTACCTCTCTCCTGTCACAAGAATTTCTTCTTAAATAATATGCGATACTCGTCCCCTGCTTCCTCGAGATAGTTCTCAAGCTCCTCACAGAATTTCACAAACGTCTGGTAGATCTGTTCTTCAGAAAGTCTGCAACTGCGAAACGAATGACTTGAAATCTAAGAATTCCTAGCGTGTAATATCGATGGAAAACGAAAATCCCTATTGATTCTGTCTATAAACTATTCTTTCTTCACGCTTGTTCTCTATTACTGTTCTCTTTTGCCCATTCCGGGTTACTATAATAGCGTACATATAATTTAGAATCGCCACCAGCTTCATCCATTTTATCTTTAATTTTAACTTCTGGATGAGTGACTTCTCCTGTTTTTGTAAAATACTCTCCGATTTTACCCGCGCGATTTTGAAGCCCCCACGCTACATCATTTCCTTGAATGAAAGCTAAGAAACCATGAGAATTCACGAAGTCAAAGAATTCTGCAACGGTGAGACTCTCTGGCACCTCGAATGTCATCTCATGGTAGTATATATCATCTCCGGCACAAACTGAATCTCGATCGACTATAATTTTCATCTGCCCACTTCCTCTAAAGAAATTATTTATAACTCATTATACCATACTCGCATTCTATTCGCGTAAATTCTATAAAACAAAAAACACTCTGTAAATACAGAGTGCTGAGATCTTGTAACAAATTCCAATAACGTATTAACGTTTACTAAATTGTGAAGCTTTACGAGCTTTCTTAAGACCTGGTTTGACAAGGCTTTATTTTAAGCAATTTTAAAACAGCTTTACATCAAATTCTAGCAGACTTGTACTGCTTTTTTTATTTCAAAAAATTTGTATAAGTTTTATTGAATTAGGGAAATTTCAAGTAAACAACTTAGCTGTTATTACCCTCGAATAGAGTTCCCCACTTAGTGATTGATAATGGGAGTATGGGTTTATTTTTCTTGTAAAAATCTAATAGGTCATCATTAGTTATTCGAACCACATTGCCAATCTGATTTAGATTGATTATTTTAGGTGCATACAGATATACTATATACCCATCCTCAACATATCTATTGAATTCTAAAGCATCCAATTCCTTAGCTTTTTTCCCCTTTACTTGAAGCACCGCTTTTCTAAGATTACAAACATCCCTAGAAATCATTTCACACTCGATCTTAATTGTAGTGGATTTATTTGCTATTGAATTAGACAGAACATAATAGTTCTCTTTTATTTGTAAATAAGATATTACAAGTTCCTCTAAGTCAAAATCTGGTAGATTATCCAAAAGATTACCCTCTTGTTGAATAACCTTATAATATTTACTGCTTGATAATTGATTAAAAATCGTTTTCGAATACTCAATTATTATTCCATCACGAATTTTTTCAACAGTACCACCCCGAGGTCTATTGAAAGACGATTTAATTTGGCCAGGTACTTGCATTCCAAAATTATAAGCTTCGACTGGTAAGACTGCTCCAATATCCAACCGTTTATCACATACTACTTCAACAGGCGATATAACTCTACAAATCCAGTAATTACCATCCAGATCTCGTGTCCAGAATAAGTCGTCTACTTTAGCATCCCTAAAAACGTTAATTGCTGGATTAGCTCTTCCAGATATCTCTTTAACCCTGTAATAATACTCTTGAAAGCTCTCGCGATAGAGATCTTCACTTTGACTACTCCAACCAATAGCAACATACTGTTTTTTTCTATTTAAACAGAAATCTACCAATCCCTGCCTGAAATCAGTCCCAGTCTTCAAATGTAATCTTGCTACATAATCCATGAATTTTGCCTCACCTAAGGATATAATGTTTATTTTTTTAATTTCCTAAATTATCAAACACCATACCAAGTTTTTCTGAGTTACATGACATGAAAAATCTAACTTAATTTGACAATTTAGGTATACCTCCCCGTTAACACAAAAAAACTACTGGTCTAGTTGAAATGCATTTGCTTATTTGTCTAAAGAATTAAGAAAGCCAGGTAAGAAAGTATCAAATGTCTCATGATTTAACTTTACAAATTTATTCTGACCTACTTTTCTTGTTGTAGTAAGACCAGCTTCTCGCAAAGTTTTAAAATGATACGAAGCAGCTGATTTACTAATAATGAGCAAATCGCCAATTTCTCCACAACTTAGTTCAGTATTCGCTCTGTACAGTAATCTAATAATTTTTAGACGAACATTATCTGCTAATGCTTTAAAAATTTTAACTCTTAAATCATCTTCGCTAAGGTTATATTGTTTCATAGTCATAAAGTAATTTTACTATTGAAATAAACACTTGTCAATTTTTTGTACGGCCGTCGTTGACTTTTCTGCATTATAGTGATAATATAAAATTTAATAGTTCAATAATTGTTTAACTATTAAATTTAAAAAGGAGGTGTTTTATGAAACAGAACTGGATAGCCATTATTACGTAAAGTATATATTTATAACTTATAACAAAAATATTCTTAGAAAGTGATGTTAATATACAATGAAAAAATACTCTCTTTTGTTCTTCTTAACAATGTTCATTATAGGAACTGATACATTTTTAATTTCTCCACTGCTTCCAACTTTAGCAAACCTATATAATATAAATTCTTCAGTTTCTGGTTGGATGGTCAGCGCATATGCAATAGGTTATGCTGTATTTGCCCTTATATCAGGCCCAATTTCAGATGGTCGTGATAGAAAAAAAGTAATGACTTATGGGCTGATTGCTTTTACCATTTCAACTTTTCTATGTGGTTTTGCAACAAGTTTTCCTTTAATGCTCCTTTTTCGCTTATTTGCAGGTATCAGTTCTTCATTTGTAACTCCACAAGTTTGGGCTTCAATTCCTATTGTTGTTGATAAAAAGTATATTGTGCAGGTTATGGGATATGCGACCGCTGGTTTATCCGTTTCTCAAATGGCTGGGGTACCTATTGGTGGCTATCTGGCAAACTTTTCTTGGCAAACTCCCTTTTATACGATTGCGTTTGCTTCCTTAATACTTCTCATTTTAATCCATATTTTTCTACCAAAACTTGAAATTGGAAAAGCAAATAGAATTTCTTTTACAGAGGCTTATAAAAATGTCCTAACTAATAAAAAATCAGTTAGTTATCTAATTGCTTATTTTGTTTTTCAAACAGGTTCTTTTACAGCCATTACCTTTATATCTACATGGTTTACCAATGACTTTAATATGAGTTTAACTAACATTAGTACTGCAATTATAGCTATTGGTGCGGGTAACTTATTGGGGTCTTTATTTGGAAGTCAATTGGTTAAAAGATTTGGTTTACAAAGAACTTTTAAAACTGAATTACTTACATTAATTATCCTCTATCTTATTCTACCTTTTGCTAATAATTTTTGGGTAGCCGAAATTTTATTAACAATTATCTATATAAATAATGGATTTATTTTTCCTTTGTTTATGACGACTTTGCAAGGTACTGTTGAAAATGCACGAAGTACGATTTCTTCATTATCAAATGCAGTAATGTATTTAGGTGAAACAATTGCAGGTATAGTGGGAGGAGTTCTCTTTGTGAAATTTACAGGATTCTCAGGAATTTCTGTTTTCGCAGCTATTATGATTGCCTTATCATGGTTATTGTATGCACAAGCAGGGGCGTTTAAGAAAGATAAATCTTAATCTCAATATTTTAATTCTAAAAACAATATAAAATAAAGAGGCTGGGACAAAAGTCCGATCTCAAATATAAAAAGCGAACAAAACTAGTTTTCTGGTAATCAGAATTCTGCTTTGTTCGCTTTTCGCATTTAATTATAGATTTGAAGGGCTTAGTAATTAAGATTTTTAAAAATTGAAATCTTTTTGTCCCAGCCTCTTTACCCATCTTCTGTATGCTCTATCATGACTTGTAACGCACGTTTTTAAATCCTTTTGGTTATCTGTGCGATTTTTTCGAGTTCTTCTTTCCGTTGACGATCACTCATATACTCCACTCGTGTAACTTGTGTCATTTTAACCGGTTTAATACCACAGGGTTTCAAGATTTGAGATTTTAGAACCTTTGCGTAGTCTTGAGAAAAAGGAAGAAAAATTTTTGGCGTATTATGCGTCGTAATGATCCACGCTTTTCCATCTAGTTGCCCCACCGGACCTCGAGGTCCATTCTGATAAGCAAAACCTGCAACAAAAACACGATCAATAAAACCTTTTAAAATAGCTGGCATTCCACTCCACCAAGTAGGGAAAATAAAAATCAACTGATCCGCCCAACTCAATAAATCTCTATACGGTTTCATGTCTTCATTATGCTGTAAATCTCTCCTTTTATGCCTTTCATCAAAACGTAAAACCGGATCAAAGTTTTCTTTATATAAGTCTACTATTTTAACCTCATGCTCTGGTGCTAAATGCTTTTGCACAGTTTGAAGGATTGATGCATTATAACTTGTTTCATTCGGATGTGAATAGATTATTAAAACATTCATCAGCTATCTCCTTTTATATAAATATCAAGCATCGTTCTGACGGTCTTTTGAACATCATTTTCTTTAAAGCTTTCTCCAACAGGACTCCTTACCAATAGAGCCAAACCAGCAATAAAACTCCAAAAATGGATCAAAATTTCTGCGTCACCACTAGAAAGATTTTCCTCATCTTTAAGTCTTAACGCTACCGACTTAAAATGTTCAAATCCTGGTAAAGAGGAGTTGACTGAAATAGTTTCCTGGGATAACTCCATATAGTTATATGGAAATTTGATAAATAATGCTTCAAATAGATAGGTTTCCTCTTGGGCAAACCTTACAAAGTTACAGCCCATCAGAGTTAGTTGAGTTCTTGCATCTATGGAAGTATCAATTCCAAGTATCATATTTTTCAAAAAGAACATTGATAAGTGTTCCATAACAACTTGAATATATCTATCTTTACTTCCAAAATGCTTATAGGGAGCTCCATGAGTCACCCCACATTTTTGAGCTATTGTACGCATAGACATCCGGTCAATCCCGTTAGTTCTGATTTCTTCAATGCCGACCGAAATTAACTTTTCTTTCAGTTCTTCCGTATTCCGTTTCATTTGACCACCTTTCCTTATCGAAGTATACGTTGTCTACTTTTTATAAAGTATACACCGTCTACTTATATTTGTCAAATAAAAAAATACTCAAAACTTTCCTTAGGAGTGTTTCTAAGATGACCTTATCTTCAATCCAAAAGGCTGAGACAAATCGTCTCAGCCTTTAATAACAGTCTCTATCCTTTAGGTGAAAATACCGATTTTATGGTATAATAAGGGTAACTCTATACAAGGAGGTGTGCCATGACTCTTGATGTAAATAAAGAAGAATTAACAATTTTAGGAATTCCCTTTGATAACTTTTCAGATTTTGATACTGTCTGGTATGCTATTGGGTCATCAATGATTGAAAATTATGAACCTACTGTTCAAGATGTGATTGATTTAAAAACTTATGTTATCAACAAACGAAAGGAATTGAATATTGGTTAAAAATCAATACGAAGGCTATGAGTACATTGACCCCAATCACCAATATACCTATCCAAATTCTACAGTCTTAATCAACAAACAAAATATTACAAATATTGAAGAAGCCTACCGGAATGAGCATTTATTCGTTACTAAAAGGCTTGCAGACTTGCGCTTGAAAACCATTGAAGTCTACTCCATTAGTGATATTTTAGCCATTCATAAATATTTATTTCAAGATGTCTATGCTTGGGCGGGACAATTTCGCAAGGTGAATATCTCAAAAAATGGGAATCCTTTTATGTCAATACAATCTTTCAGTACTGCCCAAGTATATATAAACCGCCTTATTCATACCTATTATCAAACTGCTAATTCAAAAGATGAGATTATTAAACAATTAGCAAAAATTCTTGATAATCTTAATTATTTCCATCCCTTTCGAGAAGGGAATGGACGAACTCAACGAGAAGTCATTCGTTCCTTAGCATTATCAAAAGGGTATTCTGCACAAATACGCGTGGAACAAGATGACGAGGTTTACAATCTTTATATGGACGGAACAGTCTATGGGGACTTAGGAAAGTTAGAAAAACTACTTGGTAAAATACTGGAAAAATTGTAAATTAATCTACAAAAACACTTGTATATTTTTTAAATATCCTAAATATCACAGAAAATTATAACTTACTCAAAACTTAAAGACAAAAAGCTTCTGAAATCTAACGTTTCAGAAGCTTTCTTCTTATCATAAAACGACTGCAACTATTAATCGATACCACATTATCTATATTTATTAAAATAATTAATGTTTAAGTAGTGGTCCGCTAAGATGAAATTCAAAATTTGTAACATCAACTAAACCAACAACTTTGTCACTTTGATATAATTCCATCAAAAATTGTGCCATCTCTTCACTTGTGTGATATTTAGCAAAATGCTCATCATAATCATATTCTTTAGAATCTGTAGCAACTTGACCGAATTCCGTTTTTGTGGCAGCTGGAGCTAAAACCTTAGCTTTTAATTGATGTTGATTTGCCTCTAGTTCCAATGCCAAGCCTTCTGTAAAAGCACTAACATAAAATTTACTTGCACAGTATGTAACTGCATTTGGAACCATCATGTATCCGCCTCTAGATGATAAGTTGATTAATTGAGCGCCTTTACAATCTTTATAATCTCTCACATATAGAGTTGATAGAATTGTTAAAGCTTCAATGTTTAGATGGATTAATGTTATTATCTTTTCTAAATCTTGAGATTCAACCTTATCATAATTTCCAAAACCAGCATTATTTATTAGAGTAGTAATGTGATATTTTTTCAAGCTTTCATAAAGAGCAAAAACATTACTGGACTTCGATAAATCAACAACTTTAATAACAACATCTAAATCCGGATAATGGTTCAAAATCTCTTGCTTCAATTTTTCTAGTCGTTCTTGACGCCGAGCAATTAAAATAAGATTCCTTCCTAATTTTGCAAATTGTCTTGCTGTCTCCGCTCCTATACCAGCACTGGCTCCAGTAATACAAGTATAATTCTTCGTTTGTTCCATACTATTTTCTCCTTTACAGATTGCTATTTGCATTTTTTATAAGAGTCGCTGCTCCCATTCCGCCACCTACACAGAGAAGCGATTCCATAATTTCCTTTATTTTCAATCAACTCATAAATTAGAGTACTTTATATCAAATTCCTTTGATGCTATGTATTTTACATAGTAAAGTGCACTTTATGTCAAGAGAAAACTGAAAATTTTTCGATTTTTTTAAAATTATGCTAAAATATTAAAAAAAAGGGGGAAATATTATGGCTCACTATTCTATTGGAGAATTTGCTAAAAAAACTGGACTTTCTATTTCCACACTTCGATACTATGAGCAAGAAAAATTGATTTACTCACATAGAGAAGAAAATAATCGTAGATACTATGATGACTCTGATATAGCGTGGACTCAATTCATTATTAGATTAAAAAAGACGGGAATGTCTATTAAAAATATGCAAGAATACGCTGACCTAAGATATAAAGGAGACTCCACAATTCCTCAACGACTTAGACTACTATTTTTTCAACTTGATGAGCTTCATAAGCAACAAACCGAAATAAACCAACATATTGATTTTCTTGAAAAGAAAATTAAAACTTATTTAGGTATTAATCCTAATTAGCACCATTATTATTTTCTTTATCCAAAAAGGGATTGAAAATAAAATTTCAATCCCTCAGATTGAAGACAAAGTCCTGGAACCCAAGTTTCTATGGACTTTTCTTTGTGTAAAGTCATATAATAGAGATAACGTTGGCCTTACTTTAGCATGCTTAAATATCAATAAAATTGGTGAAATGGATAGCAAATATCCCTTTTTATTACTACAATTTAAAGGAAAATAATTCTTCTTATTAACAACTATTGTAGAAAGAATTTCTTTAAATCAAAAAACTATGGTTCAACTATTTTAATTAAATAATACTTTTATATATTTTAACTTTATGTTTAAAAGATTCTATTCCACCTTCAAGATAATCAACAATATATTTTTTTATTTTATCTTCACTTGGATATCCGGAGTTTTCAATCCATCCATGTTCACCATTAGATTTCATTAATATAACTAAATCTGACAATGCATTTGTCACAATTGTAGCATTATGTGTAGCAATAATAATTTGACGATTTGATTTTACATCTCGTAATATTTTGACCAAATTATTAAAAATGTATCTGGAATCTAAGTTGTCCTCTGGTTGATCAATTAGCAATGGACGATTATCATCAGTTAATTCAGAATATGCAAGAATAAAATCAAGCATTGCAACCACTTTTTGGCCTAAACTTAAGTTGGTAACATCTTTAAAAATTGCTTTCTTATTTTTATCTGTAACTTTCGAGTTTATATTGAATTCTAAAGAGAGCTTTTCACAATTATTATATGTATCCTTTAAATAGTCTTCTATTCTAAATAGATCTAGTTTGTACCAAATACTGAAAATTTCATCAAAAATATCATGTACATTTGATTTTTTTACCTCTATTAAGGACATGTCGGAATAAATTGAATTAGAGATCCTCTGATTTGCAATTTGAATTAGTTGATTCTCATAAAGAATTTCCCTATCATTCATCATTTTTACAAAATTTGTAAATCCTATCTTGTCAAAAACAAATGATAAGTAGTCAATAATATCTTCACAGGACAGCATGTACCCTTTGAAAGGCCTTTTTAAATTTTTTCCTGGTGGGAAAAACCATGTTTCAAAGCGGTCCGGTAAAAGATAATTAAGTTCCTGCTTATAAACAATTTGTAAATTCCCCGTTTGTTGGTTATTAAACTTATCAATAATTGAATTTATAAAATTAGATTGTTTACTTAATTTCTCATCAGCAGATTCAATTGCTGGAATTATCTTTTCTATTTTATCAATTTTTTCGGAGAAGATATATTTTTTGTTCTTTCTATCCTTGAAAAGTGTACCACGTAGAAAATCATCTATTTTGCCACTACTCGCAGAATTAACTAATTCGTTAACAGAATATCTACTATCAAACATTTCATTAAGTAATGATTCTTTCTTTTTGGTACTTTAATAATTCTTTCATCATCTAGAATTTCATAAATTAATAAATGATTTTCTATTATCTTTGATTTTATTCTATTTTCATGAAACCAATATTTATCAGTACTTCTTGTTCTAACTTGATATAAATCATAGATGTCTTCATTCTCCTTTTGTTTAGGAAGATTCAACTCAATTATGTATTGTTTTTCAAGCATTTCATACCATAAATAGACTTTTGAATGTTTAGATAAAAATTCCAACTTCTGTTTTGAGTCAGCTTTTTGTGAAAGAACAAATTGAATTAATTCTAAAATAGTACTTTTCCCGGTCCCTCTTCCTCCTATAATGCTATTTAATGAGTCGGAAAACAAAATTTTAAATTTCTTATTACTTGATAAAAAAGCCTCTTTATTCGTAGGTATATATATACCTCGTATAACTTTTTTTATTTTTTTATTTGGTTTGTCTAATTTTACTGTAACATCATACTCTGATAAAGATTCTTTCAATTGTTTATAACTTCTCTTACTGAATTTTATCCACATGGGATTAATAGAATGATTTTCAATATAATGTGAATCATTATCCAGAATAAAAAATGGATTCACGCCTTTATTTATTTTGGAAATGTAATTTCTTACATTTGAAATACTGTCTTTATTTGAAACTCCAATATACTTCAAATATTCTTTCGAAAATAATTTTTTCTTATAAGCATTAGTAAAGAGTTTTCCATCTTTAAATATATCCGAACTATTTATATGAGCAATATAAGTGATAAATTCTTCCTTATTAAAAGTATCAATAACATCTAAACTAGCTTTATATGAACCCTCTTTAATACCCATAAGGTTTTCTTCTAGCCATTTTTTGATAATTTCACTTTTCTCATTTGGAAAAGCTACAAGAACATGTATTCTATCAGCACATGAAATTTCCACCCCATTTATTACTTCAATATACTCCTTACCTTTATTGATATTCAATTCAGATACAATTTTTATAGCTTTTTCCATTTTCTTAATTCCTGAAATTGTATTATGATCAGAAACCACTATTGTTGAAATATTTTCTCGATATAAACTCTGAGCAACTACCAAAAATGATATTTGCTCTTTTTCATTTTCAAAACCATTTTTTTGATAGTTATTATAAATAATACTATCACCATCTTTTGTTTTAAAAAAGTCCTCTGGAAAAAGCTTATTATTTTTTACTTCTAAAAGATAATCTTCTACAGATAGTTTATTCCATTCTTTCTCTGATAAATCGTTCCAAACTTTAAATAACCTGTAATCATGGGATACTGGGGTATGGATGTGAAACAATGTTTTACTGTATTTTCCACATTTATTTTTAGTTTTCAGTAATTCATCATATGCCTTTTTTATTTCATTATTTTCTTTTTTCATTTTCAATCTCCATAAACAAAAAAATAGTACACTATTATTATTTTACATTAACAATATCACTGTTCAACAGGTAAGAAATTCCCTACAATAATCCCTACAATTCTAGGATCTTCATCATACGAAAGAAAAATATCTCGATATTTTGGATTGATAGAAACTAACCGTAAACCCTGTTCTTCCTGGTAAACTCTTTTAATGTATGTCTGATTATTACAGACTACTGCATATACTGCACCATCATAATCAAACCCTGTTTCACGAATGAGAGCCACAGAACCATTTTGATATTTGGGTTCCATTGAGTCACCAGAAATCCATGAGGCGAAATCGTGGGCTAGTTCTTCATCAAAATAGACAGTATCATAGTTTTGATCGTTATACACCGATGAACCGATACCAGCAGACATTTGTTCGTAAACATGGTATTCGTATAGTTTTTCTGACATTGAAACAATGTTCTTACATTTTTCTTTTTGAACTAGGCCTCTGACATAACTAAGTGCATTATTCTTACCTTCATCCGATAAAGTATTATATAGTCGGACGATTTCGACCTCTGTAAAATAACCTTTTGGAACATTTAGAATCTGCTCCAAAAGCTTTATTTTTTCTCTAGATGGTTGTTTTATTCCGCGTTCCCATGCAGAATAGGCTTGGTAGGTAATACCTAATTGATCTGCAATATCTTTTTGAGTCATTTTTAGCTCTTTTCTACGAGCCCTTAGTTTTTCTGGTTGGTACATCGTTTCCCTCACATTAATAGTAATTTCAATTCAGCTTTTTGTTTTGCCTCTTTGTCCGTTAGCTTATTTTTATCCCAAACATAAGCTATAGATTTTCCTTTGTCATAAATGAGCCATATTTTTACATTGTCACAGCTAGTCTTTATTGTTTTCCAATTCTCTTGATTCAGAAGTTCGGGATACTCTTGGCTAGTTACGAAGCCTTTTTTGATTACTGATTGCTCAATCTTATTGATTAGAGAAGTCTGATATTTGTTGAATTCCTTTATAATCTGATCTTTGACACCGTGAAACAAAAGGAGTAGTGTGGCATTTTGTCCATCAATATAAGCATCGATAGCCTGCTTAATGGTACTTTCTTTTCCAGGATAATATTCTCTAAGAAGATCTAAAAGGCGATAAAACAATGCCTGTTTTGAAACATCCAGACTATTTTGAATCTTTTGAAAGGTGTCGCAACTATAATAAATCTTTGACAACAAAACAATGTCAGGCATTAATACTACAGCAGAGAAAATATTCGCTTCTCGCTCTAGTAGGTTCTCCTGATTATCAATAGATTCTGCAAAATAATTACCTTCATGCTCTAGGATAAAATGTCCTAGCTCATGACACAGCGTAAAATTTTGCTTTACAATTGGATTATCTTTTTCGTAAGAAAAACTAATACCTAATTCATCAATAATGGTTAATCCTTCAATCTTGTGATTTGAGAAGTGATGACTAATTACTTGAATCTGATATTCTTGAATACAATGTCGAAAGAAGTAATTGAAATTATAATTTAGTAATGAAATGTCGTTATCCTTCATGTACTGGTATAACAAATTTTTTGTAGACTTACTTATTCTTGTATACAATTCATCCAAAGAATGACACCTCCTTTATGTATGAATCACAAAACTAAACCAAATTGGTTGACTTGATTATATAAAAAAAGTAGACGATTGTCTACTGAAAATTCTAAAATATATCCTCACACTTAGCCAAAGCTATCTCTGATTTTCTAGCAAGAATATTTTCCTTAATTAAGGCTATTAATTCATTTGGAGATTTATTTGCTAGAGAATCATACATTATAAAAATCAAAAATTCATCTGATATCAAACCATCTGAAAAATCAAATTTATTATATTCATCATAATTCGTTTGAAATTCCTTACGTAGGAATTCTTCAGAAATTAAACCTTCTGGTATATCACTCCTGGCAAATTCATCAACTAACTTTAAAATATTATTTCTAACATTAATATTATAAATCTGGTCTAGGTCATATAATTTTTCAAACCAATACTTTAATCTTTGATATTGATTCTCATCTTGTATTTCAGATTCATCAAAAGATATTAAATGAACATTTACTACTATATCCCCCCTAGAGGCATATATATAACATTTTATATACTTTGCTAAAGAAACTTCATGAAAATACGCATTAAAAACACCTGTCGATTCATCCTTGCCATATCCATCATGTTTTCGCTTATTACAAGTATCGCAAGTTGTAACAAGATTATGGGGAGTTATAGCAAATTGAGGAAATTTAGACTTTGGTAGAACATGATCTAAATTTTTATCATTAAATCCCCACCGTTTATCACAAATAGGACATCTATCTGGAGCCAGAGAATATAGTCTATCCTTATAAGTACGACTACCCGTCATGCAGTATGTGAAAATACCCTTCATTTGCTCAATTGTTATTCCATATGCATCGTCCATCTCTTCCATAGTATACAATTGATTTCTATTGTCAAGATAATTTATCTCATAATGCTCTAGTTGTGCTTTCCACCCTGCCGGATCTACTTGTGTGAAAACATCCTTGATGTGCTTATCTTCTTTATTTGGAGCATCAGTGATTACAGTATCACATACATCAGAAACTTTAAAATCCGGTTCGTCAATCTTCTTCATTTGTTTTTAATTCCCTCGATAGCTGTAATATAATTCTTGCTTCACTACCCAAAACTGCTTCAAAACTATCTGAAATTTGTTCTTCGCCTATTTTATCTTGTAATACTTTGTAGAACCCTGTATTTCTTAAGTCAGTACCAAAAATAGTATCATTAATGAAGCTAATACTCTCTCCATAAGTTTTACTTGATAGTTTCACTATACTACCCATATGGCTTTCAAAATCATATTTTAACTTCCTAATATTTGTATTAGGTACTTCCTGAAGTACGATTGCAGAGTGAGTTGCTAATAAACAAACACCATTTCCTTCCTCAACAATTTCTTCTACTCCTCTAATATATGCTTTTAAAAGTGGTGGATGTAAGAATAACTCAGGCTCATCAATAATTACAAGTGTTTTTTCAAAGACCTTGATAATCAAATTCAATAGACTAAGTAAAACTATTTTTTGACCAGAACTTAGTTCATTAATTATATCTTCCGATAATTCTCTTTCTTCGACTAACGGAAGAATCCGCATAAACAAAGGATCAAATGAAAATTTGTCTATAATTTTTTTAGTTCTATTCTTATTTTTGGGAGTCGCCGCCTCCTTAAAAAGAGTTTTTATTTCTTCAGTAATATAATCTTCTAAATTAGTTGTCTGATTGAAATCAATACCAATAAATTTATAATTTTCTCTATCTTTTTTTATGATTCCTGTATCAAAAGGACTATATGAAATTAATACAATTGACTCGAATTGATTAATATTGGAAGTACTATTTTTAAATAAATCACTATTTTTCTCAATATAAAGATCAATCAAGTTTTTTATGAAATATGTTTTTCCTGCTCCATTATTTCCTACAATTGCATATAGAGTATCCGGAAAATACTCTATTGAATGTGGATCCTTTCTAAACTCTAAAACATTGTTTCCATTTTTATCAATAATACTAATTTGATATTCATCAACGTAGTTCCCACCCATACTTAATCTATGAAACTGATTTCTGATTTCGCTTAAAGTAACACTGCGTAAAAAAGAATTCTTCAATAAATAATAGTCTTCAACAGGATAATAAATCGAATCATTCTCAATTGCCTCATCTAGCCTATCTAAGTCGTAGGCAATATCACCCATTTTTTTGAAATACTCATCTTTTTCAGCTGAGGTTAGAAACTTATTTAAAAACTCGTAATACTCTTTATCTCCAAATGAAATCAGATTATATTTTTCCTCTTTATCAAGAATCGATTGTAGGTCAATTTCCTCATTATGCCTATAAGGAATAAATGATAATTTAAGACTACCAAAATCGTATATTTCACCTTCAATTTTTGCCGTCAATGCATATAATGTTCTATAGCCATAATCGTTCCAATGATCAAAAGCATAATAAATACCATCATCTAGAGAACTAAAGTCTTTATCAGATAGCGGAAAATTCCTCTTCCATATCTTACGTCTAAAAGGATATTTTTTAAAAAAATTTATCATATCTTCAACCCCACAACCTGTCAAAAGTTCTCTTAAAGTAAACCACCCTTTTTAAAGGCTTTCTTCCGTTCTTCCATAAATTCAATCAACTCTTTTTTAAATATTTCTTTTTCTTCATTAGTTAAACCTTTTGAGTTCATACGGAAAAGTAACTCAACATTATCTAGTTCCTCATCATTCCCTGCAAGGTAGTCCATCGTAACTCCAAAGAAATTCGCAAATTTCTCTAAAGTTTTAGACGATGGCTTTCTTTTTCCACTTTCCCATTGCTGATAATTAGGTTGTTTGATCCCAAATTTTTCCGCAATTTCCTTTTGTGTTAATCCTTTTTTTAATCGGAGTTCTTTTAATCGTTCTGGAAATCCCATTGCTAATTCCTCAATAAATTTTAAAATATTTTTCAATAACCTCTTGACAATATACTCAGATGAGTATATAATATAAATATATTCGAGAGAGTATATTCCTTCTAAAAATAATAACCTTATTTTAGAAGGTTTTGATCATTGACAATTAAATAAAAAGTGCGTCTGACAACCAGAGGACTGATCATCAGAACAACACATAAACTTCGTACCTTTATTGTAAATGTTTTGATAAGAAAAGTCAAGTCCGTTTTATGGTTGAAGTGGAGATATAAAACATTTTTGTGGGCTTCCACGCATTTCGGACTTTCGCACTTTTCCGAATAGTAAAGTGAACTGGCTTCGCCAAAGGGCGTAAGAGAATCTTAAGGGTATGATGATGACTACCTAAAGAGATTGGCTGGGAAAGCGATGGTAATTGACGCAAAGCACCTTGCTAAACGTTGCCACCGTGGAAAGAGGGATCTTTCCAACCAAGTAACTTTTCTTTACTGCTGTCTATCTAATTAGATAGACCTACTCTCAAGCTACTAAGTTCTTTCCTTTTTTCACTTAGTAGCTTTTTTACTATTATAATAAAGGGGAATGATATGACAAACTTTTTTCGCACTACAATGTAAGCGACTCTACGAAAACTATCTCTTTACTTATGAGATGTTTGATAGTTCAGAAAATCTACTAGCTAAACTATATAGCCAAGCTCTGGTAGATATCGATCAGTTAGTCTCTAAGGCAAAAGAAACAGGATTTGCTTATGGGGATATTGATCTCTATAGTCGCATGTATAAACGCAAAATTTTTAATCACTATTACTCAAGAGTGAAGCAACTAGCTTAACTCTTTTTATTTTACACTCAGAAAGGAAAATCTTATGATCTCAGAAACATTGAAAATGAAACCAGAATTTATTGGCCCTGCTTACTATGAACGTTTGGGAAATGCTCCTAAATTTATTTTTGGAAAAGAAGGCAAATACCAACGGCATATTTTAAACAGTGAAATACATGGTTCCTTCCATGTTATCACACCTGCTTCTACCACTGTCTTCCCAGAAGATGCTCTAGTAGAAGCGGTTAACCCAATCTTTTTCCCAGATACTGCTTTAAATGGCATCACTGTTGCACCTTATCTCAATGTCTTTGCGGAAAAATTGGTACTTAAAAAATAAGAAATAAAAAGGAGAAAATCACATGGCTAAAATTGGATTAAACTACGGAGAAAAACTACAAATTGCTGACAAAACTTATCGTGTCATTACAGATGGGCTGGATGTACCAGCAGTTCTTGGAAAACTGACTTTCCGAGGCATTGAGGGCCCTGATATCATCTTTGAAGTGGATCGCTCACAACGGAATCCTGATGGATCATTTGTACAAGTCAATACGGGTGAGATCCGTGGGATTGTCGTAGGGATTCACTCTTCTGTCCAGCATGAAACCCTCTTTTTCACTATCGCAGATATGTCTGAGTCTGAAATTGAAGACTTAGGAATTAAATACCGTGAAGAGGTTGAACTAGAAGATATTGTTATCACGCATACCCACGTCAATCGTAATGATATCTATAAGCTCTTTGCTTCTAAAATCAAGAAAAAAGCTGGAGGCGCACCGTCTAAAGAAAACAAACCGGTAGAAAATAAGAAAGAAAACTAGGAGGTGATGCAGGATGAAACTCTTTACCTATCGTGGAAAAAGAGTTCGAGTTTTTCATCGTAAACTAAAGGGAATCACATGGTTTATCTGGTGGTTTCCTTTTTTGTTGGCTATTAGTTACTACAGCTACATACATCTAGAAGAATTAAAAGTCCATCCTTTACCCCAAGGATATTTTCTAGGAGCTGGGCTTCTCTTTTCTTTGCTTCTCTCTTGGTTTATTAATCGGGTTTTCTACAGGAAGATGCTCTTTTTTCAAAAACTCAATAGTCTTCGAATTCTTTCACGCTTTTTGCTAGAGAACAACCTCTATCTCGTTAAAAAGGTTAGACGTGAAAACAAGATCATTGAAAAAGTCACCTTGCCTCAAGTGTATATCAAACAATCTCGCTACAAGATTGAAGTAAGTTTCATTCTAGAAGGTAATAAATTTCAAGATCGCTTTCTCAACCTTGGAGCCACGCTTGAAGTCATGTTTAACGGGGACTTTCGTAATAAAACCTTTGATAATCGTTTTATCAAATATGAAATTGCTATTAACCGAATTGATAGCAGAATCACCATCGATGAAGTAAAAGTCAAGGGATCCAAACTTCAGCTCATGAAAGATGTATCTTGGGATTATATTGAAGAACCTCATCTTCTCATCGGTGGTGGAACAGGTGGAGGAAAAACCGTTGTTCTCATGACCATTATCTACGCCCTAGCTAAAATCGGTTTTGTCGATATCTGTGATCCAAAGAATTCAGATCTGGCTGGATTAAAGAAAATCCCAGTCTTTCATAGTCGAGTCTACACAAGTAAGGAAGATATCATCAACTGTTTTAAAGAGAATGTAGAGTTCATGGAAAAACGCTATGAAATGATGTCTACTTCGCCAAAATTCCAAGCTGGGAAGAACTTTACTCACTATGATATGAAACCAAAATTCATTCTAGTGGACGAGTGGGCAGCTCTTATGGCAAAGATTGACCGTGACTATAGCCAACAGTCCGAACTCATGGAATACCTCTCCCAGTTAGTTCTTGAAGGCCGTCAAGCTGGAGTCTTTATCATCTTTGCTATGCAACGGCCCGATGGGGAATTTATTAAAACTGCTCTTCGGGATAATTTTATGAAGCGTCTCTCCGTCGGTCATTTAGAATCAACAGGATATGACATGATGTTTGGAGATGCTAATAAAACCAAAGAGTTCAAAAAGCTGGATGAAATTAATGGAGTCAAGGTCAAAGGACGGGGCTATATCGCAAACAACGGTGAGCTGGCTGGAGAATTTTTCTCTCCTTATGTACCGCTTGATCAAGGTTTTTCCTTCTATGATGCCTACTCTAACATTCCGATCATGGAGTTTGAAGGAGAAGAATTCTCAGTATTTGAAGAATATAAACCACCGGTTGAAACAATTGATCCTATAGAGGAAGAAGAGTCTATAGAAAACGAACCAAACAAACGACCACTCAAGGAATTTGCGGACGAACAAAATCTTAAAATGCCAACCTTACGCAAGATTATCTATCTCTTAACAGAACAAGGGATCATCTTTGAACGGACTGTATCCGCTATTCTAGTGGATCCTTTTCAAGAAAAACTTCTTCTTGAAATCCTCGCTCAATTTGAAGAGGGAGGACGCAGGTCTTATCCAAAAGCAGTTGAAGCGACGATTGTTCATCATGGGCTAGGACAAGGGCAAGGGCAAGCCTGACCGCAGGTCAGGCGCAGACCGTAGCCCGAAGTTTCTAGGCCATGATGAAACTTCAACCCCCGTTTTCTAATAGGGGGGTTACATTTGGCAAAAACGCCAAGTCCACCCCTCCTCATTCCTTATGGGAGTTGGGTTTTCAATTTTTATGAAGTGTGTCACTTTCGTAAAAAAAGTGTGTCACTTCGTTAGAAAGAGGTGTTGCGATGAATGGACAAAATTAGTCCTTTTCATATTAAGAATTTCAGAAAACAAACAGGACTTAGTCAAAAATCATTTGCACAAGTTGTTGATCTCCCTACAAGAACCTATCGCTCCTATGAAACAGGCGAAAGAGGACTGACGATTGATAAGTTCAGAGAACTAAAAGAAAAACTCGGTTACTATCAAGATTGCGATAAAACCAGTCTTCGGGCTCAGATCGACTATCTACGATTGACCTTTCCTCGATTAAAGGATTTAGATGCTTTCTGTGAAAACTTTCTTCACTGCCACCTCAGTGAATTTACAGACCAAGAAACTCGTCTTATGAACTATACCCACTTATGGCAACGAGGGAACATCTGGATTTTTGATTTTTTTGATAAGTCTGTGACAAATGACTACCAAACTTGCCTTCAACTATCTGGTCAAGGATGCCGTGAGTTGGAGTTGCTTTTAGAAGACAAGGGGATCACTTGGCAGATCTTTCTTCAAAACATTCTTTATTCCTATGAAGATGTTCGGGTGAAACGTCTCGATATTGCTCTAGATGAACTCTATAAGGGTTACGGTCACGAGGACGAACAAATTCAAATTCCCAAACTGATTGATAAACTCTATTCCAAAGAGATTGTCCTAGACACGATCAAGAAATGGAATATCACGGGTGGTGGATCTTTCACAGATAATGAAGACATGGAAGCGAATCACGGCTTGTCCATTTACTTTGGAAGCCGTCAAAGTCAACTCTATTTCAACTTTTATGAAAAGCGCTATGAAATTGCTCGAATGGAAAACATCTCCTTGGACGAATCCTTGGAGATTTTTGGTATTTGGAATCGCTATGAATTGCGGTTTTCAGATCAGAAAGCTCAAGGCATTGTGGAGGAATACATTAACGGTGTAGACCTCGGAGAAATCGCACGAGGTATCATAAACAAAGAAATCCAAGTCTATGATGGAGTTACTCGTTTTGGAGCCTATAAACCCGACGAAAAATGGCAACGGCTCTTTGGGGGTGTCGAACCCTTAAAGCTCTCAACTAACCCACAGCCTTACAGTATTGAGCGAACGATTCGCTGGCTGACCTATCAAGTTGCTAACTCCCTTGCACTAGTCACTGAAGCGGACAAGATCCTCCAAACAGAATACATGAAAATGATTCAGAATAGCGGAGAGATCACTGATCGAGGAAAAGCCATGTTACGACTTCTCAAAGCCAATAAACACTATGAACACTAGAAAGGAAAAACTATATGGAATACAAAGTTCAAATCAATTCACTAGAAAACTTTAAAGCTTGGTCTGGTGGACTAACCACCTTGAACACTGTCCGTGAACGTGGTGGAGTAGATACTCTAACCGTCATTTGTGAAGATATCTTCTCTGGCGATACTCCAACAGAAGGACAAATCAATGACTGGCTCTGGTTTGATTCAGATTTTATCTACCAAGCTCTAGGCTACGATGATCTGCTTGAGGCTTCTTGAGATGTTAAAGAAGATTTATCAAGCAGACTTTCTGCTTCTTCCAGAACAAGAATTCTGGCATATGTACATTCTCTTACGAAAAGGCAAAGACTTCTACTATGAATGCGCTGGAAGATCTACAGAAAAACCACCAGATGCGAAAGGTTTCTATGACTATGAACATGCCTGTTTCACGCTAGATGGTCAAGTGTTGAGTGTAAATAAAAAAATGCGCCCCTCACTCATTACTTATATCCAAAAGACCATCAAAGACAATCAAGAAAAATTTAGAAAGGAAATTGAAATGGCCACTAAAACTATTTTTGAAAAGAAAGTCTCTCAAGTCACGAATGAACTGGGAGAATTACTTAAAAAGAAAGATCACAGAGAGGCTTGGACCAAGGCTGGAGAATTAAATAGTCTCCTAAAAAAAGAAGAAGCCAAAGACCTAAAGCCTGACCTGATCGAAAAACTCCAAACTGAGCTACGAGGCTACTATTACATTAATGGCGAGATCGAAAAAGCCAATAAGCGCCTTTATGCAAAAGGATCAAAGCTCATTGAGCTTGCTGGTCTCTAAAGGAGGATCTATGGATAAAGCTAAACGCTACTTGCTTCAAGCGAAAGAATATCTTTCACACTTTAAAAAGGTGGAGAAAAAAGGAGGCCCACCAAAGCTAAAAGTCACCAATAAAAAGACCGTCAATATCGCAGTCATAGGAGGAATTTCTTTCCTCCTTTTTGTTGGTTTCTTGGGATCTATCCGTGCTATCACACTCTCAAATAAGGTAAGTACACTACAAGCCCAAGTAGAATCCACCCAAAAGCAACAGACACAGCCTATGGAGTCGAGTAGAAAATATGACTATAAACTCCAGTATTACTTGAATGACTACGTCTATGCCTATTTCACTCTTCCACAAGAAAGCGATAAACAAAAAGCTCAAGTTGACTACTTAAATAAATTTTACAATTTCATCCCTGATGTAAAATCTCAAGGGCAAGTTCGAAATCCCAGCTCACTTGTCTATTCTCAGTTAATGACTGTAGAAGGGGAAGTTGCGACCTATAAGGTTAAATACAAGGAAAGCATCCATCGGGATAACAACACAGAAGAAAAAGAAATTGTGACAGGTTTCAATATTCCTTTTGATGAAAAAGATGGAAAATATTACGTTTCTGGCCTTCCTTGGTTTTCTGCCATTGAATCCTCACAAGCTGGACACTTTAGCGAAGATGATAAGCTCCAACTCACTGCCAATGATCATTTTTCAGACAGCGAGCGAAAGAAAGTAGAGAAATTCCTCAAGGTCTTCTTTACCAACTACACCACAAGCCAAGATAATCTTAATCTGATTGCTAAGGATGTGGATATCATCGCAAATAGCACTTTCAAAACGATCGACTACACTTATCTCAAACAGGACGGTGATGATTTAATCGCTTATGTCCAAGCTACCTTTGAAGTTGGAGGGACCACTCACTCGGAAAACTTCACTTTTATCCTCTCAGAAAAAGAAAAGACCTACTATGTCTCAAAACTAGAACACACCATTCCACTGAATTATGCAAATGATAAAGAATAGGAGAACTCTATGAATACAAACAATCTACGAACCTTCCTTCAGGGTGATGGAATTTGGATCCTGACAGCCATTGCCGTGCTCTTAGCGATCAAGGCTTGGCGGAACAGTTCTTGGCTTCAACTCTTCTCTGTCGTTGGTTTCTATGCCGTTATTGTTTCAATTGCGAAAGGACAAGATATCCTAAAAGCAGTCGGCTGGTTCCTGCGACTCTTCGGTATTGAATCAGGACTCTAAGTATGAATGAAGAAAGACTTTATGATTACAGTAAGGGCCTAAATGCTCCTTATTGGATCCAAGAAATCAAGACAAAAAAGGGCACTCGACTATGGTACTTTGCGACACCCATGCAGTTGTCCTTTTTCATTGTTTTTATCATCGTCTTTGTGGCCATGTTACTCTTTGGAGGTTTTATCTTTGTGCCATTCGCAAAAATCACTCACTCAATTTCTCTCTTGCTCTATTGGTATCTCCCTTACAAATTGGCCAAGTTCTATACTGAATACGAGCCTCACGGTAAAAAGATGCACGTCTTTATTGGAGATTACCTGATTTACTTTTGGGATTTTAAGCTAAACAAAAAAGCTATCTACCACGAAGATCGAATAGAGCCTGTAGAAGAAATTGTCTTTGAAAAAACAAATCTATAGAAAAGGAGGACCTATGAGTATTACTTTAACTTATCCTATTAGGGAAACACATGAAAATCTAGCTCTCAAAAAAGATCAAACAGTCGTTGCTTATTATCGTATTCCAAACACTCCCATCACAATTACAGATGATGAAAAAAAGGGCAAACATAAAATTACGGTTGCTCAAATGATGAAGAAGCTCCAGAAAAACAAGTTCTTTGAAATATCTCTGATCCCTAAAGACTATCTCTTAGAAGAGAAAATGAGAGACTTTTCAGATGCTCTAGCAGATGACAGTCGTGAACTAGGAGAAGAACTTCTTCTCTACACAGTGGATCGCCTAACAGATGAAATGGAAATCCCTTATCAGTTTGACTGGGTCGTAGGAGTGACTTTACGCAAACAAAATCATGGAGCTACAGTAAAAGACTTGGCCTATGAGAGCTTTAATGAGTTCACTGAAAAAATAGCCAAGGGTCTGGGCTATGAATATGAATTAAGTCCCACCTGGTATGAAGACTATAAAAGTGATGAATTCACCATTTTCCAAGCTTTCTCCGTTCTTCGGGCAAAGCGTTTATCCAATGAAGAACTCTTTTATTACCAGCGGATGCAATACCTCCGCTATATCCCTCACTACAAGAAAGAGGTGCTCGCTAATCGTGCTCAATTCAATATCACGGATACCTTGATCAAAGTCTTAAAAGGTGGCTTTCTCAAGCTAGAAAGCCCTTATGGATCTTCCTTTGTAACTATTCTTCCAGTTGGTAAATTTCCTGTTCAATTCAATGGTTTTCATCTTGGCGAATTTATCCAACGATTTAATTTTCCTGTAGAACTAAAAATCAAGGCAGAGTTCATTGATACCAACAAGATCAAGGGACGAATGGGACGTTCGAATACACGTTATCGGAATATCATGGAAGAGGCAGAAAATACAGATACTGTCCAACAAGACGAGATCATCATGGGGTCCATCTCCCTAAAAGACTTAATGAAGAAAGTCGGAAACAAGGAAGATATCATCGAATATGGAGCCTATCTTATAGTCTCTGCTTCTAGCGTGAACCAACTACGACAAAGACGGCAAGTGGTTTTGAACTATTTTGATGATATGGGAGTCGAAATTAGTGAAGCTTCTCAAGACGGACCTTATCTCTTTCAAGCGCTGCTCTATGGAGAAAATCTTCAAAAGAAAACTCGCACCTGGACACATATGGTCACTGCTCGTGGATTTTCAGAACTCATGCCCTTCACCAATACCTCTTCTGGAAACCGTATCGGTTGGTATATTGGCCGAGTAGATAACTGGACAGGCCGTTGGGACGACATCGATAAAGCTATTGATTCTTCAAAGAACATTGTCCTCTATAATGCGACAGTGGGAAATAAAGAAGATATCGCTGGAAAGATTACTAAGAACCCGCATATCATTATCACGGGCGCAACAGGGCAAGGAAAGTCTTTCCTCGCTCAAATCATCTTTTTAAGTGTGGCTTTACAAAATGTTAAAACCCTTTATATTGACCCTAAACGTGAACTTAGAAATCACTATCAAGAAGTGATCAACTCACCTGAATTTGCACTTCTCTATCCTGAACGAAAGAGACAGATCGAGAACTTTAACTTTGTGACATTAGATAGCTCACTGCCATCAAACCACGGAGTCTTAGATCCTATTGTCGTTCTAGATAAAGAACAGGCTGTAGAGGTCGCAAAAAACATGCTTGAGTTTCTACTACAAGCCGTAGATGATGTCACAATGGATCAAAAAACAGCGATCACAGAAGCTATTAATGCGATTGTAGAGAAACGAGTCACTGGTGAGAAAGTCGGATTTAAACACGTCCTAAAAGTGCTTAGAGACTCCACTTCCTCTGAAATTGCTTCGGTTGGTCGATATCTGACTTCAATCGTCACAAATTCTATCTTGGAACTAGCCTTCTCAGACGGGACCACTCAAGGACTTAACTATGACTCACGAGTGACCATTCTAGAGGTCAATAACCTCAAACTACCAAAGGACGATTCCAAAAAAATTTCCGATCATGAACGCAACTCTATTGCCCTCATGTTTGCGCTTGGTGCCTTCTGCACCCATTTTGGAGAAAGAAATGAAAATGAAGATACCATTGAATTCTTTGACGAAGCATGGATTCTTATGAAGTCCGCAGAAGGAAAAGCCGTTATCAAAAATATGCGTCGGATTGGACGCTCCAAAAATAATACCTTAGCACTGATTACTCAATCTGTACATGATGCAGAAAATGACGATGATACAACTGGATTTGGGACCATCTTTGCCTTTTATGAAAAGTCTGAACGGGAAGATATCTTAAAACACGTCAATCTAGAAGTCACTGAAAGTAATCTCGAATGGATTGATAACATGATTTCTGGTCAATGCCTGTACTATGATGTGTATGGCAATCTCAACATGATTTCTGTACACAACATCTTTGAAGATATTGATATGCTTCTAAAACCAATGAAAGCTACGGTATCATCAAGCCTTGAAAATAAGTACGCTAGTTAGGAGGTGAATCCATGCAAGAAGCTTTTGACAAATTAAGGGGAGTCGATATCTTCTCTCTCAAGTCCTACATGGAGCCGACTGGGTTCGCTTCTTTTAACGGTGCTTGGGTACTGATTAATGAGCTTTTCGTCAACTTCTTCTTTTTCATTCTAAATGCAGTGGTGGGATTTTTTTCTTTGCTGATTCGAATTCTTGAAAAAATTGATCTCTACTCTAGCTATAAGAACTATGTATTTAATGGAGCAATGAGTATCTGGAAAGGATTTATCGGCTCAAATGGAAGTGGAGTTGCCAAGCAATCACTCGTTTCAATGTTGCTTCTGATTTTAGCTTTCTATCTTTTTTATCAATATTTCTTTTCGAAAGGATCCTTTTCAAGAACACTCCTTCATGTTTTTCTAGTTCTCATCCTTGGCTTTGGTTACTTCGGAACAGTTGCAGGGACCTCTGGTGGTCTTTATCTGCTTGATACCATCAATAATGTCTCTAAAGAGGTCACTAAAAATATCACTCATATTAAAGTAGAGTATGGAAAAAATAAGACGATCAAAATCGGTGATTCTATGGCAGATAGCTATATAGCAGAAACATCTTATAAAGCCTATGTCTTTGTCAATACTGGACAAGAAAATGGAAAATACAAGAATAGCCAAGACGGAAAACAAGAAACTTTTGACGATAGTAAGGTACTAGGAACAAGCGATAAAAATGGAAACTTTACAGCAGTTAAATCCAAAGACCGCTCCAAATATCTAGATGAACTAGGAAATGGAGCTAATGACGATGGCGAAAAGAACCGTTGGGTTTCGGCAATGCCTGATTTCATCTTTACTCGTATGTTTTATGTCATATTTAAAATTTTTGATGCTTTTGTATTAGCGATACCAGTTATTTTGATTCAAATGTTAAATGTCATTGCTCAGACACTCGTTCTGATGATGATCCTGCTCTTTCCAATTGTGCTATTGATGTCTTTTGTACCAAGAATGCAAGATTTGATCTTTGGAGTTCTAAAAGTCATGTTTGGTGGGTTACTTTTCCCAGCTATCACAAGTCTATTAACTCTATTAGTCTTCTATATTGAAAAAATGATCGAAAACATTATCATTACAGGCTTTGATGGCATTCTTAAAACACTCCCATCCTTGATCATCTTTGGCCTTGTCTTTAAACTACTCATTTCAGTTGTCTCAAAAGGACTCGTATATTTCTTTCTATGGAAATACAAAGCTGAATTGCTCCAATTCATTCTTGGATCCAAAGCTCGAATGGTGGCAAGTGATATTGGAAATAAAGTTGAAAGTGGGATCACAAAAACTCGAGAAGTTGCTTCACAAGTACCATCACGAAGTCTTTCATCTGCTCAACACCTTGGAAATTTTGCTTTAGCAGGTGCTGGTTTGGGAGTTGGAATGCTCATGAATGCCAAGAGTCACTTCCAAAATGTTGGTTCCTTCTTTACCAATAAGGAATCCGAGAACCAATTTGAGGAAATGACTCCATCTGAAGCACCAGATACACTCGATCCAAGTACTTCTACAACAAAACCAATCATTGAGAAGTCTAAACCAGTGGAAGAGAAAGCACCAACTCCATCAATAGAATCTCCAATCACAGTAGAGCCAACTCCAAGTTCAGACGATGAATTCCAAACCCTTAAAGAAGAATGGATCTCTCCATTTAAACAACTCCGAATTAATAGTCTTGAGCGCAAATTAGAGGAATATAAAGATCCTCAAGCCATGTACAAAGCTCAAGGATCGAATGCTTTTACTCGTGCTTATCGTAAAACTATGACCCGAGATGATAAATTAAGGAGCAATATTGAACGAAGAGATCGATTGACGGAACGCTTAAAACAACTAAGAGGAGAATGACATGAATACTAAAATACGTTCAAGAACTTCTTTTCCAAGAATCCTTGAAGAAACCCTTTATCAAGCCTACCAAGAAGGAAAACGCTCAGTCGATTTCCTTCTTTTATTTCCAGTATTAGAACAAGAAAGAGATAAAATCATCACACAGGTCAAGTCCTATTCGGTCGTTCTAGATGCCAAATGGCGTTTTGGAACGGTTCTATTTACCGCCTATATCAGACATTAACTAGAAAGGAGATTCGATGAAAAAAATAAAATGGTTTCTATTAGCTGGTCTCATTCCTCTCTTTCTACCTATACTTATTATTATCATCCTTATGGGAGCCATCGGGGGAAATGGTACTGGTGGCTCTCCCCAATCCCAAAATGGCATGATTTATGCGGATCATTGGTCAGATGGTGACCCCTATACTCATAACCTACTTGTCCATCGCTATGGAATTAAAGCAGAGCAATTAGACGGCTTTTTAGATACTTTAGGAATCTCCTATGATAAGAACCGAATTAATGGGAAAAAGCTTCTAGAATGGGAAGCTAAATCTAATCTTGATGTCCGTGGAATTGTTGCGATCGCACTAAATGAAAGCTCTCTTGGAACTGCTGGAGTTGCTACCAACCCTGGAGCTAATATGTTTGGTTTTGGAGCCTATGACTCCAATCCAGAATATGCAAATCATTTCAACGATGAAGTTGCTGTTGTAGGACTAACCCAACAAACCATTATTGGGAATAAAAACCAAACCTTTAAAATTCAAGATGACAAGGCTAAGAAATTTGCGAATGGTACTCTAAATCCTTCTACTGATGGTGGTGTCTATTTCACAGATACTACAGGATCTGGAAAAAGACGTGCCGACACCATGAAAAAACTCGATGCCTATATAGACGAACATGGTGGAACTCCAAAAGCTCCTGAACAAACCACTGGAAAAACTAGAGACGGAGGTGGTGTCACATCTTCTGAAATTCCATCAGGATATAGCTTGACCAAAGAAATGAACCCTTCAACTTATACTGGGCTATCTTATCCATATGGACAGTGTACATGGTTTGTTTATAATCGAGGCAAAGAAGTTGGTGTTAACTTTGGGGAATACATGGGAAATGGTGGGCAGTGGATGAATGCTACAGGTTTTCAAACGACTCATACTCCAACCGAACACTCCGCAGTTTCATTTAGCCCTGGACAAGCTGGAGCTGCTCCAATATACGGACACGTTTCGTTTGTCGAGCAAGTTAAATCTGACGGCTCAATTCTTGTCTCAGAATGCAACGTTAAGGGATTAGGAATCATAAGTTACCGTACTTTTGATGCAGAAACTGCCAAACAATTTACATACGTTATAGGACATTAGAAAGGAGAAAATATGTTAGTACAACTACCTGAAGAACAAACTCAAGAAATTCAGCAAATGATCGCAACATTAATCAAGGATGAAATCAATCACTTTAAGGAAGATATTGGAGCAGATAGCCCTTTCCTTAATAAAAAGCAAACCTGTAATTATCTAGGTGTATCAAATAATACTTTAGATATTTGGATTGCTATGGGACTCCCTTATATTAGAATTGGAAAGTCTATTCGGTTTAATAAAGAAAGTATCAATCAATGGATGACAAGATTAGAAATTAGCGCATAAAAAGGGGAAAACAATGGCAATAAAGAAAACAAAAAATGGAACATACCATCTAAAAGTATATATTCCATCAGAAGTTCAAGGAAAACTCGGTTTAGGACAATATTTTGAGAAAAGATATAAAAGTAAACGAGAAGCAAAAGAAGCAGAAATCAAATTAAACATTGATATTGAAAATGCACGATTAGGTAGACAACCTATAGATTCAAAAGTTAATGGAAACATCTTATTTAAAGATTTTTATGAGAAAATCTGGTTAGAGCCATACAAAGCAGGTCAAACCACTACTACTATAAAACCTCCTACTAAAGCTACTGTTTTTCAAACAGAGAGTATTTTTAGATTACATATTCTTCCAATATTAGGAAAATACTCGCTAGAGCATTTAATAAATAATAAACAACTCGTTCTGTCACTCCTTACTCCCAAAGCAAATAGTTATGCTAATTTCAAAGTAGTCAGGAGTTATGTAAACTCTGTTTTTGATTGGGCTGAGGAGCTTGAGTATATTCCATCAAATAAACTCCGAAAGACAATTAGTAGAATTAAAGCGAATAAAAAAATTCTCCTTAAAGAGAGTAAACGTGAAGAAGATCTTTCTCTCGATAAAGAGGAGCTAAAATTATGGTTACAAGCTTTTGACACTGATTTAGAGAAAGGACTTATTGACCTAAAAGACTACACTCTCTTTTATACTACATTCTTCTTATCT
The DNA here is from genome assembly GCF_001839505.1 of Streptococcus sp. HMSC34B10. Taxonomy (NCBI): domain Bacteria; kingdom Bacillati; phylum Bacillota; class Bacilli; order Lactobacillales; family Streptococcaceae; genus Streptococcus; species Streptococcus sp. HMSC34B10. The sequence goes on along the minus strand of NZ_KV841551.1, from coordinate 82,523 downwards.
GATCGAAAATCAGAAAGTTATGCTTTGCAATGGAAGCACATCAACTTTTCAACTGGAGAAATACTCATAGAACAAGCTTTAGATCGTTTTGGCAATGTAAAATCAACTAAAGGGAACAAAAAAACTCTCTTTAAAGCTCCAACTGAATTGATGGAACTTCTAGCAAATTGGAAAATTAGACAACAAGAAGAACTCAAACTTTTTGGACTACGACAAACACAGAAACAATTTGTGTTTACATATAATGATCGGACTAATAACATAAATTTACCTCTCCATACAGACTATCTCAACTACCGAATGAAATCTGTAAGAAAAAGACATCCTGAACTTGCCCCAGCATCTCCACATAAATTGAGACATACAGGTGCTACTTTAGCGAAACGAGCTGGTGTCTCACTAGAGACTATTTCTGAAGCTCTAACTCATAGCGATAAACAGATAACAAAAATGTATGTAAATACAGCTGATACCGTTGATCAGACAGTCGGTGAAATTGCTTTTAGGAATCTCGAAAAATGATTCAGGGAAATCTCAGGGAAATTTTCAGGGAAATTCTTGATTTTTAAACAAAAAAAGACATCCAAGAGATAATTCTTGAATGTCTGTAAACGTTGATATAATCGTGTTGATTAACGTTTTGAGAATTGTGATGCTTTACGAGCTTTCTTAAGACCTGGTTTCTTACGCTCAACTTTACGTGAGTCACGTGTAAGAAGTCCTGCGCGTTTCAATGAATCGCGGAAGTCTGGGTCTACTTGAAGAAGGGCACGAGCGATACCGTGACGGATAGCTCCTGCTTGACCAGCGTAACCACCACCTACAACGTTAACGAAAACGTCGTATGAACCTACAGTTGAAGTAACTGCGAATGGTTGGTTGATGACAAGACGAAGGTCAGCGTGTGGGATGTACTCTTCAACATCTTTTTTGTTAACAGTGATTTTACCAGTTCCTGGAACAAGGCGAACGCGTGCAACAGCGTTTTTACGACGTCCAGTACCTGCATATTGTGCTTGTGACATACTTTATTGTTCCTTTCCTTAGATAAGTCCTGAAATATCAAGAACTTCTGGTTGTTGTGCAGCGTGAGTGTGTTCAGCTCCAACGAATACTTTCAATTTCATACCTTGAGCGCGGCCAAGAGTATTGTGTGGAAGCATACCTTTAACTGACTTCTCGATCAAACGTACTGCATTTTTAGAACGAAGTTCACCAGCAGATATTGATTTCAATCCACCTGGGTGGTTTGAGTGAGTGTAGTAGATCTTATCAGATGCTTTTTTACCAGTCAATTTAACTTTTTCAGCATTGATAACGATTACGAAGTCACCTGTATCAGTGTGTGGTGTGAATGTTGGTTTGTTTTTTCCGCGAAGCACGCTAGCAACAACTGCTGAAAGGCGTCCAAGAGGTACATCAGTTGCGTCAACAAGGTACCATTTGCGTTCTACTTGGCCTGGTTTAGCCATGAATGTAGTTTTGTTCATGATTTCTCCTATATGAATGTCGTTTTTGTTTACAGGGCGGATGTTCCGGTCCGCAGGGTATTTGAAAGGTTCCGGGGCCTTACAAATGGGGTAAACAATACCGCCTACTATTGTATCAAAATTCTCAGATAAAAGTCAAGCGGTTGGGAAAATATTTTTTTATTTTCGTTCCATTCGCAGTCTTCTTTCACCCTTCTCCTCAAGCATTGTATGAAATGCTTTAGAAACCAAGTAAATGGCGCAAGTCAAGAATAGGGTAACGACTAGATAATTGATCAAACGGCCATGGTCTCCAACCAATGGTGGTTTTGTCAAAAAGCCATAATCTCCACCCGTCATTAGATTAACCACAAAGATCACCGCATTCAGTGAAGACGTGATGATTAGAATTCGTTTGAAATCCAATAAACTGGAATCGTAGTCCTTCAAGAGATAAATCAAGGAATTTCCAAATAGTGCTAAATGCCCGAAAATAAAGGACAGGATAGCGATATGGGGGAAGGGATAGGGATCAGGCACTGGATACACAAAGGCTGCCAAAGTCCCAAAGGTTCCCAGCACAGCAAAATACTGTTTGACTCTAGACACTCCTGGTGTCAAAAGCACTACAAACATAGCCAAACGGCAATGATAAAAGGGTAGACTTTCAGTTAGAGGCATCTGATTTACTAAATACCAACCGTAAAGAAGAATTAATTGAGTGGCCTGTAAAATCTGGAAAAATCGCTGGCAGATTGTATTGTTTCTATAGCGATAAGCTAGAAAAACAGTCACTGCCAATAATGTAAATAGACTTCCGTACCAAAGAAGATCAAATTGGGGTGGTTCCGTCGGCTGGGTTGTAAATAAAACATCCCACAAATTCATGTGCATTTCCTCGTTTTTATATAAGCAGACCTCTTACTCATCTCTATAGAACCTAGCTTACATTTATTTCTTATAATTTTGTGTAAAAGAAGCTATCCTTCAAGAAAAATCGACTCTTGAAGCATTTTTTCTTATTGAAGACTTTTAGTCTTCTTGCAAACTTTCTACTAGCTTGGCTAGATTCATAGAGTTAGATCCTTTGAGTAAAATCTGGTCATGTGCACCAAGACTTTCCTTGACCTGCTTGGTCATTGCTTCAAACTGATCCTCATCAGCAGTTTTCTTGAAGTAGTAAACATGACCGATTGGGAACATTTGACTAGCTAACTGAGCCAATTCAGCAATGTCTTCACCATAGAAAATAACGGTATCAAGCACATCCGGAGAAATACTCAAAATCATCTGATTATGAAGTTGAACAGACTGGTCTCCCAACTCCTTCATATCAGCCAGAACTGCGAGTTTCTTCCCACCTTCATTGGCCGGAATGGCAGAGAAAGTTTCTAAAATCAGCTTCATAGCAGTTGGATTGGCATTGTAGACATCTGATAAGATATCTGCTCCATTAGTAGCTTTTTTCCACTCCGTACGATTGCGGGTCAATTCTAGATTTTGGAAGGCTTGATGGATTTGCTCCTCAGGCACTCCTTCTTGAAGAGCAACATAAGAAGCAATCATGGCATTGGTCGCATTGTACTTACCGGTTACTGGCAAATCAAGAGCCTGCTCCAAGAAATTGGTCTTGAAGGTCAAACTATCTTTGCGCTCAACCAAGTCTGTAACTTCTAATTCCGCTCCTTGTCCAAAGCGCACAACTTGTTGCTTAGTTGGGAGATACGGATCAACAATGGAATCGCTAGGTGCCAAGAGTAAACCACCCTCAGGCATACCATCGACAATTTGTAATTTCCCTTTCGCGATTTCTGAACGATCCTTGAAAAAGGCAAGGTGAGCTTCTCCAATCAGGGTTACAATGGCTGTTTTTGGATGAGCTAATTCAGACAAGAGGTGAATATCTCCAAGATGATCCTGTCCCATTTCCAAAACTAGCTTTTCCGTATCATCTGGCATATGAAGAACGGTGTAAGGGAGTCCAATTTCATTATTGTAGTTCCCTTGTGTTTTGTAAGTTTTGTATCTTGTAGAAAGCAAATGGGCTAACATATCCTTGGTCGTAGTCTTCCCATTTGAACCTGTAACTGCAAAGACATCTACTCTTGTCTTTTGAAGGTAATAGGCTGCAAGAGTTTGAAAAGCTGTCAAGACATCCTCTACTAAAATATAGGGATGACCTTCTACTTCCTTCTCTGATAAGGTTAGAGCAGCGCCATTTTCAAAAGCTGTCTCGATAAAGCCGTGACCATCACGCGCTCCTTTTAGCGGAACGAATAGGTCTCCTTCCGCGATCAAACGGCTGTCAAATTCCGCCTTGTTTAGGGAATCATCTGAAAAGACCGTGACATCATTTTTAGCACCAACTACACGTGCTACTTCATGAATGGTAAGTTTCATGTTTACTCCTTTAAAAAGGGGCAAGGAGTCTTCCCCGCCCTTAACCTGTCTTTACAATAAATGTGCTTCATGCTTAGCAAAACTTTCCTTAGCAAGTTCTACCAAACGTTCGATCAATTCCGGATAAGGAATCCCCATATTATCCCAAAGCAGTGGATACATAGACCATTGGGTAAATCCTGGCATGGTGTTAAGCTCGTTTAGGAAAACTTCTCCCTTATCTGTATAGAAAAAGTCACAACGTGAGAGACCAAGTCCACCAATAGCACGGAAGGCAGTTTCGGCATTCTTGCGCATTACCGATACCACATCATCGCTAATCTTAGCTGGAATATCCATCGTAATCTTATTATCGATGTATTTTGCTTCATAGTCATAGAAGGCTACATCTTTGACAACTTCACCTGGAAGCGTGCTCTTGACATCGTAGTTTCCTAAGAGACCAACTTCGATTTCACGTGCATTGACTCCTTGCTCTACCAAGACACGGCTATCATACTTGAAGGCAAGTTCTAGAGCTTGATGGAGTTCCTCTTTAGTTTCAGACTTAGAAATACCAACACTAGAACCCATATTGGATGGTTTGGTAAAAACTGGGTAGGTTAATTTTTCTTCGACTTCTGCAATCTTAGAGGCCAAGTCATCCCCTTCAACAATCGCTACGTAAGGAACTTGAGCAATCCCAGCAGACTCCAAAACACGTTTAGTCGTGATTTTGTCCATAGCAAGGCTTGAAGACAAGATGTTGCAACCGACATAAGGCATTTTCAAGACTTCTAGGAAACCTTGGACTGAACCGTCTTCTCCCATAGGTCCATGAAGAACTGGAAAAACAACTGCGCCTTCTTCGTAGATAGCACTTGGAGCAATTTTCTTGTCCCAATCAATAGTCGCATTGGTCATGAGACGTTCATCTTGTCCAGGAGTTTGGGTAAATTCTTGGGTTTTGATGAAATCACCTGACTGGCTGATAAAGAACGTTTTGACTGCAAAACGGTCATAGTTGACCGCACGCATGACACTCTCAGCTGACAATACAGATACTTCACGTTCTGCACTGCGTCCACCATATAATAGAATAATTGTTTGTTTCATATGATTGTCCTATTTCTACTAGAATACTCGCTTTTTAGTATATCACATTTGTTTATTTTTTTAAACTTGAATAGCACAAAAGAGACTGGATTAAAAATAAATCTAGTCTCTTGATTTCTTATATATCGTATCTGCTAGTTAATTGCCTGTTCTATATCCTTACAGACTAAAGTTCGGTACGATTTTCGATGGCTCTTAGGAGCGTTACTTCATCTGCATATTCGATATCTGCTCCTACTGCTAGACCTCGTGCTAGACGAGTAACCTTGATACCTGCAGGTTTGAGCAAGCGAGAGAGATACATGGAGGTCGCTTCGCCATCAGCTGTTGCATTGGTAGCTACGATGACCTCTGAAACCTCACTGGCCATAAGACGAGTCATAAGACTCTTAAGGTTGATATCATCCGGACTAATTCCATTCATGGGTGAAATCAACCCATGCAATACATGGTATAACCCATGGTATTCCTGAATATTTTCCATAGCAGCTACATCTCGACTATCCTCTAGGACGAGGATAGTTGTTTGGTCCCGACTTGGATCTGTGCAGATAGAACAGGGATCTTCATCGGTTAAACGTCCACAGATAGAACAATAGGTCAACTCTCTTTTAGCTGAAAGGAGATTTTTAGCAAATTCGTTGACGTCATCATCCGGCATTCCAATAGTATAAAAGGCTAGACGGGTTGCTGTCTTGATCCCAATACCCGGAAGTTTAGAATAACTGTCAATCAACTTAGCAATAGGTGTTGGATAAAGCATGGCTTCCTTTCTAATTCATTGGATGGTGTTGGTTGTATAGATTGATAATGTCGCGAGCAATTGCTGGCCCAACATTTTTGGTTAAATTGGTATTATGAGGAAAGACTACTGCAACTGCAATTTGAGGATTTTCTGTTGGAGCATAGGCCACGGCATTGGTATTATTAGCTTCTTTTTGACCACCAGCTACATAGCTTTCAGCTGTACCGGTTTTACCACTGATAGAAACAGTGGCACCATCTGAAAACGCCCGTCCTGTCGTTAGGGGACTAGTTCCATGCGATACTTGGTAAAATCCTTGGTGCAAGATTGCCATATCTGATTCAGAAATATTGACCTTGTTGATTTCCTTGGTATTTATTGCTTGGATTAATTCCCCAAGGCCACCCTTATCATTGTTGTCGTATATTCCCTCGACAATATGTGGAGCTAGACGAACACCATTGTTAGCAATAGTTGCAACGTACTGGGCTAATTGCATCGGTGTGTAGTTATCAAACTGGCCAAAAGCATTAGTTAAATAATTAGCCAAGTCAAATTTTTGGGGGATAAATCCTGTCGATTCATCTGGCAAGTCAATCTCAGTAGAAACTCCTAGTCCATACTCTCCAAAGGTAGCACGAAGTTTACCCATAGCAGATTCAAGATTGTTGGTTCCCACTGTCATATTCGGCTGATAAGTTTGCCCCATGATTCCAAGAGCAGTTTGGACCATGTAAGCATTGGATGAATACTCCAAGGCTTCAACGGCTGTAATCGGGAAAGAACCGTAATAAGGAGTATACCAGGAATTGATAGGGGCAGAACCTTGAAAGACGATTGGTTGGTCTGTTAAGGTTTGGTTCCCTGATAGGACACCATTTTCCCAACCTGAGCTGATCGTTGCCGCCTTAACGACAGACCCTGGAACAAAGACATTGGTGACAGTTCCGAGTGAGTCTGATGTCAACTCTCCTGTTTCCAGATTGTGCTTCATCCCTGACATAGCCAATACAGCCCCTGTCTTAGGATTGAGAGCTACTGCATAAACACCTTCAGAGTATTTTGCTCCACCGTTTGATAATTCCGAATTGAAGTAACTCTTTAGAAGACTGTCCACACTATCTTGGAAGGCCAAATCAATGGTTAATTTGATGTTTTTACCCTTGCTTCCTTCTTCGATATTCTCTACACTCTCCATGTCTCCGTGCTTGTCCAAATGGATTTCCTTGACGGTACGTTTTCCTTGCAAGACTTCTTCGTATTGCTTTTCAAGATAGGAAGTCCCAACACGGTCATTGAGTGAGTAACCTTTTTTCAAATAAGCATCAACTTCTTCTGCTGGGAGACCCGACTTTTCACTAGAAACACTACCGACAATAGATGAAAGAGAAGTATCCAAGACCTTTCGATCCCATGAAGTAGAAATGGAGATTCCTGGTAATTCCTTTGAAGCAGAAGCAATCACGGCTATTTGTGTATCCGTTAATGGATCAGTTCGAATATTCCCTGTTGCGAAATTTTCGACTGAATTAAGCTGGCTAAAGAGATAGATTGCCTTCTTTTCATCTTCTGAATAGTTTAGCTGATTGGGGGCAATGCTCTCTGCAGCGTTGTTATAAAGTTCAGATTCTGAAAATTTATTACCGTCTGAATCATACCGTTTATCTTTTGGAAGAGCCTCGACTGTTTTCTTATAAACTTCAGCATCTGCTAGGTAGTAATCCGCCATTTGTCTGTCTGTCACCTCGGGAGAAGTGACTGTGACATAGTTCAACAATTTAGTAGAAATGTCCTTTAAATCAGCGGCAGTCATCTTGTTACTGCGTGTGAAAGAAACGACTTGCTTAACAGTATTTTGGACTAAAGGTTTTCCTGCTGCATCATAAATTTCTCCACGAGCAGAACCCATGGTCACTCGAGTTTGACTAGCAGAGGCTAGTTTATTTTCGTAGAAATCCTTATGAAGAACTTGCATATAGAGCAAGCGGCCAATAATTGCTAAAAAGAGCAAAATGACGATTGCGAATAATAAATTAAGCCGTATCGGTATCGAATGGCTATTGAATTTTCTCATACAAATCAATCTCGTTTCTAATCAAAATCTTACTTTTCATTGTACCATAATTTAGGGAGAAAATTATGGAAAAAGAAAAGACTTTTCCTTTTTGGCACAAAATTTAGTTTCTATGATATAATAGAAGTAAGCGCTATTTTATTTGTCAGTTTTACAAAGGAAATTCTGGCAAATGGCTATAAAAGGAGTCCCATGAATAAGCAAGATATCTCTACGATCATAGACCTTCACTTCGAAGAGATGACAGATCTGGAACAAGAGATTGCCCGCTATTTTCTGCAGGCAGATACGATACATGATGATTTATCTTCTCAACAAGTTACTCAAAAACTTCATATTTCTCAGGCTGCGCTCACTCGTTTTGCCAAGAAATGTGGTTTTAAAGGTTACCGAGAGTTCATTTTTAAATACCAACAACAAAAAGACACTCTTACCACTCCTCAACAGGATATGAATCCTTTGACCCAAAGAGTTCTCAGAAGTTATGCAAACCTACGAGAGATTTCTCAAGAATTGATTGATGAGGAACAATTGGAACGCATAGCTCAGATGATTGACCAATCCGAACGTGTGTATTTTTTTGGAACTGGAAGCTCTGGTTTGGTTGCAAGAGAGATGAAGCTACGCTTCATGAGATTGGGCGTAGTCTGTGAAGCTTTAACAGATCCAGACGGTTTTGCCTGGACAACTAGCATCATTGACGAAAAATGTTTAGTCTTTGGTTTTTCCCTCTCAGGGACAACACCATCTATCATTGATAGCCTATTAGATGCTCAGGATATGGGGGCTAAGACAGTTCTCTTTACAAGTTCTCCCAATAAAGATACCCAAGAATTTACAGAGACAGTATTAGTGGCGATGCAAAAACAAGCCTCTTATATCCAACGAATCTCTGCTCAACTACCGATGCTCATTTTAGTGGATTTGCTCTATGCTTATTTCCTAGAAATTGATCGTGAAAGCAAGGAAAAAATCTTTAACAGCTATTGGGAAAATAAAAAATTAAATGGTTATCGTAGAAATCGTAGAAATGGAAAATCCTAAATTGGCAAAGCCAATTTAGGATTGTTTTGTTTTAAAGTGATAATAAGCACCTAGCATACCAGCAGTATTCTGATGGTGGGCAAACTCAAGTCGAGTTTTTTCCGCTAAACTTGGAACAAGTGCATCTTTCAAAGCCTTACGAATCTTAGGTTTCAAAATAGCTTCCTGTCCCATAATACCACCGCCTAGGATGACAACTTCTGGATTGGCAACATAACAAATATTCGCGAGACCCTTACCAAGGTAATCCACCATGCGGTCAATTCCCTCCATGCAAAGTTTATTACCTTCGGTAGCTTCTTTGAAAATTCTGCGACCGTTCCACTGATCAACTTCATCACCGTGTGCTTCAGCAACATACTTGACAAGTGCTGTTGTAGACGCCAAATCTTGGAAAGCGCCATCTTGCATATGCATATAACCAACTTCACAGGCAGAATTGCTAAATCCATGGAAAACTTGGTTGTCAACGATTAAGCAACCACCAATACCTGTTCCTATCGTCAAGCAAAGGGTGATACTTGCTCCCTTCCCTGATCCAGATACTGCTTCTGCAAGTCCTGCGCAGTTAACATCATTTTCAATCTCACAAGGAATGTCAAAGGCACGTTCAATTTCTTTTTTAAATTGAGTCCCTGCATAGTTTGGTATTTGTGGGCCTGCATAGAAAATCTCACCCTTCTCAGGATCAACCATTCCCGCTGAGGAAATAGCCACACCTGACACAGGTCCTTTTTCTAGGTAGCTAGCTACAATATCTTTTGTTTTCTGTAGGATGTGTGGACCACCCTTATGAGCCTCAGTCGCTACTTCGTGAGACTCTACAAGTTGTCCATCTTGGTCAATCAAACCATATTTGATATTAGTTCCACCAATATCAATTGCAACGTAATTAGTCATAAAGCCTCCTGTTGATTAGAGGAAACGCTCCTTAGTTTCACGAATAAATGCCGCAGCTGCTTCTACAACTGGACGATCTTCTTCGGTCACTGGTGTAAGCGGAGAACGAACTGATCCGATATTAAGTCCTTCATTGATTTTCAAGACTTCTTTGATAACACCGTACATGTTTCCATGTGCCGCGGTTAATTTCCCAATGATAGCGTTGATAGCGTATTGCAATTCACGTGCTGTATCAAGGTCTTTGTCTGCAATCAATTGGTTGAGTTTCAAGAAGAGTTCTGGCATAGCACCATAAGTACCACCGATACCAGCTTTTGCACCCATGAGACGTCCGCCTAGGAATTGTTCGTCTGGACCGTTAAAGACGATATGATCATCACCACCAAGACTAACAAAAGTTTGGATATCTTGAACTGGCATTGAAGAATTTTTAACACCGATAACACGTGGGTTCTTCAACATTTCTGTGTAAAGACTTGGAGTCAAAGCAACACCTGCCAATTGAGGAATGTTATAGATAACGTAGTCTGTGTTTGGTGCTGCTGCACTGATATCGTTCCAGTATTTGGCTACTGAGTATTCAGGCAAGCGGAAGTAAATTGGTGGAATTGTTGCAATAGCATCAACTCCTAAGCTTTCAGCATGGCGAGCAAGTTCAATACTGTCTTTAGTATTGTTGCAAGCCACGTGAGCAATGATGGTCAATTTACCTTTAGCAACGGCCATGACTTCTTCCAAGATCAATTTGCGGTCCGCTACACTTTGGTAGATACATTCACCTGAAGAGCCATTAACGTAAAGTCCTTGAACACCTTTATCAACAAAGTATTGCACCAAGGCACGAATACGTTCTGGGCTTACTTCGCCTTCGTCATCATAACATGCGTAGAAGGCGGGAATGACACCTTCATATTTTTTTAAATCTGACATAGATTTCTCCTAAGTTATCTTTATTTCTGCACTGGGCAGATGATTTTTTACTATTATTAGTATACACCTTGTAAAAAGCGCTTTCAATACATCCGAGTCACTTAGATTTTAATTTCTATTCCTCTCGAGTAGTTTTTCTTGTTTGAAAGTAGTTTCATATCATTTTCAATCTGCTTGATACTTAGCAAACAATTTTTCCATTAATCCAGCTTGGAAAAAGGCAAGTAGACCAAAGCCAAATAGTATAAATGCTGACCCACCAAGTACGAGCGTAAAGCCTGATAGATAGAGGAGCATAATGATTAATAAGATAATCGCAAGCATCAAGAAGAACCACACGAAATTAAAGCTGACCAAGAGCAAGCCCTTTTGGAGCACTTCTTTCCAAGTTAAGTCATAGCGTGCCGCAATTGGATAACTAGCCAACATAACTAGAGTTAAAAATATCAGAATTCCTAAGCAAATAGCTTTAATAAGCTGGAAGCCTAGGCCTGTTTGTCCCCAAAATAGAGACAGGTCAACGACACTAATCAGAAAGATTCCTAGTTCTAATAAACCTAGCTGAAGACCCAATTTCAAATTTTGCTTAAAGGCTCTCATATAAGTTTTAAAAACCGGAACACGACGACTGCTCTTAACTTCGAAGATTGTCTGATAGAGACTGATTTTAGCTACTCCAATCGTCACAATAGGCAAACAAGACACCACAAAAAGTAGATTAGCAGTCACAATATCTAGGACTTTCTCACTAAAACGCATGAGAAAATTATCTGTATCGAATGCCGCTTTTATCAATCTAGATCCTTTATGTGCCATTGTTTGTTCTCCTATCTGACTAATCAATTAAAATTTTAAATAAATATTTGCGAACTTTTTCTTCCATGCCCGCATAACCGTTAGGTTGATGTGGTTCACCTGGGAAAAAGACTGCAAAATTGTGATATCCCAACAAGAGTGGGTATTGTTCATGGCAATGAACAAAGCCGATATCACTGGCTTCATCAAAGGCTACAGCCTCGTCTTTTACACGAGAACCGTAACTAGAATATTCATGTCCCTCAACCAACAAATGCAAATCTGCATAGTTTTTATGATGCTCAAAGCGATCATTTTCTTCTTGGTTGAGAACATTTTCTTGCACAACTAGAAAGACTTTATCCCCATCAATTTCGTATTTACCCAATTCAAAAGTATCTTTACGATGCTCATAGAGATAATCAATGGCCTTGTCTAGATTGGGATGAATACCTTTGTAAAAAGTAATGTTTTTTAAATCATCAAAAATCATACTGTTTCCTTTACTGGACTGTTATCTTAAATTAAAAAATGTCTAAGTAATAAGTTTATAAGTGTCTAACAAAACTTCACAGAGTAAGAAATACTCTCCATTTTGCAGACACTTATAAGCCTATATTCTTTTTGTCTATCAAATATATTTCTGTATATTGATAAACAGATTGTACGAGATTCGATTTTCGTAGAGTACTATCCTTTGACAGCTCCCATAGTAATACCTTGAGTGAAGGATTTTTGGAAGACAAGGAAGACTGTTACGATTGGCACAGCTGCAAGAGCAGCCCCCGCCATAATCAAACCATAGTTGGTTGCCATTTCGGCCTGCATGGTTGCAACCCCGAGTGAGATGGTCAAGTTTTGACGTGAAGTCAACATTACCAATTGCATGAAGTAGTCATTCCAAGTATTAATGAAGGTGAAGATTGCAAGTGCTGCGAACCCTGGTTTCACAATTGGAAAGGCTACACTCCAGAAGGTACGAATCTCACCACATCCATCGATTTTAGCAGATTCAAGCAATTCTGTAGGAATGTTTTCACTGAATTGTTTCATAAGGAAGACCCCAAATGGCCATCCGATCAAAGGCAAGATAACTGCCCAAAGAGTGTCGTGGATCCCCATAAAGTTGACGATACGTACCAATGGCACAAGAACAACTTGTTTTGGAAGTGCCATGGCAGCGATAAAGATTGCAAAGAGGATACGTTGTCCATAGAAACGTTTCTTAGCCAATACATAACCTGCTAGTGAAGAGGTTGCACAAACCAAGAACATGGTTACCAAGGAAATGAAAACTGAGTTCCACATCCATTGCAAAGCTGGGTTTTGCACCATCAATTGTTGGAAGTTCTCCATAGTTGGAGCTTTAGGGAACCATTGCGGTGGAATCATAATGGTATCTGGTTGTGATTTGAATGCACCTGTTAAGATCCAGTAGAATGGGAAGATAAACAGTACAGTCAACAAGAGCAAAATGATTGTAGAAATAACAGTAAAGGCTGTTAAAGGTTTCTTTTGTTGTGTAGGTTGCATAGCTGTCTCCTTTCCTTAGTATTCTACATCGTTTCCGAGGATCTTGAATTGAGCGAAGCTGACAAGGGCAATCATGACTGCCAAGAATACACCGATTGTATTGGCATAGCCATATTCAGTCAATTGGAAGGCTTTTTCGTATAGGTAGTACATAAGTGTACTTGTTGAGTAGTTCGGACCACCAGATGTCAACAATTGAATCAAGGCGAAACATTGGAAAGAGTTGATGGTTGTGATGATTGCGATATAAAGTGTTGTTGGAAGAAGGCTTGGCCATTTAATCTTCCAGAATACTTGGAATTCAGTCGCACCGTCAACACGAGCTGCTTCTACAAGTGAGTTGTCAATATTACCCATTGCAGCGATATAAAGAATGATTGGTTGACCAACTGATGTTGTCAAAAGGATAATCATAATCGCCATCAAAGCCCAGTTCTTATCTCCCAGCCAAGAAATGTTTTGGCTGATGATGTGACTTGACTTAAGCACAAAGTTCAAAATACCTGATAGTGGATCGTAAATCCATTTCCAAACTACTGTTACGGCAACACTACCTGTTACTACAGGAAGGAAGAAGACAAAACGGTAGAAAGATCTAGCAATAGCATTTTGTTGATATGTTTGTGATGCTACAAAGAGTGAGAAGAGTACTACGACTGGTACAGACCCGATAACAAGGATTACCGTATTGATTAAAGATTTTGTAAAGACAGGATCTTTAAACATACGAACATAGTTGTCCAAGCCCACAAACTCAAAGCTAGTCATCGAATAGTTAAAGAAACTTGTGATGAAGCCCATAATCATTGGAGCTAAAACGAAGACGGTAAAAAAGATTAATACTGGTGCTAGGAATGCGTAAGAAATAATTGTTTCCCTCATGCGAATTTTATTGACTTTCACAGTTGGCACCTCACTTTCAAATAGTTTTTGTTTTTTGACTGTCATCTGACATTAATCTAAAATCAGAATGAAATTCTTTTAAAGATTAGCCGATGTAAGAACTTCATTTTAATTTTGACCTGTCAGTTCCTTACATTTTAAAATCAAAGCCCCCCTTTTCTTACACAGATGTGCACAGGGAAAAGGGGGGATTTCAGTTTTAATTTAGGGCTTATTATTTAGCTGCTTTTTTAATAGTTTCGTTAGCTTTTTCAGTGAATGTCTTCAAAGCTGCAGCAGGTTGTTCGTCACCATTAGACACTGATTGCAACATTGGGAACCAAAGTGTTCTCATTTCAGCAAATCCATCGATTGTGTTGTAGTATGGTGAGTAGTATTGAGTCCAGCTACCAATTGTTTCCATACGTTTGTCATCATATAGTTTACCAAATGAAGTACGAACTGGGAATGCTCCTGTACGAACTACGTCTTTAGGACCCCATTCTTTGTCATCTGCAATGAATTGGATGAATTTCTTAGCTGCTGCGACTTTCTTTTCGTCTTTATTGTTAAATACTGCAAATCCGTTTACAAGATATTCAAGAGCTGGTTTACCTGAATCAGATGGGAATGGTACTTCAACAACTTCAACTTTACTTGCTTCCAAGAGTTTAGCTTGGATACCGTTTTGAGCTGGTGCCCAAAGGATTGTGTAAGAAGTTTGACCATTTGCAAAGTTTTGGATGTCTGCCCCACCGTCAAATTGTGAACCATTGTTCAACAAACCGTCTTTAATCCAGCTAGATGCTTTTTCAAGACCTTTAACGAATTTAGGATCGTCAGTTGTATATTTATTTACTTCTTTATTAGTTACAGATCCGCCATAAAGGTTAGCGACGAAGGCACGTGTTCCTTGGTCTCCCCCTTGACCTGAACTGAACAATGAACCTGGTGTATAGCCTTTATCTTTAAGAGCTTTCAAAACTTTTTCAAAGTCATCTGTTGTCCAACCTTCTTTAACAAGGTTTGCGACACCAGCTTCTTCCAACATTTTCTTGTTCATAGCCATGTAGAATGGTGCTGAACTGATTGGATACATGTAAGCTTTGTCGCCGGCTTTACTTGCTTGGATGATATTTTCATTATTAACATCTTTTACAAAGTCAGCTGTAAAGAGGTCGTTCAAGTCAGCTAATTTACCATTTTTACCGTATTGAATGATACGTCCTGGTGCGTCAAAGAGTACATCTGGAGCTGTTCCTGCTTCGATTGCTGTTGTGATTTTTTCAGGACCAGATTTGAAGTCGATTGTTTCTAGTTTAACCTTGATATCTGGATTTGCTTTTTCAAAAGCTGCGATGATAGATTTTTCGTAGGTTCCTACACCATCGCCAGTTTTTTCTTGTGTAAATACTGGGAATGCCCACCAAGTAATTTCAGTTTTTCCTGAATCACTTGCAGCGTCTTTTTTAGCGTCTGACTTGCCACAAGCAGCAAGAGATAGAACTGCAGCACCCGCAAGTACTGTACAAGCTAGTTTTTTAAATTTCATTAGTATTCTCCTAAATGATGATAAGCGTATCCGAAGTGGATAATGAGTATTGGCGACTTTGTATACGTTTACATTTTGTTTTGTTAATGAACCACTCTCCTCGTGTTTTAATTGTCTTATTTGAGACCCGCAACAAATCGTTCCGTAATCTCTTTTGGTCTAGTAATAGCTCCACCAACTACAATGCCTCGCACCCCATAGCCTAGGATTTGCTTAGCCTGTTCTGGCGTGTGAATTTTTCCTTCAGCGATGACGTCTACTCCTGCATCGCAAAGTTTCTTAATCAATTCAAAGTCTGGACCATCCACTTTCGGGCTGTATGATGTGTAGCCCGATAAGGTTGTTCCAACAAAGTCAATTCCTGCTTCTACTGCTGCTAGACCTTCTTCAAAGGTACTTGTGTCAGCCATCAAGAGTTGATTTGGATATTTTTCTTTGATTTGGCGGATAAATTCTTGAATAGTCAAACCATCATAGCGTTCTCTCTTGGTACAATCAAGAGCAATAACCTCAATGTCCAGAGCTGCTAATTCATCGACCTCTTTCATGGTAGCAGTGATGAATGGCTCTTGTGGTGGATAATCACGTTTGATAATTCCAATAATCGGAAGTTTTGTGACCTCTTGAATTTCCTTAATATCTCGAACACTATTTGCTCGGATACCCACTGCTCCACCTTGCTCAGCTGCTTTTGCTAGCAAGGGCATAACACCCCCCGCTTCTGTATACAGCGGTTCGTGAGGAAGGGCCTGACAAGAAACGATGATCCCATCTTTAATCTGCTCAATCAAAGCTTCTTTAGTAATTTGTGGCATCTACTTTCCTCCTTTTCTTTTTTCTTACGGGTTTATTATATATCTTTTTTAAAGCGCTTTCAATACCTTGTGTTATAATAGATTGAAGTTTCAAAACAATTTTATGAAACAGATTCTTCTGAAAGTAGTTTCAGAGATTGCTTGTTTCCTGAATCATCTTCGATTCCTATTATCATTACTTTATTGGCTTTCTAGAAAGAAAAGAGTCTGTGACAAACAATCGTCACAGACTCTTTCATTCTAAGCCTATTATTCTTTCTTAAATGGCTTTAATCTTCTCTCTTCTTGGCCATTCCAAATAATCCTAAAAGTGTACCAACTATTCCCAGAGATACTAAAGAGGTTGAAACTTCACTTCTTGTTTCAGGAAGGGTTAGTTGTTGGGCTGCAGGAGCTTGGTAAGTCTTATCTTGCTGTACTACTAGAATTTCCACTGGACGTTTCTCGCTCTTATATTCTAACGATTCGTTTTTAGTGGCTTTTATTGTACTTACTCCACTCACGAACTCTGGAACCTCATTCTTGAGAGACGCTACTGAATTAACGCTTCCTACAAATTCTGGAAGTTCATGAACTAACGCTTGTACCGCATTGACACCTCCTACGAATTCTGGAAGTTCATGAACTAACGCTTGTACCGCATTGACACCTCCTACGAATTCTGGAAGTTCATGAACTAGCGCTTGTACTGCATTCACGCCACCTTCGAATTCTGGGAGTTCATTAACTAGTGCTTGTACCGCATTCACGCCACCTTCGAATTCTGGAACTTCCACCGTCGGTGCTGCTTCTTCGCCTACTGTACCAACAGGCTCAGTATATTCTGAAATCTCCGTTACAGGAGCTGCTTCATCATTTACG
>NZ_KV841551.1:35668-65325 GCF_001839505.1 Streptococcus sp. HMSC34B10 | reverse complement strand
CTACTGTACCAATAGGTTCAGTATATTCTGGAATTTCCGTTACAGCTGCTTCTTTATCATTAATTCCACCAGGAATTCCTGCACCTTCAAGACTTACTGGTAAATTGTGGATACTTTCAATTGCTCCACTCACTAATTCAGTAACTTCTTGTCCAATATCTTCTTTGTTAATAGCGAATAGCAATGTTTTTGAATCGTACTGAGTTAAGAAGTTTGCTAAGTTTCCATTCGCCAACTTAAGAACAGGGGCTTGGTTGACTAAAACTTCAGAATCAAATTCTAGTGCAATAATATTATTTCCCATATCTACTGCACTTTTCACTTTTGCTTTAGTTGGGGTAACCATATCTTTACTTAAGAAATTCCAGTTAAATTTCTTATATGACAAGGTGTAATCATTTTGATTTCCATCAGCATGTTCATAAAGTAAACCAAACTCCCCATTTCCAAGATCTTGCAATGAGTTATAGGCAAATTTCCCGCTTTGAATTGGTTGGTGTTTGAGCCAAGTTAGTTCCCCATTAGCTTCCACACGTGCCAAGTGTACCAAGCCATTGTAACGTCCTGGTCCACCTGCATTACTGAGAACGATATATTCCTTGCCATCTTGTACCGTATGAATAGCAGACATTTGAACGTAGACATCTTTGACTGCAGCATAGCGTTTCACTTCTTTTTCCCAAGTTGCTCCACCATCTTTACTTGTTGCAACTTGTAAATCACCTGTCAAACCACGCATGAATAATTTGAGATCTCCATTATTCAACTGAACAACAGTTGACTCTGTATTTTGAGCTCCTGAATTATTCATAGTCGAAGAGTGAATCACTTGGTTTCCAACTGGACGATTATCATTGACCGCTTCACCTGCTTGCCAAGTTTGACCATGGTCATCTGAATAAAGGACGCGTGAAGACTGAGAACCACTTAAGTATGATACGTTATTGGTTGTGTATGCTGGAATAACAAGACGACCTTTATGTGGTCCTGTATGCAAAGCGATACCTGTACCAGGACCTGTTCCTAAGAAATGCATCCAATCCTTACGAATACCATAGGTAATATCTCTTGGGGCAGACCAAGTTTTACCATCATCATCACTATAAGACATCCATAGATAGTTGGTGTTTGAAACTCTAAAGACATTCTTATCACTGTATTCAAAGTAGACATTACCGATTAGTTCTTCACCCTTGTAAAGATCCCCTTTATCACTATAAGCTGGTTTTTTAGGATCAACTACAACACGGTACTCTGTCTTTCTATTTTCGGGGTCAAAAACTTCGCCATTTTCACGAATTGTATATCGTCCTGCATCCCCTTGTTTATACAAGACTTGATATACCTTGTCTCCAATTTGCTCGTAAGCTTGCGGAGCACTTCCAGGTAAAGAGAATACTGCCTTTCCTTCAAGGAACATATCATAAATTGAGAAAATTCTCTTTGTTACTGGATCTTGTACTAAAGCCATGTCGATATTGACAGGTGATGGCCAATCTGCATGTTTAGCGTGTTCATTATCACGAGGATTAGAAATGATAATTCTATCTCCCCATGTTTTGCCGTTATCATTACTGCGACGAACGACCATGCCAATATCTCCCCAGTCGGAGTGATGCAATCGTCTCTCATCCGCTCCAGCGATTAAAGTTCCTTTATCCGTCTTTAAAAGAGCTGGGATACGATAATTAGCAATACCGTCTTTATTAGGCTTACGGTCCACACCACCTTCAAATACATCTACTTTACTAGTTACTTCTGCTCCTTCAGGCAGTTTCTTCTCTAAGTCTGCTCTTTCAAAAAGTTGACTACGTTTTTGTACTTCTTCCGGAGAAAGCGTACGATCATAAATCGTCAAATTACGAACCTTGAGATTTGAACCCCAAAAATTTTTACCTGCCCGTTTTGTTGTTCCAATCTGCATATTGTTAACATCTGGCATATCTTGGATAAAGCGACCAGATTTCGGACTCGTACGAGATAAAACTCCATTTACATAGAGACGGACTTTCCCATTAGCCTGAGCTGCATTGGGTCTTTCAACTGTGAAGGTTACAGAATTCCATTGGCCTGGTTTAATTTTTAAAGGAGCATCTGTATATTTGTCATAGAATTGTGCACCTTTGGCATCACGACCTTCAATGAGGGCTGTATTATCAAGAACAGCCATGGTGAAATACTCATTTTCTTTGGTATCGCTGGATACTGAGAAGAGGTTGTAAAAACGTGGTGCAGATTCATCTGGTTTGAATTCCACGTGAATAGTGGCATTCTGGAGCTTTTTCACTTTATCCAGTTCATCGTTCAAATCTACCCGTTGACCATTTGATGAATTGGTTTCTACATCTTCCTTTTCAACAACCGTATTGACATTTTCTAGTTCTCTTGCGTAAAAATCACGTGGGACACTTTCAGTTTCTTCGGTGCTAGTGCTTCCTGTTGCAGGTGTTTCTGTAGGTGCTGCTGTTGCCGTAGGCGCTGCTGTTGCTGTAGGTGCTACTGTTGCCGTAGGTGCTGCTGTTGCCGTAGGTGCTGCTGTTGCCGTAGTCGTTTCTGTTACTGTAGGTGTTGTCGTAGGTGTTTCAGTTACTGTTGGTTTTTCAGAGCCTGGGTTTGCTTGCAACTCTTCACGGTTGACTTCAGTCCCCTTATCTGTAGCTGTAGCTAACTTATTTGCAAGTTCCTTATCTAGATTAGCCACGTTTCCTGTTTCTGCTTCTTTAGGTAATTTTGGTGAAACTGGATCCTTTTGCTCTGTCGTAATACTACTTGTTGTAGTTGATTCTTGAGCCAAAACTGGTGAAAAGCCAAACACAAGTGTCCCAATCACAACTGAAGCTGTACCAACTGTAAATTTACGAATACCGTAACGTTGTTTCCGATTTAAATAATGTTGTTTCATTATAAATCCTTTCATTTCAATAAATAAAGCGCTTTCTTTTTTGCGTAAAATTTTTAGCCCCTAGGGCTTAAAACATGCAAAGAAACTGTCTTATTGAATGGAGTCTCCATTCTTTTTCATCTGAATTCTGTTGCTCTGATTTATTTTCTCTTTAAAGTAAGCAACCACTTTACTCCTTTCACTTTGATGTTACAATTATTATATAACAAATATCCCAAGTTATAGCCACACATATCCATAATAGAATTTACTTTCAAAGATATTTCTATCCTTCAAACAATCTGAAACTACTTTCTGAACTAAGCTACAAAAAGAGCCCTGTTTTGACAGGACTCTTCTTATAAATTTTTACTGGCTAACATAGGTAAAGGGAATCTCACTACCACAGAGCCAGTTATAGACCTGGTCGTTAACAAAGACATTCATGGCCTCATGGGCGTATTCTGGCATGAGACGATAGCTCTTTTCACAAGTCAAACGATTGTAAATAGCAAACTGGGTGATTGGATAGCAGACATCGTCATCAAGTCCCGTGATCATTCTCACCTCTCCCTTGATGCGATGGGCAAGATTTTTCACATCGATATAAGAAAGTGTCTCCATGATCTGCTCTTCTGTCTCATGGAAAGGATCATGGAACTTAAAGTAACGAAATAGTTCATCATAGGCTTCGCTAGTATTGCCGATCTCTAGTACGCGTCTAAAATCTGACAAGAATGGATAGATAGCAACTGTCCGCTTGATACGCGGGTTGAGACCAGCAGCTACTAAAGCCAGCGCTCCGCCTTGTGAAGCTCCATAACTAGCCAGCTGCTCTTCATCCACTTGAGGCAGACTAGCGACAATCTCAATCAATTGATAAATATCAAGGTAAACATCCTTATAGAAGAGTTGCTCTTTCCCTTCAACAGCACCACGAATGATATGGCCTTTTACTGTATTTCCCAACGGAGAACGCAATCCATCTTGTGAGTAACCAGATTGACCTCTGACATCCATCGATACGACACCATAACCAGCGACGGTAAAGGCCAGCATATCTGTCCAATCCCAGCAGCGTCCCATATAGCCATGGAAGTGGAAAATGACCGGTACTTTCTGTTCTGATTTTGGTAAAATCACACGCGCATAAACGAGACCATCACGTGTACCTTTAAAGGTTAGCTCATAGCATTTCACATTTGGGATATGAAAGTCACGTTCCTCTAGTTGGTAGTCTGGCAAGACCGAAACCTTCTCAATCTCACCATCCCAAAAAGCATCAAAATCTTGAGGAATTTCATCTCTTCCTCTGTATGTTTTCATTTCTTCGATTAATGCTGGATTTCTCATAGAATTCTCCTTTATTTTTGTAACCGTTACCATAACTGTAGCATATCTAGGAAAGCAATGCAAGAAAGAAAAAGAAATTGAAAGTGGATTTAAGGTCTACCCCTAGCAAGAATCCCTTTGAAAGTAGTTTTAAAAAAATAAAAAAAGAGCGATTTCGCTCTTTTTCTTAATATTTAGGAGAAGGTTGAGTTTCCTTTTGAAATGTTTTCTGATAGTTTACTTTGATGGTCATTGACATAAGAGAGTCCTCGTTTCTTTTTGATGACTCTAGTATAGATACTCACCCTAAAAGCAAACTTAACAATATCTTAGAAAAAGCTTAATCCAGATATTCTTTCTTCTCTAGATGTAAGGCAATCATGTGCCACTCTGGGTCCTCTCTCCAATTTGGGAGGGAGCTGATATAGCTAGCTACCTTTCTGGCTTCTTCTAGGATTGGGAAGTCTTCTATGATATCAGCTACATGAAACTCTGGCAGCCCTGACTGTCTGGTTCCAAAAATTTCACCAGAACCTCGCATTTTCAAGTCTTCCTCCGCAAGGACAAAACCATTGGTCGTCTCTGTCATGATACGCATGCGGTCCTTCCCAGAGTCAGTCTTGGGATTGGCCACAAGGACAGCATAAGACTGCTTGTCTCCACGACCAACGCGGCCTCTAAGCTGATGAAGCTGACTAAGTCCGAAACGGTCGGCATCCATAATCATCATGACTGTCGCATTTGGAACATTGACCCCAACCTCGATAACAGTCGTAGAGACCAGGATATCTGTCTTTCTGTCTTTGAAATCCTGCATAATCTGGTCTTTCTCATCACTCTTCATCTTTCCGTGTAAGAGGGCAACTTTTGCTTTCCCTGCAAAATGAGCCGTCAACTCTTCTGACAGTGCAATAGCATTTTTCAAATCCAAGGCTTCAGATTCTTCAATCAAAGGAGAGATTACATAGGCTTGGGAACCTTTTTGAATCTCACCCTCCAACCAAGTCAAGACCTGAGGCAACTGTTCATGCTTGACCCAACGCGTTACGATTGGTTTTCGTCCAGTAGGCATCTGGTCAATAACAGAAACATCCATATCTCCAAAGGCTGTGATAGCTAAGGTTCGGGGTATCGGTGTCGCCGTCATCATGAGGACATCTGGATTTTCACCTTTTTCCCGTAAAATACGCCTTTGTCCTACCCCAAATCGGTGTTGCTCGTCGATGATAATCAAACCGAGTTTAGCATAGTCCACCCCATCCTGTATGAGGGCATGGGTACCGATGATTACATCAACATCACCCTTGGCAATAGTTTCCAAAACCGTACGTTTTTCAGCAGCTTTTAGCGAACCTGTTAGGAGAGCTAATTTCAAATCAGGAAAAAGACTCTCTAGACTTTCAAAATGTTGCTCAGCTAGGATCTCTGTTGGAACCATGAAGGCAGCCTGATACCCTGCCGTTACGGCTGCGTACATCGCTAGACCTGCAACCACTGTCTTCCCACTACCGACATCCCCTTGTAAGAGTCGATTCATGTGATGGTCTGACTTCATATCTGTCAGGATTTCTTGCAGGCTATTTTCTTGGGCTTGGGTCAAAGCAAAAGGTAACTTTTCTTTTACGGCAGTTAGTTTTTCTTGCGACCAATTCAAGATCAGACCACTCCCATGAACCTTGTTTTCAGACTTGAGGGTCTGTAATTGCATTTGAAAATAGAAGAGTTCCTCAAACTTGATTC
Source organism: Streptococcus sp. HMSC34B10 (assembly GCF_001839505.1). Lineage (NCBI taxonomy): Bacteria > Bacillati > Bacillota > Bacilli > Lactobacillales > Streptococcaceae > Streptococcus > Streptococcus sp. HMSC34B10. The sequence goes on along the minus strand of NZ_KV841551.1, from coordinate 59,372 downwards.
GGCGAAGAGCCTGTTTGTATTCAGCCAAATCCTTAGGGAAGTGCATGGCACGAACAGCTTGACTACGGGGCATAAGTTTGTATTTGTCTAGCAAGGACTGAGGGAGATTTTCCTCTATCAAGAGATCCAGTCCCTGATCAAAAGCAGTTTTAATAACCTTAACAAGGCCTGCTTGACTGACACCTTGTGCGAGACGATAGACCGGTTGAAGATCGTCCTCTACTTGAGCCAAAACCTTCATCCCTGTAAGGCTAGCCTTGGCACGATCCCACTTACCAAAAACGGCTAGGGTGGCACCCAGTTCAATCTTGTCAGCTAGGTAGGGTTGGTTAAAGAAGTTCACCGCAAACACAACTTCTCCCTGTTTGAGACTAAAACGTAGGCGATTGCGCTTAAAACCATAATACTGAACACTAGCCGGTGTCACCACCTGACCAGATAGAACGGCTTTTTCTCCGTCTTCTAAATCGAAGACTTGCTTGCTTTTGAAGTCTTCATAACGAAAAGGAAAGTAGAGTAAAAGATCCTGCAGATTTTCAATCCCTAACTTGGCATATTTTTCTGCTGACTTCGGTCCTATACCTGGCAAGACATGAAGGGGTTGATGTAGATTCATGCTACTCTCCTTTCCTTATTTTTAATGATATTCTCTAGGAATCCGATCGCTGAGAAGACAAACCACCTCGTAATTGATGGTTCCACGATAGGCTGCTACATCTGTTGCAGTAATTTCTTGATCACCATTTGAACCAATCAAAGTAACCTTGGTTCCTATAGGATAAACTTTTGGCAAGCGAATGGTAATCTGGTCCATGGAAACTCGACCGACAATTGGACAAGCTTGTCCATCTACTAAGACTGAGAAATTCTGCATATCTCGTGTCCAACCATCAGCATAGCCGATTGGCACTGTCGCAATGACCTGCTCGGAGTCGGCCTGATAGGTTGCCCCGTAACCCATACAAGCACCAGCAGGAACGGTCTTAACATGGACAAGAGCAGACTCCAAGGACAAGGCTGGTTTCAATTCATAGGGCAAAGTGAGAACTTGTCCACTTGGATTGAGACCATACATGGCATCTCCCATCCGAACAGCGTTGAAAATCGTATCGGTATGCCATAAAGTCGTTGCAGAGTTACTAGCATGGACAAGCTCTGGTCGGTCTTTTAATTCTGAAAGAATTTCTTTAAAACGGTTTAATTGCTTGTAAAAATAGATATCAGATTCTTCATCTGCTGTTGCAAAATGGGTAAAAATCCCCTCAACAGAAGCACCATGCTCTTTCAATAAAGTTTGGGCTTGCTCAGCATCGCGACTTTCTCTAAAGCCAATTCTCCCCATTCCTGAATCAATCTTCAAATGGACATTCAAACCTGAAAGATCAGGCTCTTCAGCCAACAATTGCTGAATCCATTCAAGCCCCGCAACTGCTAGGGTGATGTTATATTTTTTTGCCAAATCAATAGACGCAACTTCTGTCACTCCTAAAATCAGAATTCTCTGATCAATACCCGCCTGACGTAGTTCTAGCGCTTCATCGATATTGGAAACGCAAAAGCCATCTACATCATTCTGAATTGCTGTCGCAACTGCCACGGCTCCGTGTCCGTATGCATTAGCCTTCACAACCGCCCATTTAAGAGTTCCTTGTGGGATATGCGCTCCCATTTGTTGAATATTGTAGCGAATAGCACCTAAGTCAATGAAGGCTTTGGTTGGTCTATGTGGACTAGTTTTCATGATTTTCCTCCAAAATAACACTCGCTGTCACAAACTGATCTGTATGGCTGATAGACAGCCAAACTTTTCCTGAAAACGGAGATTTGCTGAAGTAGGGAGCTCCTCTCTCATTGTTCAAAACTTCCAAATCCTGAAATCCGAGCTTCCCAATTCCCGTCCCCATAGCCTTTGAAAAAGCTTCTTTAGCTGACCAACGACCAGCCAAATACTCTATCTGTCTACGACCTTTGAGACTGGCAAAACGCTCCATTTCCTTGTCTGTCAAGACACGCTGTGCAAAGCCTTCTCTTTTTTCAACTGCATTTTGTATAGAAGCTAATGCTTCAATATCAATTCCGTGTCCAACTATCATTTTTATCAAAAGGAGTTGAGATACCCCCAACTCCATCCTTTTCACTTATTTTGTTAAGGTAGAATAGATTTCTTCTACTAAAGCTACTGTATTTTCCCATCCTAGACATGGGTCTGTAATGGAACAACCAAAGAGTTCTGGTTGATTTTGGCGACCATCTGCCAAGTAGGATTCAATCATGAAGCCTCGAACTGTTTTCTTGATCTTTTCATTCCAATCACGGTTTAGAAGTGTTTGGCGAACAATTCGAATTTGCTCCATATATTGCTTTCCTGAATTATCATGATTGGTATCAATCATGATAAAAGGATTTTCAAGGCCCATAGACTCGTAACGGCTAATGGCATCCAAGATAGTTTCATAGTAGAAGTTAGGTTCATTCTTCCCATATTCATTCATTGCTCCACGCAAGATAACGTGAGCCAAGGGATTTCCTGAAGTTTCAACTTCTTGCCCATGAAAGAGAAAGGTTTGTTTGTTTTGTGCAGCATAGATAGCATTAAACATAACAGACAGATTTCCAGATGTTGGGTTCTTCATCCCCACTGGTGCATCAATTCCTGAAGCTACAAAACGGTGTTCTTGATCTTCTACTGAACGTGCACCCACCGCATGATAGCTCACCAAATCATCAACTAAGACTAAATTGGAGGGATAAAGCATTTCATCCGCTGTGGTCAATCCTGTTTCTGTAATCACTCGATAATGAAGCTGACGAACAGCCTGCAATCCATTGATCAAACTTGGAGCTTTTGAAGTATCTGGCTGATGAACCAAACCCTTGTAGCCATCTCCATTGGTGCGTGGCTTTGCTGTATACACACGCATGACCATGAAAATCTTATCCGCAACTTTTTTCTGCAAGTCTGCTAAACGACGTGCATACTCAAGCACTGCTTCCTCATTATCAGACGAACAAGGACCAATGACCAACAAGATGCGGTCATCCTTTCCTGAAAGGATATCTGCTAGTTCCTGGTCACGACTTTCCTTATGTTGCAGGGCCGCTGCAGATAGTTGTGTTTCTGCCTTAATCGCTTCAATATCGATTTCTTGACCTTTCTCGATAAATGCCATACTATTCTCCTAGTCTTTGGTAGATTTCGCGAACAAGAGCTTCTGTATGTTCCCAACCTAAGCACGGATCGGTGATAGATTTTCCAAAGACCTCTGGCTCATTTTGACGACCGTCTTCTAGATAAGACTCAATCATGAAACCACGAACATATTTTTTAATCTTCTCATTCCAGTCACGGTTAATCAAAGTTTGGCGAACGATACGAATTTGTTCCATGTACTGTTTCCCTGAGTTATCGTGGTTGGTATCAATGATGATAAAAGGATTTTCAAGGCCCATCTTTTCATATTGGGCAATGGTATCCATCAAATTATCGTAGTAATAGTTAGGAATGTTTTTCCCGTATTCATTGAGGGCACCACGAAGAATGGCATGGGAAAGAGGATTTCCAGTCGTTTCGACTTCTTTTCCCAAGAAAAGGAAACTTTGCTTGTTTTGAGCAGCATAAATACCATTGAACATCACATTAAGATTTCCTGATGTTGGATTTTTAAATCCTGTTGGGAAATCTGCTCCACTCGCTACAAAACGGTGTTGTTGATCTTCAACTGAACGAGCTCCAACTGCCATATAAGAAATCAAATCATCTACCAAAGGAAGATTCTCTGGGTACAACATTTCATCTGCTGTTGTCATTCCTGTTTCAGAAATGACGCGATAATGCAAATGACGAACTGCCTTGATACCATTGATAAGACTAGGTGCTTCTTTGGCATTTGGTTGGTGAATCAAACCCTTATAACCATCACCATTTGTACGAGGCTTGGCTGTATAAACACGCATCACTATAAAGACGCGGTCTTTGACTTCTTCTTGCAGTTTAGCTAAACGCTTAGCATACTCTAGAACTGCCTCTTCATTATCAGATGAACAAGGACCAATTACCAACAAAATACGTTGATCTTCCCCACGAATAATCGCTTCAAGTTCTTGATCACGTTGTAGCTTGTTGGTAAGGGCCTGTCCTTCTAATTTAGACAAACTACGAACTTCATCAATATTAATTTTAGGGCTTTTTGCTGTAAATACCATCATTCAACTCCTTGTAAAGGCAAACGGACGCCAAGCGAAAATTCACTTTTCACTAGGCATCCGCCTGAAAATTATCATTCTTAACGTTGTTTACCGTGACAATTTTTAAATTTCTTACCAGAACCACATGGGCACAAGTCATTGCGTTTCACTTGACTTAGGTCCAAATCGGCTGGAAGATTTTTTTGTTGCGAAGCAATATTTCTAGTTGCTGTCGTACTGATATGGTGTTCCGTTTGTGGACGCTCTTGTTCATGGATTTGTGCTTTCATCATCAAGCGAGTCACATCGAATTCAATGGAACCAATCATATCATTAAACATACGGAAACCTTCTGATTGATACTCAACAACTGGGTTGTTTTGAGCATAACCACGAAGCCCAACCGCATTACGCAACTGATCAAGGGCATCAATATGGTCTGTCCACTTATTATCTACAACACGTAGAATCAAGACTTTTTGGAATTCTTTTACGGATTCTTCATCACGTAGTTTAGCAACTTGGCTATCGTAGACTTTCAATGCACGTTGGTACAGTTCATCTTTAATAGCTTGGTCTGACAAGCCTTCTAAGTCTGAAAGTGAAATTGAATCTTCTGGAAGCAAGTTGTACTTCGCAAAGTTCAAGATTGCTTCGAGTTTTTCATCCTGTTTAGAACGAACATGTCCATCCACAATTCGACCAATAGTACGACGAATCATCGCATGAATTTCTGGTGCCAAGTCACGATCTGCAGTGATAACATCATAACGTTGTGCGTAAATAATCTCACGTTGTTCACGCATGACATCGTCATATTGAAGGACTTGTTTACGAGTATCGTAGTTGTTTCCTTCAACACGTTTTTGAGCTGCTTCAACTTGGCGTGTCAACATACGAGATTCAATCGCTTCATCAGACATATTCAGACGTTCAAAGACACCCTTCAAGCGTTCTGAACCGAAACGTTTCATCAATTCATCTTCGAGTGACAAGTAGAATTGTGATTCTCCTGGGTCACCTTGACGACCTGAACGTCCACGAAGCTGGTTGTCAATACGACGACTCTCATGACGTTCTGTACCGATGACACAAAGTCCACCCAATTCACGAACACCTTCACCCAGCTTAATATCGGTACCACGACCGGCCATATTGGTTGCGATAGTAATCGCACCACGTTGACCCGCATTCATGATGATTTGCGCTTCTCTATAGTGGTTTTTGGCATTCAATACTTCGTGTGGCACACCTGCCTCAACCAATTTCTTAGAAAGTAGAGCACTGGTTTCAACGGCAACAGTACCTACCAAGACTGGTTGACCTTTTTGGTAACGTGCTTTAACATCTTCAACGACAGCCTTGAATTTTGCATCGAGACTAGCATAGAGAAGGTCTGAGTGGTCGATACGTTTGATTGGACGGTTAGTAGGAATTGGAATAACACGGATGTTGTAGATTTCGCGGAATTCTTCTTCTTCTGTTTTACCAGTACCCGTCATACCTGCCAATTTTTTATACATACGGAAGAGGTTTTGGTAGGTAATAGAAGCTGAGGTTTTGGTTTCGTCTTGGATTGGCACACCTTCTTTAGCTTCAATTGCTTGGTGCAAACCATCAGAATAACGGCGACCTTCCATAGTACGACCTGTAAATTGGTCAACAATCAAGATTTCCTGTTCTTCGCTAACCACATAGTCGATATCAAGAATCATGATGTAGTTGGCACGAAGAGCGTTGTCGATATAGTGAGTAAGAGCCACGTTGTCGATATCGTAAAGGTTCTCTAACTTGAAGTATTCCTCAGCCTTATCAATACCTGAATCAGATAAACCAATTGTCTTAGACTGAATATCGATGATGTAGTCATCCTTATCTAAGGACTTCACAAAGTTATCCGCCATATTATAGAGTTGGCTCGTTTCAACTGCATTAGCTCCTGAAACGATCAATGGTGTACGGGCTTCATCAATCAGGATAGAGTCGACCTCATCGACCAAAGCATAATTGAGCGGGCGTTGAACCATGTTCTCCGCACGAACAACCATGTTATCACGCAGATAGTCAAAACCAATTTCTGAGTTAGTTGAGTACGTAATATCACACTCATAAGCTTCTTTTTTCTCCATCGGAGATTTGGCAGCTAAGTTGATCCCAACTGATAAGCCAAGCCATGAGTACAATTCTCCCATCTCAGTCGCGTCACGTTCTGTAAGGTATTCGTTGACAGTAACTACGTGGACACCCTTACCTGAAAGAGCATTTAGATAAACCGGCATCGTTGCTGTCAAGGTTTTTCCTTCACCCGTACGCATCTCTGGAACGTCACCGTGGTGGAGAACAATCCCACCCATAACCTGAACCTTGTATGGGAAGAGGCCTAGGACACGCTTAGCACCTTCACGAACAACAGCGAATGCCTCGTATAGCAAAGAGTCAAGAGATTCTCCATTTTGATAACGTTGTTTGAACTCCTCGGTCTTTGCTTGCAATTGTTCATCTGACAAGGCAGCCATTTCATCTTCGTATTTGAGGACTTTATCAGCCATCTTTTCTAAGCGACGAAGTTCCCCTTTATCATTTTCGATAATTGTTTTTAGTAAATTTGCCATTTTTTTCCTTACTTTAAATCCTGGTTTTTAGAATGTTCTTTTTATTGTAGCATATTTGCCAAGTTTTTTCAAGAAAGAATCCGTGTTTATACAAGCTAAAAGAGGCTCATTTAAAGCCTCTTTTTTATCACTAATCAAACTATTTTGGTTATCGATTTTCTTTTAGAAAGATCGAGCCTATTCTTTTGTTGTAGAATGACTAAAGTCTACCTTTGGAGCTATCTTGGCTTCTTCGCTTTCTTTGAAGGTCTCTGCCTCTTTAAAGTTCATCATATTGGCAAAGAGAACAGTTGGGAAGCTTCTTAGTTTTTGATTGTATGCAGTAGCCACTTTGTTATAATCTTTTCGAGCTACAAAAATACGATTTTCGCTTCCAGCTAACTCCGTCATGAGTTGTTCCACATTTTGATTGCTCTTAAGCTCAGGATAGTTCTCCGTCAACACAAGCAGGCGTGAAATAGCTGAACTCAACTCTCCTTGGGCCTCTTGATTTTCCTTTGAGGTCACTGAGCCATTTCCAATTTTTGCTCGCGCCGCTGCAATCTGGGTAAAGACTTCTGTCTCATGGTTCATCTGCCCTTTTACAGACTCTACCAGATTTCCAATCAAGTCTGAACGGCGTTGAAGGGCTGTCGCCACATCTGCTTGTGCTTGTTCAACCTTGGTTTGCTCTGATACAAGACCGTTATAAGTACCTACTACAGAGCAACCACCTAATAAAATAATAGCCAGTAAAATGCTTAATACATAAATAATTCCTTTATTTTTCATTTCTTAAACCTACTTATTTCTTTAAATTTCATACGAACATTACCAATCATCAGATGAACCACCACCATCAAAGCCACCGCCGTCCCAGTCACTAGAAGAATCTGAGCCTGAATCGGACCAAGACGAATCTGAATCGGATGAGTCACTGAACCACCAGCCACCGCCAGATGAGCCTCCACCTCTAATAATGGCAATTATAACTCCAATGAAATAGATCACCACCGCGAAGCTAAAGAAATCTTTTATGGGATCTTTTTTCTGATGGCGATTCGATGAGCTACTTCTATCTCGATTAGTATATATACCATTGATGTTTTCAGAATAACGTTTGATTTTAGAGGATTCATCAGACGGAAGAGTTCCAGTTCCTTTATAAAACTGGTTATCCAATCCTTTGGTAATCGCTAAAATTCCTTTACTATAATCCCCATTTTTAAAATCCGTACGACTAGCTGCCAATAACTGCTTGGTTTGATAGTCTGTTATCCTAACAGCTGTATTGTTACTGGTTTCAATCCGTGATTTGCGATCTTGAACGGCTACTACAATGAGGCTCCCAAAATTATCTCCTGAATAGCCTATCTTCCAAGCTCTGGCTGTTTCATTAGCCACTGTTTCGATGCTTTCACCTTCCAAACTGTCTACGATATAGACACCTATTTGAAGCTTTTCTGCTTTTTTACTATTGGCTTCATTCAAATCACGAATTTGAGTAATGGTTTCCTCTGTCAAATAATGATTTGGATCATAGATACCATAGTCTGGTTTTTCAGGTGCTGTGAATGCTGATAGGAAGAAAAATGCCATCAGCAGACCAAGTAGATGCACCCAGAAACGATTCTTTAACAGTCTATCTTTTTTCATCATAACCTCCTTGTTTAAGGAAAATTGTTTAGAGCATTATAGCATTTTGAATTTTACAAAGAAAGTACATTTTCATTACAAAACTATGACAAGAGTTCAGAAAATCATGTTCATTTGATGACAATGTTACCTCTATTCTCTTAATGCTATTTACAAAAAAGAAGGCTTGATATCCTTCTTATTCGTTTATCATTCTATTTTCGCTTTCTTGCAATGAGATGGATTGGGGTCCCTTCAAAGACAAAGGCCTTGCGGATTTGATTTTCCAAGAAACGCAAGTAAGAGAAGTGCATCAGTTCTTCTTCGTTGACAAAGATGACAAAGGTTGGTGGTTTGGTTGCCACTTGAGTCGCATAGAAAATCTTGAGGCGTTTCCCTTTGTCTGTCGGCGTAGGGTTGATAGCAATAGCATCCATAATCACGTCATTCAAGACAGCTGATGGAATACGGGTATTTTGACTCTCGCTGATTTGCTTAATCATCTCAGGCAACTTGTGAAGACGCTGCTTGGTCAAAGCTGATACAAAGATAATCGGTGCGTAAGGCAGATACTGAAACTGCTCACGGATATCGTCTTCCCAGTTTTTCATAGTGTGGTTATCTTTCTCAAGAGTATCCCACTTGTTAACTACGATGATCATCCCTTTACCGGCTTCATGGGCAAATCCGGCGATACGCTTGTCGTACTCACGGATGCCTTCCTCGGCATTGAGGACCATCAAGACTACATCTGAACGGTCAATAGCACGCATGGCACGCATGACTGAGTATTTCTCTGTGTTTTCATAGACTTTACCAGACTTACGCATACCAGCCGTATCAATCATGGTAAACTCTTGGCCATCCGCATCTGTAAAATGTGTATCAATGGCATCACGAGTTGTACCAGCTACAGGACTGGCAATTACGCGATCTTCTCCCAAAATAGCATTAATCAAGCTAGATTTTCCGACATTCGGGCGACCAATCAAGCTGAATTTAATGACATCTGGATTTTCATCTTCGACTTCATGTGGGAGATTTTCGACGATGGCGTCTAACACATCACCTGTACCAATCCCGTGCACAGATGAAATTGGCAGGGGTTCACCCAAACCTAGTGCATAAAAATCATAAATTTCATTACGCATCTCTGGGTTGTCCACTTTGTTGACCGCAAGGATGACAGGCTTATGGGTTTTATAGAGTTTACGAGCCACGTATTCATCTGCATCCGTAATTCCTTCTTTCCCAGAAACCACAAAGACAATAACATCAGCTTCTTCCATGGCAATTTCTGCCTGGTGTTTGATTTGTTCCATAAACGGAGCATCGACATCATCGATCCCTCCAGTATCAATCATACTAAAAGAACGGTTAAGCCACTCACCTGTGGCATAAATACGATCTCGCGTTACACCTTCAACATCTTCTACGATTGAGATGCGCTCTCCCGCGATACGGTTAAATAGGGTTGATTTCCCAACATTGGGACGTCCCACAATGGTAACAGTTGGTAAGGCCATGTTTTCTCACTTTCTACAATAACTTCTTCTGCTCAAGATTTTCTCGAGTCGAGCTTGGTTCTGGATTACCGAATTGCTCTGCCAAACGTTGACTCCAAGTTGTAGTCGCACGCGCACCTGCATATTCAGTCTGTACACGGTCATAGGCTTCAATAGCCTCCGTTGACTGTTCTTGGTATTCTTCCTCAAAGACAACATTCTCAAGTGGCAATCTTGGTTTTACATCATGCTTTTGATTTGGCACACCTAGTGCAATCCCAAATACTGGATAGGTATAGTCAGGAAGCTTGAACAATTCTGCTAATTCAACAGACTTGTAACGCACCAAACCGATAATCACTCCTCCGTAGCCTAGGCTTTCTGCCGCAAGCAAGGTATTTTGCCCAGCAAGCGCAGCATCTACTGAAGTGATGAGGAGTCCTTCCACCCCTTGAGGTTGGAAAACATCCGTATGAAGACGGGCTCCTTTTTCTGCACAGTTTAGGTCACCGACAAAGAGGAGAAAGGCTGCAGACTGGCGAATCGCTTCTTGAGGAACTAACTCAAATAAGGCATCCTTCTTTTCTTGACTTCTAACTACAATCACAGAATACGATTGGAAATTTTTCCAAGAAGAAGCCATTTGTCCTGCAGACAAAATGGTATTTAAATCTTCTTGGGGAATCTCTTGCTCCTTAAATCTACGCACTGAAGTATGAGCCTTCATTAATTTGATTGTTTCTGTCATCGACGGTTTTCTCCTTTTAGTTGTGTTTCTTCAGCAAGGTAACGGATACGTTCCATGACACGTCTGGCTTCCCAAGTTTCGTCATTTCCGTTCTTGCCTTTTGCAAAATGTTTTTCCAAATCTTCAAAATTGAAGTTTGAAGTAAAGAAAGTCGGTAAATCTTCCTGCATGCGATACTGAAGAATCACCTGCAAGATTTCATCACGGACCCACGGTGTTGATTGCTCAGCACCGATATCATCCAAAATCAGAACTTCTGCCAGCTTGATTTCATCTACCAAGGTTTTGACAGAGCCATCCCCAATAGCATTTTTGACATCAATGACAAAGCTCGGATAATGGAGAAGAGTTGATGAAACACCACGTTTTTCTGACAAATCATGGGCTAGGGCAGCCACCATAAAACTCTTTCCTACCCCAAAATCTCCATAGAGATAGAGACCTTTACGGTTTTCTGGGTAATCATTAACAAATTTGATCATTCTATTTAGAACAGCTAAACGTGCAACATCATCACGATAAACATCTAAAAAGCTGACATTTTTCAAACTAGATGGTAAATTGATTAATTTTAGACGTTTCTTAATAGCTGCTTCTTTTTCAGCCGCAATCAGTTCCGGAGTTTCCTCATAGGATACATCTGCGTAACCATGGTTCATGACCAGGACAGGCTTGTAACCACGCGCGATATAGTCTGTATCTCCGCGAAGGAACTTATCACGCTCGGTGATGTATTGGTTAAACTTAGAGATACTACGATTCAATTCCTCTTGACTGAGAGATTCCTTCTGGATAAAAGCCGCAACATCAGGATCTTTTACAATCTGATGGACCAGGTCCTGGTATTGAAAACGGCTGGGATGACCTTTTAGCACATCTCCTACACTTTCCATCTATTCACCTCCATTATCTAATTTCGCTAATAATTCTAGGGTTTGGCGTTCCATTTCTTCCAATTCCTCAGCTGATGACGTGTTTTTATATTCTGGATTACTCCATTTAGGAACATTGGTTTTTGCCTGGCTTGTCTTCGCTGTTTTTGATTCTTGCCCCTTTTGATTTTTTTCTCTAATTCGAAGCACAGCCTCTTCAGCAGTTCTGACTTTGTTATAAGAGTAATCATTGGCCACTTTCATGGCATATTTTTCATTGAGATTGGCCGAATCAACCTTGTTGAAGGTCAAAAGTATAACGACATTGATAACTTCATCAAGCAAGCCTAGGTCTGCCATCTGTTTTAGCAAATCGCGTTCAGCTTGGATAATTCCTGCATTTCGGGTTTGTTTGATTCCCGCTAAAAATTCTAGGGCCGTTTTACTTTTAGCTTCTCGGATAATGGTCGCTTCCTTAGGACTAAAATCCGATGCAACAGGCTGTTGCGCTAATTTTTCACGCATACGCTTGATAGAAATGACTTGAGAAACTGCTGTTCCTTTTGCTAGCTGATAGGTTTCAAACCAGGTCCATTTTTTCTCATCAGCGATTTTAAATAACTCTAAAACATCTGACTGTTCATCTTGGAAACGGAGATTATCTCTCATCATGAGCTGACGAAAATGCTCCAAATCAAAATCATTCGTGAAATTAGCTCTTGCTGGCATCTCGTCATGACTAGCCATGTCCTCTATTTCTGGAAAGACCTGACTCAAAGGAACTGTCAAAGCTTCTCCGTCTGCAGACTCTTGACGCAAATCAGAAACTGCCGGCTCTCCAATTTTTTTCTCTAATAAGGTACGATAAACCGTATGACGCAAGAAATCTGAACCAGAAATCGTTGGATGAATAGCAATTTCATAAACGTCACCCTTTTGATAGAGGGTAACCAAGTTGAAGGCTGATAAAATTTTAAAAGCCTTTAAAAGCCTGTCCATTCCGAAATTAAGATGATTGAGAATCGCAGCAAAGAGATGTTCCTTTTGCCCATTATCCCAAAAGGCTAGGGTATAAAGGTAAAGACTCAGCGCATCCTGACCGATAATCGGGAGGTAGCACTGCACCAGAGATGTGGGATCTTGCGACACCCGATTATTCTTTAGAAAAGAAAAACGATCATTAGGCTTCATTTATTTTTCCTTTTTCTTCTTTGAAGATTGCGTAATTTGTTTGAGAAGATTTTCTAGCTCGCTCACGTCTTTAAAGCTACGATAGACACTAGCGAAACGAACGTAGGTGATTTCATCTAGTTCTGCCAATTCTTCCATAACGAGAGAACCGATATCCTCACTTTGAATTTCATTATCATTACGACTGAGGAGTTTTTGTTCGATACGACTAACGACCATACCAATCTCATCACTGGATACCGGACGTTTTTGGGCCGAACGAATAATCCCATTAAAGATTTTATCTCTTGAAAACTGCTCCCGTGTGCCATCTTTCTTAACGACAACCAAGGTTCTTTCTTCTACACGTTCATAGGTCGTAAAACGATGTTGGCATTCTTCGCACTCACGTCTTCTTCTAATCGTATTTCCTTCTTCGGCTTGACGGCTATCGATAACACTTGATTTAGTAGCGCCACATTTTGGACAACGCATGCCTTCCCCTCCTTGTCGTTTTCTTTTCATTATACCATTTTTTTAAGCAATTCCCAAAATAATTCTCCTTTTGGCTTGACAAGTTTTTTTGTTTAGTTGTATTATTTAAGTGATACAAAAAGAAATTGTTGAAAGGAGACCGTGATGTCCTGGACATTTGATAACAACAAACCCATTTATATGCAGATTATGGAAAAAATTAAATTACAAATTGTTTCACATAAACTCGAGCCTAATCAACAACTGCCAACTGTCAGAGAACTGGCTAGCGAGGCTGGCGTCAATCCAAACACTATTCAACGTGCCCTTTCAGATCTGGAAAGAGAAGGCTTCGTCTACACCAAGCGGACCGCAGGACGTTTTGTCACAGAAGATTTGGACTTAATCCGCCAATCCCGTAAACAACTATCCGTAGAACAACTGCAACAGTTTGTCACAGTCATGGTAGAATTTGGCTATGAAAAAGAAGAACTACCTATTGTTTTGAGAGATTATATTGAAGGAGTTTAAACTATGACCTTGTTAACGTTTGAAAATGTTTCAAAATTCTATGGAGCAAGCCCTGCTCTTCAAAATGTTTCCCTTGAAATCCCAGCTGGAAAGATCGTTGGTCTCCTCGGACCAAACGGTTCCGGAAAAACAACCCTGATTAAACTCATCAACGGTCTTCTTCAACCAGAACAAGGTCATATTCTCATCGATAATATGACTCCGAGTCCAGCCACAAAAGCCATTGTTTCTTACCTTCCAGATACAACTTATCTCAATGAACAAATGAAGGTCAAGGAAGCCCTAACCTATTTCAAGACCTTTTATAAAGATTTCAATCTACAACGTGCCCTCCACCTTCTTCGTGATCTCGGTATTGATGAAAATAGCCGCTTTAAAAAGCTTTCCAAAGGGACTAAGGAAAAGGTGCAACTCATCCTTGTCATGAGTCGAGAAGCACGACTATATATACTTGATGAGCCTATCGGTGGAGTAGACCCTGCTGCTCGTGACTATATCTTGAACACCATTATTAACAACTACTCTCAGACTTCAACTGTCATTATTTCAACGCACTTGATTTCTGATATTGAACCCATCTTGGATGAAATTATCTTCCTCAAAGATGGAAAAGTCGTTCGTCAAGGAAATGTAGATGATATCCGTTCTGAGACAGGAGAGTCCATCGACCAACTCTTCCGACATGAGTTTAAAGCTTAAGCAAAGGAGATTATTATGTTTTGGAATTTAGTTCGTTATGAATTTAAAAATGTCAATAAATGGTACCTTTCTCTCTACGGCGTTATCCTTGGAATTTCCGTTTTAATTGGTTACCAGTCTGGAGCTCTAGCCCAGTTAAAAAATGTCGATGACACCTTAATCTTTTTCTTTTTATCGCTTGTATTTGGTGGTTTGATGATCACGCTCTTTATCTCTACTCTCATTCTCATCATTCGGAGATTCAAGGGAAGTGTTTATGAGCGTCAAGGGTATCTGACACTGACACTTCCAGTATCTGAACACCATATTATTCTATCCAAACTCTTTGGTGCCTTTGTCTGGACCTTGCTTAGTTACATTGTTTTTGTAGCAAGCATCTCTATTATCATTTTCCTATCTCCTCTAGAAAAAGATTACATCTACATCTATCGTTTCTTCAGCATTCATTTATTTGAAGACTGGATTTACATCCCCTACCTTGTGTTCAATTCTGTCTTTGGTATCCTCTTGATTTATCTATCCATTTCCATTGGGCAACTCTTTAACGAATATCGTACAGCCCTTGCAGTTCTTGCTTACATTGTCATCAACATCATTTTAAGCTTTTTTGGAATTTTCTTCCGAATTGATAGTTTATTTGATTTGAATTTATATGGCAACAACTTTAATTGGTTTTTATACCTTCAAACGATCAAAGACTTGATTTTATCTATCATTGCCTATGTCGGAACCTACTATATCTTGAAAAACAAGGTCAACCTTCAATAACCATAAAAAGTCTAGCAAACACTGTTTTGCTAGACTTTTCTTAATTCTTTTTTCATGTGAATTATTTTACAAAAAAGAGTATAATAACTTTAATTGATTACTCTGATGAAAAGGGAGGGTTCATATCCATGCTAAGAAAATTTGTCACCAAAAAACACCTCACCCTGTATTTATTGTCAATTGTCATCACTTGGCTGGAAGCTATTATCACTCCCGCCTTAGTTCAGAATATCGTCGCTAGTTTTACCAATCAAGAGCTCAATCTCCTCTGGAAAGTACTTATCTTAGGGATTCTAGGAAACCTCATCCTTTTACTCGGCCTAGCTGGGAAACGATATTACTATGCACGAGTCATTACAGATTTCAAATTCGGAATGAAAAGTGCTATCTTTCATCGCTTTTTACATAGCTACCATATCTCTGAACAAGATATTTTATCTGATTTGGAAAATGATGTAAAGCAATTAGAAAACAACTACATCGAACCAACGGTTATCATCATTTCATCTATTGGTTTCACTTCAGTATCAATCATCTATGCCTTATGGACCAACTTCTATCTGGGATTGATCTTTATCCTCTTTTATTCCTTTCCTGTTCTCTGTAGCTCCATTGGTTCCAAACGATTAGATGCCCTGTCTGAAAATCGTTCTAAATCCAACCAGACTTATCTAGCTAGTTTAACCAACTTTATCGCAGGAAATCAACAAATCCGTCATTATCATGGACAGACTTTCTTTTTTAATCGCTATCAAGAGAAACTTAAATCCAGTCTAACTACAGAGATTGCCTATGAAAAGCAACGGACACTCAATAGTCTTGTGATTAACAGCATCGATGCCTTTTGCTCTGTCGCTCCAATTGTGATTGGTGGTTTCATGACCTACTATGGTCATCTCAGTGCTGCGAGCTTTGTAGCTATCTATCTCGTTTCCCACAACATAGGGTATCAGTTTCAAGAGCTAGCTTACTTCACCAACACCCGCAAATCTACCAACTACCTTCGCGAAAAATACCAGAAACTGTTAAATGAAAAGGACCCTAGCCTTCCACATCCAATCACAGATATTTACCCAATCCAATTACAAGAAATTAGTCTAGAAGCTGATGGACAAGCAATCCTAGCTCCGCTTTCACTGCATATCAAGCAAGGAGAAAAAATTGCTATCATTGGTGAAAGTGGTTCTGGAAAGACCAGCCTACTCAATCTTATCCATGGAGACCAGCAACCTACGCACGGGCACATCTCCTTTGCAGATCAAAGTCTTTCTCGAGAAGAAATTACTAGTGTTAGCTCCTACATCCTCCAGTCTAGTCATTATTTCAACAGCCTCTCTCTTGAAGAAAATATCATTCTCGGTGCTGTCAAAAATGTCTCTAAACTTGAATCCATTCTCAAACAGACTGGCTTAGATAGCTTAAAGAATAGAAATCTGAACGAAGATAGCTTATCTGGTGGTGAAAAACAACGGCTTGAAATTGCGCGTGCACTCTACCACAACAGCCGGTTGATCCTAGCAGACGAAGCCAAGGCTAATCTGGATTCAGAAAACAGTCAAAAAATCAGTGACCTCCTCTTTTCTCTACCTCAAACGGTTATCGAGGTTATTCACCATTATAACGAAGAGGATTTAAAGCGCTATGATCAGGTCATCCATCTCTACAAAGCCGATAAAATCCCTAAACAATCCAAAAACTAAAATTGCCATTAACGACTGCATCAACTGTCTCATAAAAAATAAAAAAAGGCCGGAACATTGTTCCAGCTTTTTTTAGCTTAATATCAAACTTGCTACAATTGGACTAATAAAAACATACAGGATTCCTGTCACGCCAATGGCTAAACCTCCCATAGCTCCTGCAACAGCCCCATAGCGAAATGCTGTCCCTGTTCCAACTGCATGACCTGTTCCTCCCAGAGCAAGACCAGCAGCTACCGGATCATTAATTTTCAACCATTTCAAGAGTGTTGGCCCAATAACGCTAGTCAAAATACCAGTCGCTACCACGACTACCAAAGTAATTGTTGCTATCCCTTGTAACTTATCCGTAATTCCAACCGCCATGGCTGTGGTTACGGACTTTGGAAAAAGCGAAATCGCCAAGAAAAAATCCATACCGAAAAATTTGGCAACTAAAGCTGTAAAAACGGTATTTACAACAACCGCTAGGAAACTACTGAGTAGAATACTTCTAACATGGTGTTTCATGAGGTGAAAACTCTTATATAGTGGAATTCCTAAAGCTACTGTTGAG
The DNA here is from genome assembly GCF_001839505.1 of Streptococcus sp. HMSC34B10. Taxonomy (NCBI): domain Bacteria; kingdom Bacillati; phylum Bacillota; class Bacilli; order Lactobacillales; family Streptococcaceae; genus Streptococcus; species Streptococcus sp. HMSC34B10. The sequence goes on along the minus strand of NZ_KV841551.1, from coordinate 41,938 downwards.
GGAACAATCAAGTTATTGAGATAGACCCCACCTTGATAATAGGCAACATAAGAAATACCAGTTAGTTTTAGAAAAACAATGATAAACAAAGTTGCTAGCAGCAAGGGAGTTGTCAGAGGATGAGGGTACCGTCTAAAGATAATCATGCCTCCAAGATAAGCCAAAATGGACAAGGCTATCCCAAAAAGTGGATTGGATACAAATTCGCTCATTTGGCACCTCTTTCTTCGTAATCTCCTTCGTAACGCTTTTTAATAAACTGAACTACAAGCGCAATCAAGATAATATTGATAACTGCCGCAAAAAAGACAATCAAGACAATGGGCAATAAATAAGGAGCAATCACATCAAATTTTTCCATAATCCCAACTGCAGGAGGCAGAAAGAGAATCGTCATATTAGCTAAGAGAAAATTCCCAACCATGTTGACATGTCGTACTCGCAACCACTTGAACTGCAAAGCTAGAAATAAAATAATCAATCCAATAATACTACCAGGAATTGGCAAGTGCAACAAAGTCGAAATCCCCTCTCCTATCAGAGAAATCACAAACAGAATCATTAACTGAACATATAACTTCATCGTATACTCCAAAAATAGACTTTCTGCATACCAGTTTACTCTTTTTTCAGAAAATTTCAAGGAAATACACAAGAAACACACTTCTTGCTATCGAATAAAAAAAGTTGTATACTGATTGCGTGCGCAAGCATCTTAGATGCGCGAATCTATTTACAACTATTATAGAGGAAAGGAGATTGATATGACTTACTTAGAAAAATGGTTTGACTTCAACCGCCGACAAGTAGAGCTAGAAGCTATTTTAGAGCAAACGATCGCTGATCAGAGCGACCAAAGTCTAACGCTCAAAGAATTCTATCTCTTGCACTTTTTAAATCAGACTCAAGAAAAATCTTTGAGACAGATTGACTTGCCTGACAAACTTCATCTGAGCCCTAGCGCTGTATCACGGATGGTGGCACGCCTAGAAGAAAAAAACTGTGGTTTACTTAGTCGGAGATGCTGCGATCAGGACAAGCGAGCTAGTTTTATCTGCCTCACTAAGGAGGGCCAGACCACTCTTGCTTATCTACAAAAAGCAGTCGAAGAAAGTCTTGAAACAAAAGCAAGTTGGTTATCTTAAAGTTTTTCAAAAAACTTGCGTGCGCAATCAATTTTCTTGACATTCCTTTTTCCAAGGAGTAAAATGAAGACATGATTTAGCAAAGGAGAATCCTATGATTGAAATCACTTATCTAGATGCCAGCAAGCAAGAGAGAACAATGACCTTCGAGTCATATGAAGAATTTGAACGTTCTCAACATGCCTGCCTGATTGGTGTCGCAGACTATTACCCTGTCCAAAAACTAACTTACAATGGTCATGTTCTGGACTACCATGGGACTTATGGGGATGTTTTCTTCTATCTCATGAAACAAGATTTAAGCCAATATAACTAAAAAGGAGAAATACTATGGCAAAAGCAATTACAGATGCAACATTTGAACAAGAAACTAAAGACGGATTGGTCTTGGTAGACTTCTGGGCAACTTGGTGTGGTCCATGTCGTATGCAAGGTCCAATCTTGGACAAATTGTCTGAAGAACTTTCAGAAGATGTTTTGAAAATCGTTAAAATGGACGTTGATGAAAATCCAAACACAGCTCGTGCATTTGGAATCATGTCTATCCCTACTCTTCTTTTCAAGAAAGATGGACAAGTGGTTAAACAAGTGGCTGGTGTCCACACTGCAGAACAAATCAAAGCCATCGTTGCTGAATTGAGTTAATCAAAGGAGAGACCAAGTGCATTCATTTGGCCTCTTTTTTCTTGTCCTTTGCCATTTTTCCAAAAATATGCTAGACTATAATTAGAATATCACGATGTTTGGGACATGCCATCGCTAAAAAAAACCTTGACTTGGTATTTTTTAGCTCCCTTTAGGGAGCTTTTTGCGTGCTCTAAACATCTCCTATATAGAAGGAGTACTATGAAACGTCAATCAGCCCTGGTCGTCTTTAGTGGCGGTCAAGATTCAACAACCTGCCTTTTTTGGGCAAAAAAACATTATGAGACTGTAGAAGCTGTCACCTTTGCTTATGGTCAACGTCATCATTTAGAAATCGAGGTCGCAAAAGAAATTGCCAAAGAGCAAGGTATTCGTCATCATATCCTAGATATGTCTCTGCTAGGACAAATTACTGAAAATGCCTTGACTTCAGATTTAGAAATTGAGCAAAAAGAAGGAGAGGTTCCTAATACCTTCGTTGATGGTCGCAATCATCTCTTTCTGTCCTTTGCAGCAGTTCTCGCTAAACAGAGAGGTATCACAGATATCGTCACCGGTGTTTGTGAGACAGACTTTTCAGGATATCCTGACTGTCGTGACGTCTTTGTCAAATCTCTCAACGTGACACTCAATTTAGCTATGGCCTACGACTTTGTGATCCAAACGCCTCTCATGTGGTTGGATAAGGCAGAAACATGGGCCTTGGCTGATCAACTCGGTGCCTTTGATTACGTTCGAGAAAAAACCTTGACTTGCTATAACGGTATCAAGGGAGCTGGTTGTGGAGATTGTCCTGCCTGCCATCTACGTCAACATGGTTTAGAGGTTTATCTCTCGCAGAAAGGAGAGGCCTGATGTTTTTTGTCCCTAAAGAAATCAAACACGAAACTGGAGAATCGCTGGTCTATAATCCATACAGAACCATGGTTTCCAAAGAATTTACATTTGACGCTGCCCACCACCTCTTTCACTACGAGGGAAAATGTAAGTCTCTTCATGGTCACACCTATCATTTACAAATCGCTGTTAGTGGCTTTTTAGATGACCGTGGCATGACTTACGACTTCGGCGATATTAAACAAATCTATAAAAATCACTTAGAACCACATCTAGATCATCGTTATCTCAATGAAACCCTGCCTTACATGAATACTACAGCAGAAAATATGGTTTACTGGATTTTTAACACTATTCAGCAAGAATTACCTGATCAAAGAGGTTTGCGCTTGGAATATGTTCGCTTATACGAAACGCCTTCTTCCTTTGCTGAATTTAGACGGGAGTGGTTACATGACTAAAGAGCGTGTCCTTAAACTTCCTGTTTTAGAAATCTTTGGTCCCACCTTTCAAGGTGAGGGACGAGCTATCGGTCAAAAAACCATGTTTGTTCGTACCGCTGGGTGCGACTATCATTGCGACTGGTGTGACTCTGCCTTTACTTGGGATGGTTCTGAAAAACCAACCCGCATGACCGCTGACGAAGTAATCGCTGCTTTAGATAAACTAGGAACATATGACTATGTCACCCTCTCTGGCGGAAATCCTGCTCTATTGGCAGCCAACATGGCTGAATTAGTCACAAAACTCAAAGAACGTGGCGTTACTCTTGCTGTTGAAACCCAGGGTTCACGTTGGCAAACTTGGTTGAAAGATATCGATCAAGTCACACTAAGTCCCAAACCACCTTCTTCCAAGATGGAGGTCAATTTTGAGACTTTAGACTTTATCGTCTCTCAACTAGACCCTGACAAGGTAACTTTCAAAATCCCCGTTTTTAATGAAGAAGACTTAGAATTTGCAAAGGATATCCAAAAACGTTATAAGCCAGATGTTCTCTATCTATCGGCTGGAAATCCTGAGCCAAAAGCAACGGGAAACATTGTCCAAGATCAGTTAGATCGCTTAAAAGAACTCTGGGAACGCATTGCAGCTGACGATAGTTGGGGCAATGTTCGTGTCCTCCCACAACTCCATACCCTCCTCTACGACAATCAACGAGGCGTTTAAACAACTAGAAAGAAGATAGTATGTCACAACAAGAAGAAATGAAAAACCTGACCTTATTAGGAAACAAAGAAACCAACTACCATTTTGATTACCAACCAGAGGTTCTAGAATCATTCGCGAACCGTCATGTCGATAATGATTACTTTATCAAATTTAACTGTCCTGAGTTTACCTCTCTTTGCCCTATTACAGCTCAGCCAGACTTTGCAACTATTTATATCTCCTACATTCCTGATAAACTCTGTGTCGAGTCAAAATCCCTCAAGCTTTACCTATTTAGCTATCGCAATCACGGTGATTTCCACGAAAATTGCATCAATACGATTGGGAAAGACTTAGTCAAATTACTCGATCCCCGCTATTTAGAAGTTTGGGGCAAATTTACTCCACGTGGTGGAATTTCAATTGACCCCTACTACAACTACGGAAAAGCTGGCACCAAGTATGAAGGGCTAGCTGAGCAACGACTCTTCCAACACGACTTGTATCCAGAAAAGATTGATAATCGCTAAAAATATAGAAAAAGCCTTGCTCCTCAAAAAGAGGAGCAAGGCTTTTTTATGATGATTATAAAGAAGCTAGAGTTTCATCTTTTTCTTCTGTTCCAAGAAGATTCTTAGCAACAAGAGCTGCAAGAACTCCACCCACAATCGGTGCTACAATGAAAATCCAAACTTGTTGAAGAGCAGCTCCACCTACAAATACAGCTGGAGCTAAGCTACGAGCTGGATTTACTGAAAGTCCAGTGATGTTCAACCCAACAAGGATCAAGGCTGTCAATGACAAACCAATTACCAAACCAGCGATAGAAGGATTCCCCTTAGTTTCAGAAGTTACTGTCATGATGACCAAAACAAACAAGAAAGTAGCGATTGTTTCAAATAAGAAACCACCAAAAACAGTTACACCGTTTGCCAAGGCATTTTCACCTAGGCTAGCAGTTGACATGCCTGAGTTTGCCAAGAGGAAGAATACCGCACCAGAGGCAAGGAATGCTCCAACAACTTGTGCTAAGAGGTAGTTTACAAGGTCTGATGATGACAAGCGTTTGTTTACAAACATAGCGATAGAAACAGCAGGATTCAAGTGAGCTCCTGAAATCGTTCCGATTGAGTAGGCTGCTACTACGATAGACAAACCAAAAGCAAGAGCGATTCCAAGGTGGCCGACACCTTCAACACCATGTCCAAAAACAACGGATCCTGTTCCGATAAACACTAGCATAAATGTACCGATTAACTCAGCAACAAATTTTTTCATGATAAGTCTCCTTTTATTTAAACTATGTTATAGTCTATCAAAAGAAGGAAAAGGTTTCAAGAAAAGTGCTTGGAAAATTGCAGATCTTTGCACTATTAGATACCCGAGGCTAGTATTGGAAAGATTGAATGGTTTCTTTCAAGTCAGCTTGTAAAATGTTTCTTTGGTCTAGTTGGACATAGACTTCCAACAGACACGATCTGAAGTTGGAAAATTTATAAAAATCTTCCCTTTCTTCTATCGGAAAATCAACGGCTTTTATCCAAGAAGCTAGCTGTTCTTGCTCTAACTTCCCTTGTAAAATAGGTTCATAAAGCACTCTCGCCAAGCGCCAGTCCTCATCATCTATAAAACGAATCGAAACCCTTTTAAAGAGTTTACCAAGGATGTCCAAGCCTTCAGGAACTCTGTTTTTCGGAAAGTCTGGATTACAAACCACCTCTGTCAAGAGATCCGCTCCATGCGCAAAAGCGTGAACCCAGCCATACTGGCTTGAAAAACCAGTCGTATCCGTTTCTTTTGAAAGATAGTGCAAGCCTTGATGTAAGAGGACAGTACGAATTTCTGCTTGCAACCCCTGATAAAACATCGATTGCGGGTTGGCATCAACAGACAAGAGATTTGCATAAATCAGTGCCCTAAACGAACGTTCAAGTGTAGGCAAGCCTGACTTATCAATCTCTTTCTCTAACCCTCCATCAGATGAGATTTTTTCAGAAATAAACTGAAATTGTTCCTGTGTAAACAGTTCTTCTTGAATCCCTCTAGCCAAGCTTGTAAAAACGAGATCATCGCGAATTTCTGGTGAGGGGTCTCCTAAATGTTCCAGCAACCACTGGATTTCTTCCCGACTATAGCTTGGTTTTTCTTCTGTCACTTTACTTTGTAATTCTTGATACATCCCTAGCACCTCTGCTTTTCTAGTCACTGATCAAAAAGCTATCCGTAGATGATTTTCTATTTCTTAACATCGAATTTTTAATGAAAGAGAATATGGTACAAAATGAAGTAAAGTACAAGCAATACCAGTTCTACTTTCAGTTCAGTTTTGACATCACGGCCTTCAACGGCTTTTTTGAAAATAGCTACAAATAGCCCAAAGATAATGACTGTCAACCATCCAAAAATCATCAGCATAGCAATCACCTAACTTTCTATTACTTTACATCTTACTTGCCCAACTCTGCACTGTAGGCGATAATCTGATCAACCG
>NZ_KV841551.1:27364-35568 GCF_001839505.1 Streptococcus sp. HMSC34B10 | reverse complement strand
ACTCTGCACTGTAGGCGATAATCTGATCAACCGTACAGGACAAACAGCACCAAGGACGGTCAAGGAGCGTCGTTGGTGCTGGTTATTTGGTTGAGTTTATTCATATTTAACATAACCTTTTTCTTGTAATTTAGCTGCAGCTTCACTAAATTTCACTGGTTTTGGTTTGGTCTCAGGAAATTGATTTGGATCGCGTCGATGTAACTCTTTCCAGTCCATAGTTTGGTAATTATATATTACGGTTTGAATGTATTCTCCATCTTCCTTCTCAACTTTAGAGATTATTCCAGTTACATCCTTATAAAGCTCTTGACTTTTGTTCAGAAGTTGAATAACCTCTTCTTCAGATTTGCCTAATCCTTTAGGGTTATAAAAGTAAATACCAATCTGTTTATAGACGATGTCATCCTTGAAGTAGTAGATAAGAAATGTTGATCCACCTTTATCTACATGCTTGAATCTTTGTACACCGTCTTTTGGCAGATCTTCTGTTGTATTTTGTTTATTGGACGTTGGAGCAGTCGTAGTTGCTTCAGCTGCTTGTGTAGTCTCTGTTGCACTACTAGCTGAGTTGTTTTGTCCGCAAGCGACTAGTACAAAAATTGATGAGAGTAATGCAACTGATATTTTCAAGTGTTTATTCATTTTGATAGAATCCTTTCTTAAAACTTCTTACATTTTATTGCTTAATATAACCATTTTCAAGCAACTTTGGAACGACATCACTATATTTTAAAACTGGTGGATTATCATCTGGATGTGTTTCAGGAGATCGCTTATGTAATTCTTTCCAAATTTCTTCCCGACTATAGCTTGGTTTTTCTTCTGTCACTTTACTTTGTAATTCTTGATACATCCCTAGCACCTCTGCTTTTCTAGTCACTGATCAAAAAGCCATTCGTAGGTGACTTTTTATTTCTTAAACATCAAATTTTTAATGAAAGAGAATCTGGTACAAAATGAAGTAAAGCACAAGCAATACCAGTTATACTTTCAGTTCAGTTTTGCAATCACGGCCTTCAACGGCTTTTTTGAAAATAGCTACAAATAATCCAAATATAATAACTGTCAACCATCCAAAAATCATCAGCATAAGAATCACCTACCTTTTTATTACTTTATATCTTACTCTCTTAACTCTGCACTGTAGGCGATAATCTGATCAACCGTGTCTGACAAGAACTGAATGGTATCACGGAGTGGTTTATCTGTTGAAATATCTGCTCCGATAATCATAGCTGACTCAAGCGGTGTCTTGCTGCCACCTGACTTGAGGAAATCTAGCCAATCTAGAGCTCCGGTATCAGAATTTTTTAGATGGAGGTACCCAGCAGTCGAGATAACTAGTCCAGCTGAGTAGGTATAACTATATAAGCCCATGTAGTAGTGAGCTTGGCGCATCCAAGTCAGAGCCGCATCATCATCAATCTCAATAGCATCCCCCCAGAAGTCAGTCAAGACTTCCTTCATAATGCTGTTGAGTATACTTGCTCCAAAGGTTTCACCCTCTTCAATCAATGTATAGACCTTACGTTGGAAGGCTGCTTCCAAGAGGTGCGTGATAAAGTTATGGAAGTAGGTATCTGTCAAACGATGAGCAAGGGCAAAGCGTTTTTGACGTGGGTCATCAGATTGGCGTTCCAAGTAGTCACTGAGAAGCAATTCATTGAAGGTTGATGGTGCTTCTACATAATAGGTCGACATATGGGTGTTAAAGTAGCTTTGATGATTGTCCGAAAAGATGAATTGACCAGAATGTCCGATTTCATGAATCAAGGTATAAACATCGCTCAGACGGCCCGTCCAACTCATGAGGACATAAGGATGCACACGATAGGGATCTGCTGCATAGCCACCAGAATCCTTGCCACTATTGGCAGCAAAGTCCACCCAGCGTTCTTCTTGATAGCGAGCAACTTCCTGACAATATTCTTGTCCCAAAGGTTCTACCGACTTCATGACCAAATCATAGGCATCATCAATGGTCACTTCAGGATTAAGGGCGCTGTCCAAGTCCAATTTCCAGTCTGCAAAGGTCATCTTTTGAAGACCATTCACTTTGGCAACATGCTTGAGATATCGCTGAGCAACTGGCGCAAAATCCTTCATGATGAGGTCAATCTGGCGGTCAAACATGGCACGGTCCACTTCTTGTTCAGCCAGAAGATAATCAAAGACTGAGTCATAGCCCTTCATATCTGCCAACAGTTTTTCAGATTTAACCTGAGCAAGATAGGCTGCCGCAGCTGTATTTTGGTGCTTACGAAGTCCTTCTGAGAAAGAACGGAAGGATTTCTCACGAACCTCAGCATCCTCGTGGTTTTGATAGAAGTTTTCATAGGTCACAAAACTGTTTTTGTAGGTTTTTCCATGGGCTTCAAAATCAGCCATTTCAAAGTCCCCAGCTCGCATTTTAGTATAGATATCCTGTGGACTGTAGAAAACTTCACCCAGATTGGTCAAGGCCCTCTCCACATCAGCCCCAAGATAGTGGGCTTTTTTGATTTTGGCCTGACGAATAGCTGCAGTCAAATGTGGCAAGTCACCCAAACGGTCCAAGACTTCTTCGTCTGCTTCTACCAAGGCATCATCAAAGAAGGTCAAGGCTACGCTGGCATCTGTTTCAAAGTCCATTCCAGCTTGGGCGATATTGGCAAAATCTTCATTGCTATAGTCTGTCGTCTGAGGCATAAAAGCGTAATTCCCGATATGGCTCATCTGAATATAGATTTGCTCCAATTCTTCAAAGGCCTTCTCGAAATCTTCAAAAGTGTGAAGATTGCCCTTGTAGTCACGACTAAACTGGTTAATATCTTCACGCGCCTTCTCTATCGCACGCAAGAAATCCTCACGGTCTTGATATAGGGCTGTTAAGTCCCAAAGTTCATTTTCAGGAAATACTGAACGGTGTTTTTGTTCCATCTTTTTCCTCTTATTTCTCTAATTCTAATAAAACACTAAGGGCTGATAAAGCGTAAAGTGGTGCTGTTTCTGCTCGCAAAATACGAGGACCAAGTCCTGCCAGGACTGCTCCCTTTTCTTCAAAACTTTCAATTTCTGCAGGCGACAGACCACCTTCCGGTCCAAAGATAAAGAGCAACTTAGCCCCTTTCTCAAGACCCGTGACTGCTTGTAAGAGGGCAGCGGATTCTCCTTCTTTGGCTGACTCTTCATAGGCCACCACAATGCGGTCAAACTGGTCCAGTTGGGCTAGAAAGTCTGCTTTTTTCTCGAAAAGCTGGACACTTGGAACCAGATTCCGCTTGCTTTGCTCGGCTGCACCAAGAGCGATTTTTTCTAACTTCTCAACCTTTTTGCCCAATTTCTTGCCATCCCACTTGGCGACTGACCAGTCTGCAGGAAAAGCCCAGATCTGGCTAGCACCGAGTTCTGTTACTTTCTGAGTGATAAACTCCAGCTTATCTCCCTTGGGAAAGCCTGATGCGATGGTCACTTGGACTGGCAATTCCACATTGTCATCTAATTCTTCGACCAACTCCAACTGACGGGTTTCCACATTGACCACGCGCGCCAAGCGCTTAATCCCATCATCAAAGACTAGAGTCACCTGGTCATCTTCTTTCAGGCGCATGACCTGAAACATGTGCTTGCTGGTTTCCTTGTCCTCGATGATGACAGGTGAGATTGCACTCCCCTTGACAAAATACTGCTGCATGCTAGCCTCCAATCACACCGGAGACATCCTTGGTCTTCTTGAAGACGCAGGCATTCCATTCCCCTTGGATCATGTGGGTTTCTAGGAAAAATCCAGCTGACTCAGCCGACTCACGCACCATGTTCCACTTGTCCTTGATAATGCCACTCATGATCAGGTAGCCTTCATCCTTGACCAAGCGATAAGCATCATCCGTCAGATGAATGAGGATATCCGCCAAGATGTTGGCCACGATGACGTCTGCCTCAATCTCCACGCCCTTGAGCAAATCGCCTGGCGCCACATGGATATTTTCCATGCCCGGATTGAGCTCAATATTTTCCTGAGCGACTCGAACCGCTACATCATCTAGGTCATAGGCAAAGATTTCCTTAGCACCCAGAAGTGAGCTAGCGATAGAAAGAACCCCTGAACCAGTCCCTACATCTAGCACTGTTTCGCCACCACGAAGGACCTGCTCCAAGGCAAAAAGACTCATCTTGGTCGTAGGGTGTGTTCCAGTCCCAAAGGCCATACCAGGATCTAGCTTGATAATCTTTTCTCCCGCTGTTGCTTCATAGTCCGTCCATGATGGCACAATGGTCAAATCATGAGTGATACGTGCAGGTTCATAGTATTTCTTCCAGTTGTCCGCCCAGTCTTCCTCAGCCAAGGCAGTGGTGCCAATCTTGACTTCGCCCAGATCCATAAAATCTGTCAATTCTGCCAGACGATACTGCAAATCCGCTTCAACTGCTGCTACATCAACCGTTTCAGGGTAGTAGGCGGTCACTACGATTTCTTCCTGTTGCTCGACCTCAGGGAAAATCTCACCAAAGCGGTCCACATTTCCAACATAGTCCATGCTATCTTCAATTGCTACCCCTTGGGCACCTAACTCAATCAAGAGGTTGGAAACCAACTCCTCTCCCTCACGCTTGACTGTAACTTTTAACTCTTGCCATGTTTCCATCTGATTCTCCTTAACAATCCATTTCTTCTAATTCTTTTAGTGTTTTACCATTCTTGTTCTTCCAGTCAGTTCGTCCATTCGTATTCATTCCTAATATAAAAGCAGCTGCATAAGATGGACTGGAGAACAGTTGTTTTTCTTGTAAAACACCATCTTTAATCATATTTGTTTTGATTAACTCTTTACGCAATTCTTTTAGGCTTGCTGGTATTGCGGATGAATCAACCACATCCACTTGACTTCCTTCTAAAACAACAAAGCCTTCTGAAGTCTGTTCACAGATTGCTTCGATCGTTCTATTTGATTTCTTGGTTTTTCGCTTTAGATAGAGATAAGTTGAATTTTCATCAGAAACATTCTGACCTGTTTTCTTGGTCATAGGAACAAACACTCGGTACCCTAAGGTTCCTACAATCATCAAGGTGTTTTCCACAACCTCATCCAACTCGGATTGCTTTTCTTCTGTTACATTCCCAGAATTGGGCTCATTCCCATTTTTTACAATGAAGCGCCCCGCGTCCTTTGCTAGTTGTGTAAATTTATTTTCCAAGTAACTAATTTCCGTGGGTCCAAAGGAGTTATTCTGCGTCGTCAAAATAATTACATCATTAAAATAATCTGCATGATTGTCACGAGTATGTTCCTGAACACGTAAAAGGACACCTTCACCATTTTTGCGATTCGTTGCCTGCCCGATGTAGGTAACATCCTTTTGCTTATCCTCATTACGACCAAATAGGAAATAAATGCCGCTTTGCTTCATTTCATCACGTGATTTTAAATCTGCCAATTGAATTCGAGGAATTTTATAAATCACCCCTGTCCAATTCGACAAGGTACATTTAATTATCCCAGTAACTTCTCCATCCATGAGAAACATATTGATATTCTTACTACGATTTGGCATCTACCTTACTTCCTCCAAATAATCCCTCAATCTCCCCTGTAGCTGAGGCACTGCTTGTTTAGAATTGAGAAATTCCTCAATAGGCATCAGTTTATAGGCCTGTCCTTCATCCCCAAAGGTGATACTGTCAAACTGATCCTGACTTAACTGACCGACCATAAAGACAGACTGCCGACCTTCAAAGAGCACGCTGGGATAGACCTTGCTCCAAAGTAGACAGTCTTCATCTAAATGAATTCCCAGTTCCTCATAAACTTCACGCGCTGCGCACTCGAAAGGACTTTCGTTTCCTTCACGACCACCACCTGGCAACTCCCACATGTTGGGACAAGGGATATCGTCCTTGTCATCACGTAAGATAGTCAAGACCTTATCCCCACAAATCAAGGCAATCTTAGAGCCCGTAAAATCAAACTTTTTATCAATACAATCCAAATTCATAATCATTTCTTCCTAATATCTCGGATAAGGGTAAAATTCTCCCTCTTCCAAGCCGACTTTTCCTTCTTCAAAGACTTCTTGATTCCATTCCATGGCAAATTCTTCTGCTTCTGGGTCTTCCAAAAAGTCCATGAGGGCATCTAGCCCAACCTCTGCAGTATCTTTGAGAAATAGCGCAAAATAAGCTAAGAATTCACGAGAGAAACCTTTTTTAGGTAGATACGGAATAACAGTTAAATAGTCTTCTGCATTAACTGTTGACTTGGCAGGATTGTAAAAAAGCACCGCTTCTTCAAAGAGGATATCATCTGACGAAACCTCTCCGTCTTCATCTAACATCTCCACTCCTGCAGAATTTCGTGCCTCTAACAGAAAACTCACTTCCACCGCATGATTGCGCTTGTCCCAGCTAATCTCATAATCAAAAGGAAAGTTCTTGTCCAACTCTTCTTGTAAAACATCTAAAAATCCGTATGTTGCCATTTTATCCTCTTTCTGTATGACTCTTTAATCGCCCCGAATACTCGGAAATATGCTAAAATAGATACTACCATATTACCACATTCGTATCAGAAAATCCATGTTAGAAAGGACTGCTATGCCAGACAATCTCGCGCTTCGTATGCGCCCCAAAACCATCGACCAGGTCATCGGTCAGGAGCATCTGGTCGGACCAGGAAAAATCATCCGCCGTATGGTGGAGGCCAACCGCCTGTCATCCATGATTCTCTATGGACCTCCGGGCATCGGAAAAACCAGTATCGCTTCGGCCATCGCTGGAACGACCAAGTATGCTTTTCGGACCTTCAATGCCACTGTTGATAGTAAAAAACGTCTCCAAGAAATCGCTGAGGAAGCTAAATTCTCAGGTGGCCTTGTACTGCTACTAGACGAGATTCATCGTCTCGACAAGACTAAACAAGACTTCCTCCTTCCTCTCTTGGAAAGTGGTCTAGTCATCATGATCGGGGCGACAACTGAAAATCCTTTCTTTTCTGTAACTCCAGCCATCCGCAGTCGTGTTCAAATTTTTGAGTTGGAACCCTTGTCTAACCAAGATGTTAAAGAGGCCGTTCAAATCGCCCTCACTGACCCTGAACGAGGATTTGATTTCCCTGTTGAGTTAGATGATGATGCCCTTGATTTTATCGCAACATCTACCAATGGAGATCTCCGGTCTGCCTTCAATTCAATTGATTTGGCAGTTCTCTCCACTCCAGAAAATGATGACGGTATCCGTCATATCACGCTTGAAATCATGGAAAATAGTCTTCAGAGAAGCTACATCACTATGGACAAGGATGGAGACGGACACTATGATGTTCTCTCTGCCCTGCAAAAATCCATCCGTGGATCCGATGTCGATGCTAGTCTCCACTATGCTGCTCGCTTGATAGAAGCTGGTGACCTTCCTAGCCTAGCTCGTCGTTTGACTGTGATTGCTTATGAAGATATTGGCTTAGCCAATCCCGAAGCTCAGATTCATACCGTAACTGCTTTGGATGCTGCCCAAAGGATCGGTTTCCCAGAAGCCCGCATCCTCATCGCCAATGTCGTCATTGATCTGGCACTTTCACCTAAGTCTAACTCAGCCTATGTGGCTATAGATAAGGCCTTGGCTGACCTTAAAACATCGGGGCATCTGCCGATTCCACGTCACTTGCGAGATGGACATTATAGCGGTAGCAAGGAACTAGGTAACGCCCAAAATTATCTCTATCCACATAATTATCCTGGTCACTGGGTCAAGCAAGAATACCTACCAGAAAAAATTCGTGACCATCATTACTTTTCTCCAGAAGATAGTGGAAAATACGAACGGGCCCTGGCTCAACGCAAGGAAACCATTGATAAATTACGAAACTCGTGAAATCCTTTTCAAAATTTTTAATTTTCCCTTGATTTTTTTTGAAAAAGTGGTATCATATAATCATAGAAACGCTGTGGTGTACGACTTCACATTTAAGTGTTGACCGACTATTTTTTGTATTATTAGGGAAACAAAAGTCTTCTAACAGCATGTAGGCCGTCTCACACGGAAACAGCTTCAGTTAGAGCGAGTTGCCCACCTGCTTAATTGCGCGGGTTCAATACAAACCGTGAAGTTTCGGCACCAATACAGCTTTTTATTTGCCTCCTTAGCTCAGTTGGTAGAGCAGTAGACTCTTAATCTATGGGTCACAGGTTCGAGCCCTGTAGGGGGCATCTAAATCAACAGGAAAAAGCCT
>NZ_KV841551.1:24960-27264 GCF_001839505.1 Streptococcus sp. HMSC34B10 | reverse complement strand
GGGCATCTAAATCAACAGGAAAAAGCCTTGATTTATAAGGCTTTTTTGCTTGTCTATAACTGATTTGCCCCATCATTTGCCCCACATTTTTTTATGAGCAATCTTTCCAAACATCTCTGACTACGAAAAACAAAAAAGCTATCCTACCTTTGCAAATTTGGATAAGATAGCAGAATATTTTAATGCAACTCCAACCCAACTATTTGGAACTAGTAAAGAAATTGAGTTAGAAAAGAGTGTTCTTGAATCGAATGAATACTCTGACAAAGTAAGTGAGATCTTAAAAGCTGTCAAATACATCGAACATTTCCTACATACTTATGGACAGCACTTAGAGGATTTACTTTATCTAACAAAAGGCAACCAACTATACACAGAAGATGGAGATGAGTTGTATATTGATCCAACTTCTCAGAAAAGAACATTTCATACTCAATATGAACCTGGTTTTATTGTAGCAAGAGAAAAATCTCCACTAGAACTCTTGATTGAAAATAAGGAATTGTTTGATAAATAGAAAAAGCGAGGATAACCTCGCTTCAGATTGAAGTTAAAATCTTTAGAAGACACTTTTATAAGGACTTTGTCTTCAATCTGTGAAAAGGAGTGGAAACTCCTTTTCTTTTTGTAAGTCAGACTGAAACTTCCAAATTGTTTATTTATTTTATTGACATTTTCTATAAAAATAAATATAATAGTTTTATTATCAGACTATACTATATAGGGGGGATTGAAATGAAATTTTCTAATCGTTTACTGCTATTCCTTGCAGGAGTTGTTTTTGTCCTTTTAGGACTTTTCCTATTTACAAACCCAGTAGCTAATCTTGTTGCTTACAGCTGGTGGATTGCATTTGATTTACTGGTTTCTTCTATAGCAGCTATTTTAGGCTATTTCTCTGCACCAAAAGAGCTTCGCTCACCTGTTTATCTTTTCCAAGGGTTTGTTAGTCTTCTCTTAGCTCTTTACCTCGTTGCTTATGGCTTTGTGACCCTGCCGGTCGTCATTCCGACCATTGTAGGAATTTGGTTAATTGTAGAAGCCATTATTGCTTTCTTTAAAGGCAAACGTCTAGGATTGATTTTCCCTATTATTGGTAGCAATATCACGTGGGTAGCCTTGCTTGTATTTTTACTAGGTCTAGTGATTCTGTTCAATCCAGTGGCTACAGGTGTCTTTGTCGTTTATGTCATTGCCTTTTCATTTTTAGTTACTGGCTTCACCTACATTATTGAGGCCTTTCGTAAATAGTCTAGTTGCTATTTCTATCGCATTCAAAAAAGCTGGGAAATCATATTCTCAGCTTTTTCGTCTCTTTAATTATCACTTTTTCGCATTCCATTCTACGTAGAATTGCTCTAAGTATTCTTCCAAAAAGTGATGGCATAGTGCTCTAGCATTCGATAAGTTGCAATAATAACCGGTCGAGAACGGGGCATCGACTCAATCATACTGAAAATAAAAGAGCGAATGTTATCTGCAAAAAGAAAGCTTAGATTCTTTGCGATTTCAACAAAAAAAAAGCACTGTTGGTACTTACCCCAAAAAGTTAGACAAGTAATTTAAGTGAAGGATTTAGTTCTGTATTTCACAGGACTAATGTAAGTGGCTCATTTGGACTATCCTCCTGTTTTGTTTTATCACTTACAGTATAGTCCTTTTAGGCTTTTCAGAATTAAAACAGTTTGTTCAAACTGAAAATACAAAATTAGCTCAGGCTTCAATTGTAAAAGCTGAAAATGGTGTTGTTAACGTCAAAGATAGCTTTGATTTGATGAATTCCCTAGGAGATGATTATTTCGAAGGCGGATTAATTGGTAGTTTAATCGGAATTTTAGGTGGACCACTAGGTGTTCTCTTTGGTTTTGCTACTGGTGGAGCAATTGGCGCCTCCGTTGGTTCAGACAAAGAATTGATCAATTCGGCATTAATTACAACCGTTAGTAAAAAGTTGACTAATGGCGAAGTAGCTATTATTGCACTTGTACAAGAAAATGATGAATCTGTTTTAAATGCTATTTTTGAAAAGTATCAGGTTGACATTGCTAGATGGGATGTCGCTACTGTTGCGGCAGAGATAGAGTCAGCTCTCAAAATTCAAGAAGATTTAGAGCATCAAGCTAAAGCTCGCTTAATTGCGGATAAAAAAGAAGCTCGTCGTGAAAAATTTGATAAATTGAAAGCTAGTATTAAAGAGAAATTTTCGAAAAAAAATTAACAGACTGAAGAGACTGAGGTAATTAGGAATCGGTAAACAGTCCATCTCTGATTACGAAAAACAAAAAAGCTATCCTACCTTTGCAA
>NZ_KV841551.1:0-24860 GCF_001839505.1 Streptococcus sp. HMSC34B10 | reverse complement strand
GCTATCCTACCTTTGCAAATTTGGATAAGATAGCGGAATATTTTAATGCAACTCCAACCCAACTCTTTGGAACGAGCAAAGAGATTGAGTTAGAAAAGAGTGTTCTTGAATCTAATGAATACTCTGATAAAGTAAGTGAAATCTTAAAAGCTGTCAAATACATCGAGCATTTCCTACATACTGATGGACAGTACTTAGAGGATTTACTTTACCTAACAAGAGGCAACCAACTATACACAGAAGATGGAAAAGAGTTGTATATCGACCCAACTTCTCAGAAAAGAACACTTCATACCCAATATGAACCTGGTTTTATTGAAGCAAGAGAAAAATCTCCACTAGAACTCTTAATTGAAAATAAGGAGCTATTAGATTAAATAAAAAAAGCGAGGATATCCTCGCTTTTCTATTGTAAAATCTTATTCTTCATTATCAATCATCAAACACTCCGCCTGTGAGTTGGTACATGAGGTAAATGTGTTCCAAGGTTTTTACCTTATCCATATGATCCACATCTTTTACGCCTCCCAAGGCTAGTAAAGGAACAAAACCGAAACATTGGTTATAAGACAAGGGACCATGTTTTAACACAGCCTGTCTATATAAATCCAGTTCAAAGTTATCAGTCACATATGAGTTATCTAAATACTGAAGAAAATATTTCAGGCTCTTGATAATAATGTCGCAGTCTTGAAGATTTTATTTTACAATACCAACAAATTCATTCTCTTCCCAAGTAATAATATCTCCAAAGGCTGTTACGAACATCGGAAAAAGAAGTAAGGAACTATTCATAATAATAGCCGTAGCAAATCTTTGCATTTTTGCCTTATCTTATTTAAGATAGTACTATTAAAAAAAGAAAAGGTGAAAATCATGGAAACATATACGCTTGCAAATGGGGTTGCTATTCCTAAAATTGGTTTTGGAACTTGGCAAATTGCTGAAGGCGAAGAAGCCTATAACAGCGTTAGCTTCGCACTTAAGGCTGGTTACACACATATTGATACCGCACAAATTTACGGTAACGAGGTTTCTGTAGGTAAGGCGATTGCTGATAGTAATTTGGCACGTGAGGATATTTTCCTAACTACCAAACTTTGGAATGATAAGCACGATTACGAGTTGGCTAAGACTTCTATCGATGAGTCTCTCGAAAGACTCGGTGTGGATTATTTGGATCTTTTGCTTATCCATTGGCCAAATCCAAAGGCACTTCGTGAGAATGATGCTTGGAAGTCTGGTAATGCAGGCGCTTGGAAGGCAATGGAAGAAGCCTACAAAGAAGGTAAGGTGCGTGCTATCGGTGTGTCTAACTTTATGCAACATCACCTAGAAGCTCTTCTTGAAACGGCTGAAATTGTGCCACATGTCAATCAAATCCTCTTGGCTCCAGGTTGTGACCAAAAAGACTTAGTTGCCTATTGCCAAGAGCGCGATATCCTTCTTGAAGCCTATAGTCCACTAGGTACAGGTAGCATTTTTGGAAATGAAGATGTTGAAGCAGTGGCTGAACGTAACGGTAAATCTGTAGCACAAGTTGCTCTGCGTTGGAGCCTTCAAAAAGGTTTCTTGCCACTACCTAAGTCTGTGACACCTAAAAATATTGAAGCCAACTTGGATATCTTCGACTTCGACTTATCAGAGGAAGATATGGCAGTCTTGGATAAGATTCAAGGCATCAAAACTCAGAATGATCCTGACACAGTTAATTTTTAATAGGATTTTAAGCAACTCGTCAGGGTTGCTTTTTCAAGTAAATGACAAAAGAAGTCAAGGTTTTGACAATTCGCGCCACATGAAATTATTTAAGCATATCCTTTTCTTTCATTACCATTTTCTGTTATAATGTATTGTATTTCTAAAGTAGAAAGGTATTAATATGACAACTCTTATTAAGCATAAACGTGTAGAATTTTCAGAACTATTTTATGACCTAGTGTTTGTTTTTGCAATTTCAAAAGCAACTGCTTTAATTCACCCTCTTCATAGCGGTGTTGTGGCTTGGGATTCTTTACTTGATTTCTTCATCTCTGTCATGGTTATCATCAATTCCTGGATGATTCAAACCATTTATACCAATCGCTATGGAACAAACTCGTTATTTAACATGGTAATCATGTTTATCAACATGGGACTTATGCTCTTTATGTCCAATATGATTGGATACAATTGGCAACAATGGTTCTATTATACCTGTTGGGCTGTTGGTACATTGACCCTTACCTTATTTTTTCAATATTTGGTTGAATTTTTTAGAAAATCAACCGATAATACTGATCGGGAAAGTATCAAAGGTTTTCTATGGTTAACAGGTCTAGGAAGTTTAGGAGTCTATCTGGCAGCTCTTTTTCCTATTTACGTTGGAGTCTATATCTTTATTGCTAGTATTCTGCTAACATTTATTGTGCCAATTTTCTTGATTACTAAAGATGAGCATTTCCAGGTAAATCTTCCCCATTTAATCGAGCGCGTCTCCCTTCTTGTCATTATTACGTTTGGAGAGATGGTTGTTGGGCTAGCTAGCTTCTTTACAGTCGAGAATTTCTCGATTTATTCGGTTCTCAATTTCGTTATCATGCTTTCCCTGTTCTTGTTTTATTTTGGCGAATTTGACCATGCTATTGATGAAGGATCTAGTCAAAAGGGATTATTTGTAATTTATAGTCACTATCCTATTTTCATCGGGCTTATGTTGATGACAGTTTCGATGGGTTATCTCCTGAATCCCGAGGCTAATCTTCTCGTTGCAATCAGCTTCTTTTATATCGGAATTGGCCTCTTCCAAGCTGCTGTCCTAGCAAATGGGCCCTATAACAAAAACTATCTTCGCTATCCGAGAAGTTACTACTGTGCTCAAGCGACACTCTATCTGGCTGCCTTGATTCTCTCTTTGCTTTTCGCTTCTAATCCTATAACAGTGTTGAGTATTGCAACCATTTTTACTCTAGCTATAGCCATTCATTTTATTTATTTTTATGTGACACAGAATAAAAAATATTCCAAATCTAACTGGGGGTTCTTTTAATGAGTTTATAGCATTAAAAAAGCCTTGGTTTTCCAAGGCTTTTTTTTCATTAATTTGTTTTTCCATTTTATCCTCCGATTTGAACTCGCACTGACATTTATTTATAACAACACTATATATCTAGTATGGCATAATCATTAGGTATTATAGATTTTCAAACCAAATGTGAGTCATTCGTTTTTGCCCCACTTTTGCCACGTTTTTAAAGCTTGACAGTGAAAACACCTAAAAGTATTTCCCTAAAATCAGCTATATTTCAACACTTTTGTTTATTTTCAATATGAAAAGTTCTTACAAATTCATGTAGGGGGCATCTAAATCAACAGGAAAAAGCCTTGATTTCAAGGCTTTTTTGATGTCAAATAACTTTTTGTAGCAAATCATTATAAAGGTTTTCCAACCTTATCAAACTTATCATTTATTCTCAATCAATTGCTAGCAATATTTGATAAGACCAACTGTTTTTTACAGTACAGAGCTAGTCTATAATTAACTAAACTATACTAATTTGTGCCCATATTACATGGCCAATCCGCATAGAGATTAAAATGGGCTATTATGAATTCATAAATTTTCGCAACAGAACAAGAGCAAGTCATTTAGAAATAAAAGAGAAGAGAATCTCTCACTCTCTTCTCAGTATATCTTATTAAATTTAGTTTTTCTTAATCTACCTGATTTTCCTTTGCGACGACAAATTCTTTAACCAATCGATAGATAACAGCAAATATGGGTGTAAAGAATATCATTCCAAGTAAGCCAAATAGATTTCCTCCAATACTAGCTGCTGCAAGTGTGAAGAGAGCTGGTAAGCCGATAGATTGACCCACAACTTTGGGATAGATAAGGTTTCCCTCAATCAGCTGTATAATTTGATAAAGAAGGATAGACAGTAAAGCTTGACTTGGACTGACTGTAAAGATAAAAATCGCTCCTAGCACACAAGCAATCATAGGACCAACATAAGGAATGAAAGACAGCACTCCTGCAAAGATACCTGTCATTACCCCATAGGGTAGTCCAAATAGGCTATAGCCAACCGCTACCATAACTCCTATGATGACTGCTTCAATTAGCTGACTCATCAAAAACTGATCATAAGTTTCTAGTCCTATTTGTCCGATGTAAGCCAACTTTGTCACTACCTTCTCTGAAAGTAAGACTTTCAGAAGTCGGCTCGTCATCGCTGCCAAATGTTCCTTACTGGATAAAAATAAAAAGGTGAAGACTATAATCAAAAAGGCATTCATCAAACTTGAAAAAATATTGCCGATATTACTAGTCAGACCCGATAAGAAACCTATCAAGGCTTGGCTAATAGAACTAGACTGTCCCTGTATGCCTGATACAATAGTTGACAACATGTCTTTGGTTACAAATTCCGAGCCGTCTAGCAATTTCCCAAGTTGAGTCAGGACTGTTGAAAGGACTGTTCCCAGCTGACTAATAGTCTGAGCTAGGGTTGGTAGCACCAAAACCAAAAGACCTATCACGATTAAGATAAGAGCTAGGAAAACAAGTACCATGGCAATCGGACGACGCAACTCTGCCTTTACCTTCATTTTGACTAGCAATTGTTCAATTTTTTTCATGGGAACATTGAGCACAAAAGCAATAACAGCGCCATAAATCAAGGTTGAAGTCACGTCAAAGAAAGAGATTGCTCCTGATATAAAGCTCGACGCATTCAGAATCACAAGAGCAACCAGCCCTATAAAAAGGATTAACGGGGTGTATTTTCTAACTAACTTCATAAATTCTCCTTAATAAACATGTTTAGATACGACTATACTATTTGGTTTTTCAAACTCTCGGTCAAGGTAGGCTTGATAAGTTCCTGGTGCGATAAATCCTTTTGGTGAGAGGATATCTGTTCCAGCTTGACCGACTATGGTATCAGCCAAGAGCACACAGTTTGTGGACAAGACAAAGTAGGATTTAAACTTAGATTTGATAAATTTATAAAGTTCCCCATCCGTCTCATGTCTGATTTTATAAGCGTAGGTGTAGTCTTCCTTACCATCTTCCGTTTTAATTTTATCTGCGCTTGGCTCCCAAGGAATCGTTAGTTGTTTTAATTCAGCTAATTTTTCCTGAACCGCTTCTTCCATTTCCGGTGTCAAATCTATTCCGTAACCAAATAGCGTTTTTTGACTCTCCCGTTTACATAAGTCAATGTACTTATCACGGTCGCAAAAATATAAAACACCATCTCCAACCATACCAAATAAGGTCTCAGATGACGGATCATAGTTTCCATAAGAAATCACACGTCCTTGATAACAAAGGTCCACATGACCAATAGCTGAAAATAGAGAAGTCTCAGCTGTATGAATAAAAATTTCAAGCTCCGCTGTCTTACCAGACTTCACCATTCCAAGATGGATATCCTCTCTCTCATCAGCATTTTCCTGCATGAATTTGTTGATTTTTGCTAAAGTACTTGCAGGGATGAGAGCGGCTAGGGCAATAGGTAAGCTCATTCTGACACGACGTTTGAGATGGTTTTTCCCAATTTCCTTTTCAAATAAGAAACCGTCACGGATATTGGACACACCATAAAGGCAAAAATAAGCCCCTAAAACAAAGAGTTGAAAGACAGAATTTCCCGTAGAGGACAAAAGACTAGTCCCACCAAGAAAAACTAGTACGAGACCATCTAGTAAGAAACGAAAACGAGGTCGAATTTTGTTTTTGCGGTAGAGAACATAGGTGACAAGGTTGATACTAGCATGAAAAATCTGATAAATTCCAATCACAAGAGCCAAAATATAAATTGGCACATCAGTAGCAAGATTCGAGCCTAGCAAATATCCCATCACTAACAATTTAACCAGTGCAACTCCCAAGGTGTCCGTTGACTGACTTTTTTTGAAAATACGTAATACTAAATCTAAGACCGTTGCTATCCAAGCTAAAAACAGAACCAGTCGAATAACCGTCACTGGCAACCAAGTTCCCGTGACCATCAAGATAAGACCTAGCAGAACAAACAAGAAACCCTGAACAAGTAATTTCTTACCTGTCAGACCTAAAGAAAGAATTTTTTCCATAAAAGACCTTTCAAAAATAATAATTAAGCCCTTTGATCAAATTGACTGGTAAATAGCTGACGGCACAAACAGCCTGTGCCAGCAAGACATGGCGACTGACTGTAGCAATGTCACCATCTTGTCTTTTGCACTTCTGAAATTTGTTTTATTGAGTCGAAATCAGAGCTTTTAAAAACTAGCTAAACTTGAAAGCTAACCATAATTGCTAGATAAAAAAGGTGCAACCAATCCTTCTTGTAAAGGTAGGAAAGAATTATATCCATTCCATTAATTATTTATATATTACCTATTGTGACACAATACTCACTATAATTCAACTTTTTACCTATTTAAAACCATAAAGCCTACATAACTCTTTGAAGAGAACAAAAATCTGAATGTAATAAGATAGTACCCATTACCCATATTATAATTAGATTATGAATTGAAGCTTTTTGGAACTAAAATTAGGAATAATTGAGAAAGTAGGGAGGGAAATTTTGCTTTTACCCCATTTTGAAATAATTTCATTTTAGATTTTTCTAAGTTTCTTTCAAAGAGCCTGCAGGGGGCATCTAAACAACAGGAAAAAGCCTTGATTTACAAGGCTTTTTTGTTTTTCTAAAAGATTTTCTCTAGATATTTAGCAGAATCCCAAGATAGTTTCTCAATGTTCCACTTCTTCCTTAAATCGTACTTTTCCTTGGCTGTATAATCTCATAATCTTCACAAAGCGAACTGGATTGTTTTGGTTATACAAAAGAAATACTGAAAAGAATAACAAGCCAGCAAACCACAAACCATAGCCTTCATCACCAATCGGTTGGCCAAATTTTAGAGGAAGAATCAAGAAATACAAAAAGTAATAGATAGACACTATATTTACTACAAAGCGGGCAAATCGATAAGGTAAAGCAGACAGTTGTCTAGGATCAAACTGGTTTTTTACAAACAAATTATGAGATGCTGCAAAGAAAAAGACTTTCTCTGTCGTTGGCTGGGCCTTTCGAACATTTTTATAAAGTGCTCGTTCAAGTATAGCAACCAACAAGGAAAACTGCAGCAACCAAAATAGAAAAATGCAAGCTAGACTAAACCAGTTATAGACACCAATAAACTTGAGGGAAAAGAAGCCCGAGATTGCAGGCCCACCTGCTAGTAAGAGAATTACCAAGTCAGGAATAAAGGCATTCGTGTCACCAGCTTTTTCAGTATTGAGCAACCTACTCTTTGGAGCAACTAGAGCCTCTCCTGTCTTTTGGTCATAATAAACAGCCTGTCCATCACATTCGCCGATAAAGACACGACGGCGTCCGAGAAAAAACATACATACCTCTTTCTATTTATGAAAATATGTTGTCAAAGTTTGGATTACATTTATCCTAGTATTCCACATTCCATATGCTAGTTCATAGGATAACTAAGGTTGCAAATTGCTAAAAGGTTGACAGAACTTCGCTCCATAGGATATGATGGGAATACCTAGAATTTTAACTCTGCACGACCTATACGCCTTCTACTGAAAAAGCGTTGGCGAGTTCAATTCTATATCTGGAGGTTTCTATGAAAATCTATTATTCAAAATTTGTCGGTGTCGGCTATCTAGTTTTTGCAGCGGGTGTATTCTTTCAATTTTTCTTTTTTCTCGCACATGGATTGATCGACTTTTCCCAGCTTAATCTTCTCACTGTAGTTCCAACCATTCTCTTTTTCGCTGCTATCTATTCAACGATTGCAGGCATCAAAAGACTTTCTAGCCACAGACTCTCCTTTGAATTCACCTTTGAAGGTATTTATGTCTATCCCGGACTCTTCTTTTCCAAGGAAATCTTCATCCCAAAAGAAGAATTGTTGCGAGCATCTTATGTTGAAGTGGATGTCAGTGACCCCGACCACGTTAACAGCAAGGCTTACTATTTAGATTTTGACCTGAGAGAGGTCACCCAGCTAGAAGATATCTCTAAGTCAAACGTCATCATCGATACAAGTGTTCTGATATTGCGTCTCGCCCTTAGCCTCTGTCGATTTAGAGAGGAAGAAAAAGCCGAGTTGGCGACCTATCTAAAAGAAAATTACGGAATTGATTTCTTATATTAGCAAGAAAAAAAGCCCTACATCAGGGCTTTTTGTGTTGTTATCGATTCACTACTTGCACATAAAAACTGGCTGGTTTGTCATCTACATTTGTTACGGTGATGGTGTAGGGCTTGCTTTTGGTTACATCAAAATTTTTTTTACCTAGATAGGTGACCACAATCCCATCTTCTACCAACTGAATATCCTGTTGATTGTTGGGAAGCTCAGTATCATTACCTAACTGGATGATTTTATTTTCTGTTACTTCAAAATATAGGCCACTGAATTGTTCAGACCAAACATCCCTTCCAGATAATTTGATTTTTTGATCATCCTTCTTTTCTAAAATCAATTCTGAACTATACTCTAGTTGGTCTGCACGAGGACGGACACGTATTTCAACACTTTGCCCGGGTTGCAGAGTGTGATTATAGGTATTTTTGACTGAAAAATATAAAAGAGCAACACCTACGAGGACTGCCGTAAGTAATAGATTATAACCAAGATTCCAATTTGCTTCTTTTGCTGAAGCCATCTACTCCTCCTTCACTGACAAGATGGATGCCAATTCGGTAGTAACCATCTTTCTCCTCTACTTACCTATTTCATACTTAATAGATAAACATGGCATCGCCAAAGCTAAAGAAACGATATCTTTCCTCAATCGCGTGTTGATAGGCTTTGAGTACCAATTCACGGCCTGCAAAAGCTGAGACAAGCATGACTAAGGTTGACTTCGGCAAGTGGAAATTGGTAGAAAAAGCATCCACAACCTTCCAGTCATAGCCTGGCTTGATAAAGATATTGGTCCAGCCAGAGTCTGCTTGGATTTTACCATCAAACTTTGTACCGATGGTTTCGAGAGTACGGATAGAGGTTGTCCCCACAGCAATGACACGGCCACCATTTTCTTTGACCTGACGCAAGGTCGCTGCAGCTTCCTCAGACAATTGATAAAACTCTGAGTGCATCTCATGCTCATCCAAATTATCTACTGAAACAGGTCTAAAGGTTCCAAGCCCAACATGCAAAGTCAAGTAGACTAGGTGAACTCCTTTTTGCTGGATTTCTTCTAGTAATTCTTTGGTAAAATGTAGACCTGCAGTTGGGGCAGCAGCTGAGCCACTCTCCTTGGCATAGACGGTTTGATAACGCTCTTGATCATCCAACTTTTCGTGGATATAAGGAGGCAAAGGCATTTCTCCCAAACTTTCAAGTACTTCTAGGAAAATCCCCTCATACTCAAAACGGACAATACGACCGCCATGAGTTAATTCCTCAGTCACGACTGCACTCAAGCGACCATCACCAAAGATAACACGCGCCCCAACTTTAAGGCGCTTGGCTGGCTTGGCCAGTACTTCCCACTCATCACCAACAGTATTTTTCAAAAGCAAGAGTTCAACGTGGCCTCCTGTTTCTTCCTTTTCTCCATGAAGACGAGCAGGTAGGACACGGGTATCATTCATAACAAGGGCATCGCCAGGTTCTAACATCTCAATGATTGAGTGAAAATGGCGATCTTGAAATTCTCCTGTTTTACGGTTAACAATCAAAAGTCTGGATGCATCCCGCTGTTCCAACGGTGTCTGAGCAATCAGTTCTTCAGGTAAATCAAAATCAAAATCATTGGTATTCATTATAATTTTTCAGTCCATTTCTCTATTATTCTTAGCTATCAAAGCGGATTTCTTCCAGTAGATAGTCAATAAAGCGTTCCCCCATCTTAGACAGGCTCGTCTTTTCATGCTGGATATAAACCAGCTCAATGGAATCATCAATATCAAGCGGAATGGAAACGATGTTGTCCCCATTGAGGTTGCTATTCAGAATCCCTGTCGCGATAGTATAACCGTCCAAACCAATCAAGAGATTGAACAAGGTGGCACGGTCACTAACAACGATGGATTTCTTGTGGTGTTCCTGAGACAAAATCTCCTCTGAGAAATAGAAGGAATTATGGGTACCTTGGTCATAGCTCAAATATGGGAAGTCTTCTAGGTCTGCCAACTGTACCTTGTCTTTTTTAGCAAGAGGATTGGTCTTACTGACAAAGATATGGGGCTGTGCTGTAAAAAGATGATGAGCAACCAGATGGTTGTCATCCAACATCTTCGAAAGAACGTCCCGGTTATAGCTATTTAAAAAGAGGACTCCGACTTCACTGCGGAAGTTCTTGACATCGTCAATGATTTCCCAGGTTCTGGTTTCACGCAAAAAAAGCTCGTACTTTTCCATATCGCTTTTCTTAAGCAAGGAAACAAAGGCATTGACCACAAAAGCATAGTGTTGTGAAGACACACTAAAAAGCTCGCGATGAGCGATAGGGTTTTTATAACGTTCTTCTAGAAGTTGGGTTTGCTCAACAACCTGACGGGCATAGGATAAAAACTCCATCCCATCACGTGTAAGGGTGATTCCCTTGGGATTTCGGATAAAAATCTCAATTCCCATCTCATTTTCTAGGTCACGAACAGCATTTGACAGACTAGGCTGAGTAATGAAAAGTTGCTTGGCAGCCTCATTCATGGAACCAGTCTCTACGATTTTGATAATATAGTGTAATTGTTGAATTCTCATGTTTTTATTGTACCATACTTGACGCAATATAAAAAGAACCAGTAACTGCAAGTCCCATTATCCTTTTTGAATATTAAAAGAGGTTGGCACGGTTCCAACCTCTTTTATCTTCATTATTAAATAAGCTTTCAAATCGAAACCTAACTTCCTCTTTCCCAGAAGATGGCTAACAAAATCATAGCACCGAGAACTGATGGGATAATAGCTGTTCCGTTTAGGCTTGGCCCCCAAGCACCAAAGAGTAATTGTCCTATAAAGGCTCCAATCCAGCCGAGAAACATTTTCCCAAAGCATCCCATACGTTCACCACGATTAGTGATAGCTCCTGCTAGTAGTCCGATTAAAAGGCCGACAAACATACTTCCAAGCATAGTTTCTCCTTAATTTGCCCAATCTCCATTGCGGAAGAGTGGTACACGTGTTCCATCCTCACGGATACCGTCGATATCCATTTGGTTGGAACCAATCATAAAGTCAACGTGAACATCTGAACGGTTAAGCCCCCCAGCTTCAAGCTCCTCTTCGCTCATCTTCGCTCCACCAACAACGCTAGTTGCGTAGGCTGCACCGATAGCCAAGTGGTTGGAAGCATTTTCATCGAAAAGAGTGTTAAAGAAGGTAATGCCTGACTGAGAAATTGGACTTGGATCTGGTACCAAGGCACATTCACCCAAGGCACGCGCACCAGCATTTTTAGAAACTAGGTCTTTCATGACCTGATCACCTTTTTCAGCAGTGATATCAACGATTTGACCATTCTTGAAGGTTACTTTGATGCCTTCGATGATATTGCCATTGTAGCTAAGAGGTTTTGTAGATGTTACATAACCGTCTGCGCGACGGAAGTCAGGAGCTGTAAAGACCTCTTCTGTTGGCATATTTGGCAAGAATCCTTCGCCTTGAGCATTGATCGCTCCTGCTGATTCCCAAACGTGGTTCTTTGGTAAACCAAGTGTCAAATCTGTCCCTGGTGCTGTGTAGTGAAGGGCTGAGAATTGCTCTTTGTTGAGCATTTGAGCCTTGCTCTTGAGGTTAGCTGCATGTTCTTCCCAAGCTTTAACGGGATCTTCTTCGTAGACACGACAGGTCTTAAAGATTTGGTCCCAAAGGAGGTCCACGGCTTCTTCGTCACTCGCA
The DNA here is from genome assembly GCF_001839505.1 of Streptococcus sp. HMSC34B10. NCBI lineage: Bacteria > Bacillati > Bacillota > Bacilli > Lactobacillales > Streptococcaceae > Streptococcus > Streptococcus sp. HMSC34B10. The sequence continues at coordinate 13,007 of NZ_KV841551.1, read as the reverse complement.
GCATTTGGAAAGACTTTCTTAGCCCACTCTAGTCCAGCTGCAGCTGCCACAGTCCAGCTAACCTTGTTGGATTGAGTTGCGATACGCATTGGCTTCATGGCAATTCCCATAGCTTTAGCAGAAGCTGAAAGCTTTTCTGCATCCACTCCGTTCAAGGCACCTGGATCAGAAGAACGAACACCGAGACGACTTGCTTTGTTTTCAAGAAGGTAGTTCATTTCAGCAATCTTGTAGTCTGGTACGTTGTCCAAACGCTCCATTGGCGCATGGAGAAATTTCTCACGGTTGACGAGATCATCTGTCCATTGGACAATAACTTCATGTGCACCGAGTGCGTAGGCTTCTTTGACGATTAAATGGGCCAACTCCTGTTGCTCCACATCGATAGAGAGAGCTAAAGTGTGACCAGGTTGCACATTAATCCCATTTGCAACCAATAATTTGGCATATTTTTCTAGATTTTCTTTAAAATTTTGTAAAACCATCCATCTTTCCCTTTTCTATTAGTTTATTTTTCATTCAAAGCAGCAAACAAGCCTGCTAAAGCAATGGCACCAGATAAAAGTGCTGTCGATAGAATAATTGTTTCATCTGCAAGCTCTAGCTGATAGTCAAATACCTTTTCAGCCGGCTTATCTTCCGCAAAAATTCTGAGTTTCATCTTGAACTCCTTAAAATATATTAAAATAAATCACTATGACTTCCTGTCCTCAGCAAGTTTAAAATTACTTCCGACTTGTCTACTTTATAGACCAAAAGCCAATCTGGTTGGATATGACACTCACGAACCCCTTGAAAATGTTTGGACGTCGTCAATTGATGGTCGCGATATCTAGCAGGAAGTTCTTTTTCTTGAACTAGAAAATTCAATACTTCTTCTAATAATTCTGCCTTCAACCCACGCTTCATAGCCAACTTAAAATCTTTTTTAAACTGTTTATGGTAACGAATCTTAAGCACGCAAGTCCTCCATCAAGTCTGAGACAGATTCAAAAGACTGACTCATATTACGATTTTGGTCTACATCCGTTAAAACTTGGAGCAATTTCTGATTCTCATCAAGCCTAACATCAAAAGGCAAACCTTGATATTGAATAGCCTGACGAAGGAAAATGTTGATAGCTGTCGTCATATCCATTCCTAAATGATTAAAAACCTGTTGGGCCTGCTCCTTAACCTCACTATCCAGACGGATGCTCATACTCGTCTTTGGCATATTCTCACCTTCTTTCTATTTATTATTTTAACAAAAAAGACGGCTAATGTAAACTCATTGGATATACAATGGATAGCTATAAGCCAAAATATAGTAAAGAAATAAAATTAATGTCCCAAATATGGGAGATCTCGGCCTGAGTTTTAGTTTTAGAATATAATGTTGCTATCATAGATTAAGAGGTGAAAAATATGGACCAGATTACGAAACAATATAAATTACTATATTTCTTGCTTATTTTATTAAGTCTGACAAGTGCTCTTTTAATGACACTCTTCTCTCTGCAATTAGGAAGAATACTTGATAGTATATCTAATTCAAATAGTGGATTACTCTTTCATATCACTATTTGTGTAGGTTCTATTTTACTGTGGTTCTTGATTTCTTCTTCCTATTCCTATCTTAAAAACCAATATGTAAAAAAAGTTATTTTAGATCTAAAAAGGCGTCTCTTATTACATTATTTATCGCGTGAATTTAACCAAATTGACAACCGTAACCATTCAGATTTCTTAAATAATATCACCAAAAACAGTGACCTTGTTCAAGAAAATTTATTAATCCCTAGAATCTCTCTAATCGCAAATTTAGGGAGCCTTATCATGAGTGTGGTTGCTATTATTTATATAGAATGGCGATTAGCATTAGTCTTTCTTTTATTGTCGAGTATAACGGTTTTTCTATCACAAATTCCTGGAAAGTTGATGACTAAAGCAACTAATAATTATTCTCTACAAAATAATCACTATTTATCAAAAATGACAAACTTTATTGATGGTTTTGAACAAATTAAGTTATTAAATATTCAAAGCTGGATCCAAGAGAAAATTCAGGGAATCAGTTTAGAATTTGAAGAGTCCAGAAAAACATATCAATTCTTAAAAGACTTAGCTTCAACTACTGGAATTTTACTAAGTTTTGGCTCTCAACTATCCTGTATGGTCGCTGGTATCTTTTTTGTAAGAAATAACTTACTGACTATTGGATTACTAGTAGCAAGTATTCAATTATTAAACGGTGTTTTTGCTCCATTACAATCTATTCTTTACAATAAAAATTTAATCAGCAGTAGCAAGTCCATTATTGATAATATCCAAGAAAATCTATATGAGACAAATCATGAAATTTTCCATAAAACAAGTACAATTGATTGTGATAACGTTTCGACCATTTCTATTAGCCAATTACATTATGAAATTGAAAATAAAATATTATTTGATCATTTTTCCTATGAATTTAAAAAAGGCAAGCGCTATGCAATTATCGGTGCTTCAGGAGCTGGGAAAACAACTTTAGTAAAATTAATACTAAATTATTATTCCAAAAATCTTTATGATGGGGAAATACAAATCAACGGAAAACAGAATATTGATATTCCCTCAGAGGAGTTATATAAAGATATTGCATTTGTACAAAAAAATGATTTTCTGATTGAAGGCAATATCCTAGAGAATATCAAACTGTCCAGAAACCTTTATTTAACTGAAAAATTAAGAAAAGCCTTAGGATTTAACGAATACTTCCTTAATAAGAGTCTATCTCAATCAGGCAAAAGCATTTCAGAAGGAGAAAAGCAACGAATTGATTTAGCTAGATTTTTAGTCAAACCATATTCTGTATATATCTTTGACGAACCTACAAGCAACCTTGATCCAATAAAAGCCAAAGCAATGATGGACTACATTCTATCCATTAAAGATGCAATTGTTATTGTCATTACTCATGATCAAAATCCAAAAATATTGGAAGAGTTTGATCACGTTATTACCTTATAGATAAATGACCTAGTCTACTAAATGAATGATGTGTTTCTCAAAGTATTCTTTGTAATTTTTGTAGATTGTTTTATTGAAGAGTTCGAAAATTTTTAAAGCTTCTTCGATTTTTAAAAGTGATTTTTGATTATGATAGAATTTCAGTTCCAAATATCCATCTAAATACAGCAAAATAGTTTGTTCAAAAAAATCTGTGGAATCCGCTAATATATTCTTCGTAGCCTGTTTTAAAAATAAAGATTCCTCATATAAGTCGTTCTCAATCATTATAATCAAAGAATTGAGAAGTAGTTGAATGAGAGATTGTCTATTTCTAGGTATAGAACTATACAACTTCCCTTTTTTGAGCGCTTCTTTGGCATATCTAAATAATAAATCTGGAGATAGAACACGACAGCAATTTCCAAGGATGAGCGTTTCGTAATAACCCCAGTTTTCAACAGAAAATAAATAATTTGTAAGATAAGAGGCGTCTTGATGACTCAATTGATGATTCTTATCCATTCCCGAAACAATACTTTCAATGAAAACAGCATTTAATTTATGGTAATGAGAATTTGTCCCATGAAAAAGTTCTATTTCTTTCTCTACCATATCTAGTAATGCTTGAGCATCTTCATTATATGCAGCCTGTTTAACAGAAGCTATTAAGGTATTAAAACCCGAAGGTTGATAATGATTACTGATAAGCAGAAATTCTTCTAGTGTTACTCCTATTCTTTCCAGAAGATACAATAACTTAAAGACAGAAATCTCTGTTTCTCCTAATTCAAATCTAGATATTTGAGATTTTGAAATTTCAGCACCTGCTAATGAAGAAATAGAAATCCCCTTTTCTTCTCTTATTTTCCTATAAGTTTCACCTAAAATCATACTTATCTCCATTCCATATCGAAAAGTTATTAAGGTATAGCAAACACTACTTCCGTTAAGCTTACTCTTGTTTGAGAGTATCATTATTAGTAATTTATAGCAATTATTTTTGATAATTTCAATATATAACTTCTAAAGTTTTAGTCTTTGGATAAAAACTTATTTATATTCTATCATATCTAAAAACCAGTAGAAATGAAAATCATCTCTACTGGTTTTACTGTTAAGTCTTAATTAGATGAAACTTAGTCGGCTTATTTGAACAAGTTGACTTGAAATTAAAACAAATCATCAAATAGACTGAGCTGGTTATCCTCTGGCATATTACCGAGAATGCCCATTTCATCCATCTTTTCAACCAAGGTCGAGGAAAGTCCTCCACGCTTGCGCAACTCAGTTTTAGAGAGGAATTCTCCCTCTTGACGCGCACGCACCAATTGTTTTGCAACGTTCTCTCCTAGTCCATCCATAGCGACAAACGGTGGGATGAGGGTATCTCCATCAATGATAAATTCGGTCGCCTGACTACGATAAAGATCAAGTTTGCCAAACTTGAAGCCACGTTCCCACATCTCATTGACGATCTCAAGTGTTGTGTAAAGATCAATTTCTACATTGGAAGCTTCATTGTTCTTCCGCTTTTCAGCGATTTCTTGCATTCTGCGCTTAATCGCATCCAAGCCTGCACCCATAGTCTTGATATCAAAGGCCTTAGCACGGATGGAGAAGTAAGCACAGTAGTAATAAATCGGATGGTGAACCTTGAAGTAGGCTACGCGAAGGGCCATCATAACGTAGGCTGCCGCATGGGCTTTAGGGAACATGTACTTGATTTTCCCACAAGACTCGATATACCACTCAGGCACATTATTGGCCTTCATGGCTTCGATATAACCATTGCGCTCTTCTTCAGAGATTTTGAGCCACATTCCCTTACGTACACGCTCCATGATGGTAAAGGCCATCTTAGGTTCTAGACCCGCATGCATGAGGTAAACCATGATGTCATCACGACATCCGATAACGGTTGATAGGTCGGCAATTCCTTGTTTAATCAAATCTTGAGCATTTCCCAACCATACGTCAGTACCATGAGATAGACCTGAAAGTTGAAGCAACTCTGCAAAGGTCGTTGGATGGGTTTCATCGACCATCCCACGTACGAAATTGGTTCCAAACTCTGGAATTCCAAGCATACCCGTAGAAGTACCAATCTGCTCAGGAGTTACTCCTAGAACATCTGTTCCCGAGAAGAGGGCCATGACACCAGGATCATCCATAGGAATTTCATTGGGATCAATCCCAGACAAGTCCTGGAGCTTCCGAATCATAGTCGGATCATCATGCCCCAGTACATCGAGTTTGAGGACGTTCTCATCGATATCGTGGAAGTTAAAGTGAGTCGTCTGCCATTCAGCAGTCACATCATCGGCAGGATACTGTACTGGAGTAAAGTCATAGACATCCATATAGTTAGGGATAACTACAATTCCCCCTGGGTGCTGACCGGTCGTCCGCTTGACACCCGCAGCTCCCTGAGCTAGACGCTCAACTTCTGCCTCGCGATAAAATTTACCATAGTCTCGCTCATATCCTTTAACAAATCCATAAGCCGTCTTATCAGCTACTGTACCGACGGTTCCTGCACGAAAGGCATATTCTTCGCCAAATATATCGCGCACATCCAAGTGGGCACTTGGCTGGTCCTCTCCTGAGAAGTTCAAGTCAATATCGGGAACCTTATCTCCATCAAAACCAAGGAAGGTTTCGAAAGGAATATCCTGTCCATTCTTACTGAGCTTGTGACCACAGTTTGGACAGTCTTTATTGGGCATATCAAATCCGGAACCATAGGAACCATCTGTGATAAATTCGCTGTACTGGCACTGACTACAAACATAGTGAGGCGAGAGAGGATTGACCTCTGTAATCCCAATCATGGTCGCAACGAAACTAGATCCAACAGATCCTCGAGAACCAACTAAGTAACCCCGTTCATTAGAACGGTGCACTAGCATTTGCGACGCTAGATAAATCACAGCAAATCCATTCCCCAAGATAGAAGTCAATTCTTTTTCAATCCGTAAATCAACGATATCTGGAAGCGGATTGCCATAGATTTCAAAGGCTTTTTTATAGGTCAACTCAGCAACTGTTTCCTCAGCCTTATCGATAAATGGAGTATAAAGGTCTCCTTTAACCACTTCGATAGGCTCAAAGATTTCTGCCATAGCGTTAGTATTGTCGATGACCAATTTTCGAGCCAGATCTTCACCCAAAAAGGCAAATTCATCGAGCATTTCATTGGTTGTTCTAAAATGAGCCTTTGGTAGCGGAGCTGGTTGAGCGTGTTCTCCATGCCCAATCGTCCGGTTAATCACAGCACCCTGCCCCAGACTTCGGACGATAATCTCGCGATAAATCTCATCTTCTGGTTCGAGATAGTGGACATTTCCTGTAGCCAAAACGGGCTTGCCAAGGCGGTCTCCAACCTCAATCAAATTCTTGATAATAGTTTCTAACTCTGCTAAATCCTTGACTTGTTCCTTGGCAATTAAAGGCGCATAGATTGCAGGAGGCATCACCTCAATAAAGTCATAATACTTAGCTACTTCAACAGCGGCATCAACCCCTTGAGACAATATAGTATCAAAGACTTCACCTTCTGCGCAAGCAGTTCCTAAAATCAGCCCTTCACGATGGGCATCTAGGACCGTCCGAGGAATACGGGGAACCCCTTCAAAATACTGGGTATTTGAAAGAGAAACCAGTTTGAAGATATTTTTTAGGCCAATTTGATTTTTTACATAGATGGTAGCATGTTTGACACGAGCTTTTTTATAAGAATCCGGGCTAATCAGATCAATATTTAATCGAGCCAGATTCGTTACACCATGCTTTTCAGCAACTTCCTTGATAAAGATAAAGAGCAGACGTCCCGTAGCTTCCGCATCGTAGTTGGCCATGTGGTGATGGTCCAAAGCCACACCAAAACGCTTAGTCAAAGGCCCCAAACCATGACGTTTATACTCCGGATAGAGGTTTCTTGCAAATTCAAGCGTATCAATCACAGGCTGAGTGATTTTTGGCAAGCCATGACGTTCATAGTTTGCATTCATAAAACCAACGTCAAAGGTTGCATTGTGTGCAACTAGAACTGTATCTTGGCAAAATTCTTGGAATTCTTGGAGGACCTGTTTCAATGGTTTCGCATTTTTTACATGGTCATCTGTAATCCCAGTTAGTTCTGTCGTGAAAGCAGACAAAGGATGGCCTGGATTGATAAATTCATCAAATTCAGCTATGATATTTCCCTTATACATCTTAGAAGCTGCAACCTGAATCAAGTCATTATAGATTGCTGAAAGTCCTGTCGTTTCCACGTCAAAGACCACGTAAGTTGCTTCAGAAAGATCCATCTCCACTTCGTTATAGACGATAGGGACACGGTCTTCTACGATATTGGCTTCCATCCCATAGATCAACTGGATACCAGCCTTTTTAGCTGCCTTATAGCCATGAGGGAAGGACTGAACATTCCCGTGGTCCGTGATTGCTACCGCCTTATGTCCCCATTTTGCAGCTTTCGCCACGAGTTCTTCGACTTCAGGGAGAGCATCCATGGTGGACATATTGGTATGAGCGTGAAATTCGACCCGTCGTTCTCCCTCTGGCATCAAATCCTTACGTTCGTAATGAACAACTTCCTGCACATCTTGGACATTCATCGTTAAATCATGCATATAGTTGTTCACTTCAACATTTCCACGAACACGAAGCCAAGAATTTTTCTTGATTATATCAAATTTCTGGGCTTCTTCTTCATTTTTAAGCCATTTTTGCATCGAAAAACTAGAAGTATAGTCCGTCATCTTGAAGTTAATCAAGACACGACCCGTTCTGGTCACCTTCTGTTCGACATCAAAAACTACTCCTTCAAATACCAGACGATTCTCCTCTGTGTCAACCTCAATCATAGGAGTCACTTCAGCCTTGTCTAATTTTGGTCTCGCAGCAGCCTTCTTGGCTTGAAAATCAAAAACAGGCTTGTCCTCTACAGGAGGGGGAGCCATTTGTTCCAACTGCTCCATGGCACGAAGAGCTTCCTCGTTAGCGGCTTGCACAATCTTTTGATTTTCAGTCTGAAAATTCTCTTGCTCTTCCTGACTCAGATTTTCATTTTTCTCAAGCACACATTTAAAAAACGGGAAACCAAACTTTTCTAACTGCTTGGAAAGGTTGGGCAAATGATTTTTTCGAAAATGATCAGTATCTGCTGCATCCGTTCCTACGATGACTAGTTGCTTATTCTCGTTTCTGACTTCAAAATCTTGGTAAATTGCCCGAAAACTTTGGCTAGAGCATGGACCTTCCGCAAAAGCTTCTTTATAGTAAGCTTGCAAAAGCTCTTTTGAAAACTCCTGATGGCGAGTTTTTATTTCAAAAATTGCCTGATTCCCTGTTTTCGAAAACTCTTCATTCAATCCCTTCTTGAGCTCCAAAAAGATTTCAAAAGGCAAGATATTCTCAAAAACAAAATGAAACTCCCAAACCCTACTCTGTTTATGAACAATAACTTGTTCAATCTCAGCCTGAGAGAATGCTGGATTTTTTCTCATTTCAGCGGGAATTCCCAACTGATTCAATAAAATTTCAAAAGTATTTGACATCCATTTTCCTCACATTATACTGATTCTATTTTACCATATTTAAAGGGATTTTAGCCAATTCTACTGAACAGAAAAAGAAGCCACAAAGTGGCTTCTCTTTAGAGGAAGAATGAATTATTCTTCACCTTTGTTTTTCTTAATGATTTCTTCTTGTACTGATTTTGGTACATCTTCGTAGTGGTCAAATACCATCATGAAGGTACCACGTCCTTGAGTTGCAGAACGAAGGACAGTAGCGTAACCGAACATTTCAGCAAGTGGCACATAAGCACGAACGATTTGGCTTGCACCGTGTGCTTCCATACCATCTACACGTCCACGACGAGCAGTTACGTGACCCATAACATCCCCAAGGTTTTCTTCAGGAACTGTGATGGTTACAAGCATCATTGGTTCAAGGATAGCTGGTTGTGCAGTCTTAGCAGCTTCTTTAAGTGCAAGAGATGCAGCGATCTTGAAGGCAGTTTCAGATGAGTCGACATCGTGGTATGAACCATCGTAAAGCTTAGCTTTCACGTCAACCATTGGGTAACCAGCAAGAACACCGTTCGCCATAGATTCTTGAAGTCCTTTTTCTACTGCAGGGATGAATTCACGTGGAACCACACCACCGACGATAGCATTTTCGAACTCGAATCCTTTACCTTCTTCGTTTGGAGTGAATTCGATCCAAACATCACCAAACTGACCTTTACCACCAGATTGACGTTTGAAGAATCCACGTGCTTGTGTAGAAGCGCGGAATGTTTCACGGTAAGATACTTGAGGAGCACCAACGTTAGCTTCAACCTTGAATTCACGTTTCATACGGTCAACAAGGACATCCAAGTGCAACTCACCCATACCAGAGATAACTGTTTCACCAGTTTCAGGGTTTGTTTCAACGCGGAATGTTGGATCTTCTTCAGCCAATTTTTGAAGGGCGATACCCATCTTGTCTTGGTCTGCTTTAGATTTAGGCTCAACCATCAATTGGATAACTGGTTCTGGAACTTCGATTGATTCAAGGATGATTTTTGCTTTTTCATCTGTCAATGAGTCACCAGTTGTTGTATCTTTCAAACCAACGGCAGCAGCGATATCTCCAGAGTAAACTGTTTCGATTTCTTTACGAGTGTTGGCGTGCATTTGAAGGATACGTCCGATACGTTCACGTTTACCTTTAGAAGTGTTCAAGACGTATGAACCTGAGTTCAAGACACCTGAGTAAACACGGAAGAATGTCAAACGACCTACGAATGGGTCAGTCATGATCTTGAAGGCAAGAGCTGCAAATGGCTCTTCATCAGATGCTGGACGTTCTTCTTCTTCGTCTGTATCTGGGTTTACACCCTTGATTGCAGGGATATCAAGTGGGCTTGGAAGGTAGTCAAGGACTGCATCCAACATCAATTGAACCCCTTTGTTCTTGAAGGCAGAACCACAAAGTACTGGGTAGAATTCAACGTTGATTGTAGCTTTACGGATACCAGCTTTCAATTCTTCGTTAGTGATTTCTTCCCCTTCAAGGTATTTCATCATCAAGTCTTCATCAGTTTCAGCAACTGCTTCAACCAATTTTTCACGGTATTCTTGAGCTTGTTCAAGGTATTCAGCTGGAATATCTTCTTCAAGGATATCTGTACCAAGGTCGTTAGTATAGATTTCAGCTTTCATCTTGATCAAGTCAATGATTCCGCGGAAGTCATCTTCAGCACCGATTGGCAATTGAATTGGGTGAGCGTTTGCTTGAAGACGGTCATGAAGTGTGCTTACTGAGTAAAGGAAGTCAGCACCGATTTTATCCATCTTGTTAGCGAATACGATACGTGGAACTCCGTATTCAGTTGCTTGACGCCAAACTGTTTCAGTTTGAGGCTCAACACCTGATTGTGAGTCAAGAACGGTTACAGCACCGTCCAAAACGCGGAGTGAACGTTGAACTTCGATAGTGAAGTCCACGTGTCCTGGTGTGTCGATGATGTTTACACGAGTGTCTTTCCATTGAGCTGTTGTAGCGGCAGATGTGATAGTGATACCACGTTCTTGTTCTTGCTCCATCCAGTCCATTTGTGACGCACCTTCGTGAGTTTCACCGATTTTGTGAATCTTACCAGTGTAGTAAAGGATACGCTCAGTTGTAGTTGTTTTACCAGCATCGACGTGAGCCATGATACCGATATTACGAGTTTTTTCAAGTGAAAATTCGCGTGCCATGAGGTTTGTTTCTCCTATATTTTTTATTTCTATTCTATTATAACACGATTTCAATAAAAACGGATAGGCAGGACCCACCCGTTCTCAGTGTTTATCTTGTTTTTGTTGGTTTTAACTTGTAGATGAGTTGAATTGAACTCGGGCTAAAAGCTCAAGTTAACTGATTTGAACCCGAGCTAAAGTTAATTAGCCAATTTGAGCCGGAACGGGATGCTGTGTGAAAAAGATAAACTTCCTTGTATTCGTCGAATACTGCGTCAGTTTCCTATTTTCACTTTGCATCCTTACCGTTCCTAGCATCATGATTAGTTGAGCTCAAGCTAAAAGTCTGGAGAAAAAGATGAATCTCATTGGTTGCAATCGCAACCTGCTTCGATTCCCTATTTTCTCTTGGACTTTCTTAACGCTTTCGCATCCTATCTTACCAACGGAAGTGTGCGAAGGCACGGTTAGCTTCAGCCATACGGTGAGTGTCTTCACGTTTCTTAACTGCTGCACCAGTGTTGTTAGCAGCATCCAAGATTTCTTTTGCAAGACGGTCTTGCATTGTGTGTTCACCACGAAGGCGAGCGATTGTTACCAACCAACGAAGTCCAAGAGTTGTACGACGTTCTGGACGAACTTCAACTGGGACTTGGTAGTTAGAACCACCGACACGGCGTGCACGTACTTCAAGTACAGGCATGATGTTTTCCATAGCTGTTTCGAATACTTCAAGTGCGTCGTTTCCAGTAGCTTCTTTGATTTGTTCAAAGGCACCGTAGACGATTGAAGCAGCTGTACCACGTTTACCATCAAGCATAACGCGGTTGATAAGACGAGTAACTAATTGTGAATTGTAAAGCGGATCTGGCAATACATCGCGTTTAGGCGCACGGTTTTTACGACTCATTTCTCTTTATCCCCTTTCCTTATGCTTTTGGTTTTTTAGTACCGTATTTAGAACGGCCTTGTTTACGATCGTTTACACCTGCAGTATCAAGTGCTCCACGGACGATATGGTAACGTACCCCTGGAAGGTCTTTTACACGTCCACCACGAAGAAGAACCACGCTGTGTTCTTGCAAGTTGTGTCCGATACCTGGGATATAAGCAGTCACTTCGATAAGGTTGCTCAAACGTACACGAGCGAATTTACGAAGGGCTGAGTTAGGTTTCTTAGGTGTCATTGTTCCAACACGAGTTGCAACACCACGTTTTTGTGGTGAAGAAACGTTTGTTTGAACTTTTTTATGACTGTTGTAACCAACGTTCAAAGCTGGTGATTTAGATTTTTCTACTTTTGATTTACGCGGTTTGCGAACCAATTGGTTAATTGTAGGCATCTACATTCTCCTGTGTTTTTTTATTTTTGGTGATGATACACTTGGTGACAGCTATCATCTGCGTGTACTTTTGCAACATTTGTCAGCACGTCCCTGTACACTCTTGAGAGACCAAAAGTAAAAAGTACCGTCTAGTATTGTACCACGTTTTTCCTATCTTTGTCAATACATTTCTTCTTATTTTTCTACTTCCGTTACTTTAATAATCTCTCATATTCAACTCCTCATTATTGACTCCAGTATTGTATGGACTAATTTGGTAATTTAGTCTTCTACATGCTCTACAACATCCGATCTTGTCCACAAAGTTTTGACAAAAAGATATCACTATACAAAAACATATAAACTTTAGTTTGTACTAGATGTCTACTCATATTTTTCATGCTACTATTTCTTAATTAAATTCTATCAAGTAAGACATTCTACTTCGATAAGTCGACGACCGTTTAAAAAATTACCCTTTTTATCCATTCCTGCTTATATCTCAAAATCTTGTCTGTTTTATGTACTCATTTTCATTATGAAAAGTAGCAAGTGGAACATACAATCAATTTACATTTGAAATAGTCACAGAATATATGGGAATCTTCATCTTTCTAACTAGCACAATATCATAGCAACCAATACAAAAAAATGAGGGACGAAATTCGTTCCCTCATTAATGTCATTTCATTACTAATAATCAGTTACAACTCTTATTTATCAGTAAATTTGCGTTTGATGATAATTGCGCCTGACAAGATTACTACACCTGCAAATACAAGTGCTGCTCCAGTAGCTTCACCTGTAAACGGAAGACCTGGTTCGTCTTCAGTTGTAGATGTTGAACCAGGATTTTCTGGTTCGCCAGGTGTTGTAGTTGTTGTTGTACTTGGAGTTACATTTGTTGACTCTGTTGTTGTAGTTGTTGTTGTAGCCGCTGCAGTTGTTGAGCCTGTTGTTGACTCTGTTG
>NZ_KV841550.1:0-135670 GCF_001839505.1 Streptococcus sp. HMSC34B10 | reverse complement strand
CTGAAGCTCCAACAACCACAGTAACTGAGGCTCCGACAACGACAACAACGACAACAGAAGCCCCAACTACAACCACCACAACAACGACCACAACTGAAGGTCCAGGTTCAACCACTACAACCACTACAAGTACTACAGAAACACCAGAAGAATCCACCACCACAACAGAAGACAAACCAGGTCTTCCATTCACTGGTGAAGCTACTGGAGTAGCGCTAGTATTTGCAGGTTTGGTTATCTTGGCTGGTACTATTGTAGTCAAACGTAAAATTTCTAAATAATATTAGATAAAATTCTTTAGAAAGGAGAGAGCCTTGCTCTCCCCTTTTTGAAATATAAAAATGACGAAGTATTTAGATGTAGTCTATAATGATTATTTTTGAATATAGGGAAGTAAGTTGAAATCAGGAGAGAAATAGAAAATTGACTAAAACACATAGGAGAAATCAATCATGAGAAATTGGTTAATACATTGGCAGAATATAAAGAGAAATCATCTTAAGAGTATTCTTTATATGTATAGTGCCTTGCTACCAATGGCTATCATGCTAGTTGTCTGGTTTTTCATGGGTAGTTATCCCTTTGGAAATAAAAGTCTGATGGCAGTTGATTTTGGTCAACAGTATATTAGCTTTTTTGGTTTGCTTAAGAATGCTGTACTTTCGGGAGATTTAAGTAGTCTTACCTACTCTTTTACCAAATCAATCGGTGGTGATATGATTGGGTTATTGGGATATTATCTGATGAGTCCCTTCAATATTATTTATATACTTCTCCCAATCAAACACTTTGGGTTAGCAGTTTTTCTAACGATTTGGTTTAGATATGGCGTGATTGGTTTCTCTTTTGCTCACCTATTGATTAAGCGTTATAAAGGTGCAGTGTCGAAATACTGGTTAGTTCCCTTGTTTTCGACAGCTTACGCTCTCTCGGGCATGTTGGTATCTTACCAAATGAATGTCATCTTTTATGATGCCATGTTCATGCTTCCTATCGTTATCGTATACTTGGAGCAATTGTTGGATGGGAAAGCGGGCTATCCCTATGCCTTTGTTTTAGGTTTGACAGTGTTACTCCAATTTTACATGGGTTATATGATCTCGATTTTTGTGGTTTTATATGCCTGTTACTATATTTCCCCACGTCTTGCAATTGAAGGGACTTGGAAAGTAAAACTAAAACATTACATGCAACCTTTATGGGATGTCTTCTTATATTCTGTTTTAGGAGCAGCCACTGTTTCTGTTTTGCTTGTCCCCATATTTTTCAACCTGCTTGTAAGCAAGGGACAAGTTGGAGGAGCCATGACCTTCTCCATGGCTCTCCAGATTAATCCCTTGGATATTTTATCCAAATTAACGATTGGAGGTTATGATACGATATCAGGTTGGTCATCTGGGCCAAACTTACCAAACATTTATATCGGGGCTCTCGGATTTATTGGCTTTATCTTATTTCTGACATCAAAAAAAATTCTCAAAGAAAGAAGAATGGCTGCTGGGGTAATCACTCTCATCTTTTTCGCTTCTTTTGAGAATGAATTTGTTAACAAAATTTGGCATATGGGCCAAAATCCTGCTGGGTTCTTTTTCCGATTTTCATGGCTTTTCTCTTTCTTTATGCTCATTCTAGCTTATCAAGTCTTGAAGGAGAAAATTGAAGTTTCTCGTCGGGGGAAATTACTGGCAGCTACAGTATTAGCCTTATCAGCAATTTATCTCTATACAAAAGACTTTACCTATCTACCTAAAACTCAACCGAAAATCTTGACTCAGTTTATCGCAAATCATTTTGTTCTATTGATAGTGCTTCTAGTTGCTGGCATAATTGCGGTTTTTTATCAATACTGGAATCGCTCTTTCAAAACAAATAGAGAAAAGAAAATGATTTTGCTAGTCTCAACTTTAGTTCTTTCAGTATTGACTGTATTGTTGCGAACAGGTTATCTTTTTTCTCAAGTCATTTTAACGGTAGTTATTTATTTAGCTATTCTTGTCTTATTGCGTCCTAGGATGAACCGCGTAACAGTCTACTTGTTGTCCATGTTGACAATATTTGAATTGGGCTACAATGCCTATCTATCACAAGTGACTTTTAGCTATGCAGAAGTAGATAAGTTTGTAGATGCGACGGTTTCCGTTAAACACGTGACAGATAGTGTTCAAGAACATGCAGATCAACCTTTTTATCGTATTGCTAGTACATTTGCCTATTCGCGGACAACTCCATCACTTGTTGGGTATCCAGGATTGAGTACTTTTAGCTCAAGTTTGGAGAAATCTACTATGGATTTATTTGCCTATTTGGGAGATCAAGGGAGTAATGCGGCGACAGAATATGAAAATGGGACTCCACTGACTGATGCCTTGTATGGCATTCACTATTACATGGATATTAAGGATATTGATCAACAGGAGAAGGAAAATCATCCTGAAAGAATGTACTTTTATCGCTTTGCAAGCCGTTTTGATATGCACCGTTATTTTACTGATAAAGTATATGAGGATGAACGCTATATTGTATACGAAAATCCAAATTCTTTCCCACTGGCCTTTGGCACAAATGAATTGGTTAAAGGTATCCAGTTTGACTTAAATAATGCTGTGAAAAACCAAAACAACATTCTCAACTCTATGGAGGGAATTCAAAAAAATCAGGAGAATTCTGTTGAGTATTTTAAGCCTCTAGCCTTCAGTGCGGTTGAAACTGAAAATCTAGTAGAAGAAGACGTGAATAAAGAAAAGGGTACAGCAATTTACAAACGGAAGGATTCCAGTAAAGAAGCAATCGTTCGTTACCACATCACTCCTCAAACGGATTTGACTTATTACTTTTTTGTGCCAGCTTCCCTTAATTCAGAAAAAGAATATTCAGTATTGTTAAACGGTAAATGGTTCACTCATTCTAAGAGAAACACACAGCGTCAACTTTGGCAGATTGCTGATAATGCAGCAGGGAAAGAGACTGTCTTAGAGTTCCGCCTTAAGACAGATAAGGTAGACCTTTCATATGCAGGGCTTTATCGTGCAGATGTAGATCAAATTCAAAAGGTATTAGAAAAGAGAAAAGCTCAAGGTTTACGGGTTGAGAAGTTCTCAAATACTCATATTATTGGTTCTGTTGATATCACAGATGATAGCCAATTTATGATGACTTCGATTCCATATAGCGCAGGTTGGAAAGTAAAAGTGGATGGCAAGGATGTTCCAACTTCAAAAACGTGGAATAGTCTCTTGTCCTTTCCAATTACTTCTGGACAGCATAGAGTCGAGTTCGTCTTCTCGCAAAAAGGTATTTTTATGGGGGGAATACTCTCCTTGATAAGTATCACAATCTTATGCATCGATAGAAGATATTATAAAAAGAAGGCTAAGCTCATCTCTCAAGATTAAGAAACTGAGGGACGGCGATTTTCTTCAAGCTAAGTATTAATCTTGGTCAGGATACCATTCCTGACCTTTTTCTTTTGCAAAATGACAAAAATCTTAAACTTTTTGACAAATATACTTGTCAAAAATAAAAAGATATGTTACAATGAAATCAAGATAAGAACAAAGGAGAAAAAAGACATGCTAAAAAATCGTCTAAAAGAGCTTCGGGCTCGCGATGGCCTGAATCAAACAGAACTGGCCAAACTAGCTGGCGTGTCCAGGCAAACCATCAGTTTGCTAGAACGGGATGAGTACACGCCATCCATTGTCATTGCCCTGAAGATTGCTCAGATATTCCATGAGCCAGTCGAGTCGGTCTTTCGCTTAGAGGAGGATGAGTGATGAACAAGTATAAAGTGATTTATTATCTTAGTATTCTTGTGTTTATTGCAAATACCTTTGTTATGATTGGAAGTCTATTTGGTTGGTTTACAATTGTGGAAAGTAAGTACCTCTTCTGGATTAATATAGTTCTATTATTAGTCTTTAGATGGGTAGAGAAAAAGATAAAGTTTAAAGAGATCGTAAAAGGAGAAAAGCTATGAAAGAGTTTTTAGCAGGTTTTCAAGTAGATACTGAGCACAAAGAACTTGCAGGTGTGTGTGCAGGTTTAGGAAATTATTTTAACATCCAAGCCAATATCGTTCGTTTGGTGACAGTCTTCTTGTTTCTCTCTTCTACGGAGATTGGGATTATAACAGTAACTCTCTATGCCTATCTAGCAGGTTGGATTGGTAATGAACCCTTGGGGGATGGAGCAAAAAAAGCTAGAAACCAAGCTATTCTCTTACTTGCTGTTTGTTTGATTTTGGTGTCACTTGGAACAGAAGGCTTGACCGCTATCTTCGAATCAGGAAAAGCTTTTGGTCAGTGGTTGTCTGGCTTGTTTTAGAAAGAGGTTTAAAGATGGAAAAGAAACAAATCATTTTTGCACTGAAGATTTTTCTTGCAAGTGTTTTATTAGGAATATTTGCTGGTTTCCTTGGTCTTAATCCTTTAGGGATCAGTCAAGAGCAAGTAATCATTACCTCGTACTCAATTTTTCTTGGTCTAGGGATGCTTACGGTGATTCTGACATTTTATTTCACTAGAAAAAGTCATCAGGCATATCAGAGCTATCAAAGAGAAGAAGAGGATGAAGGAAATGAGCAAGACTATCTTGCTACGTATCGCTTCTTAGATTATGCTACAGTAGCTTGGAATGTTTGCCAAATTAGTATGCTATCCTGCCTACTGATAGATTTAGGAGGTTTAGGCCCATCAGCAGCATCCTTACTTTTGATAGTTTTAGGTGTCTGGGCGGGTGCTTACTGTCTAAAAATCACCAGCAAGATTCGTAACTACAAACTTTCTGTTACGGCGACGCCTAAGGAAGTTTTGGAATACCTCGATACTTATGATGAGGGAGAAAAACAGGCTGAAATGGAAGAAGCTTACTTGATCTTGTTCAAGGTCAATCAGATCCTCATTCCTGGTATCTATGTTGTCCTAGTAGTTCTATCTTTAGTATTAGGTCAAGTACAGTTGGTGGCTCTACTGGTGGCAGTTGTCATCCATATGTACATGAATGTGGCACAATTGCGCAAAACAAAACGTTATTTCAAATAGGAGAATATTATGAAAACACTTAAAAACATTGGCTGGTATAGCCTTACTTTCTTATCATTTATTATGATCTATAGTTTTATTCAGGGCGTAGGTTTAGTGGCTATGAAAATGGGTGCGCCTGAATATGTTGCTGTCCCAATTTATGTCTTATTGGCAGGAATTTTCACCTTCGTTACTTACAAGTGGTATAAGACAGGAACCGTTACGATTGAAAAAACAGCCCTTAACAAATACATCTGGTTGCCTGCCTTGGTATTGGTTCTTGTCATAGCAGCACAAAATTTCTTACCAAATGATCCATCAGTCAATCAACAGATGTTAGAACAAATGACTCATAATCAACCTCTTTTCTCTTTCTTTATGATAGTGGTCTTTGCGCCTCTGACAGAAGAATTGACCTTTAGAGGAATGTTAGCCCGCTATGTCTTTCCTCAACAAGATAACGTCAAGCAGACAGTTCTCTTTCTTCTTGTAAGCACCATCATTTTTGCACTTGTTCATTTCCCTGGCACTCCACAACAATTCCTAGTTTATGCTTCACTTGGCTTTAGCTTGGGCTTGGCCTATATTAGTAAGGGTGGTTTGGCTTATAGTATGGCTCTTCACGCCTTGAATAATTTAATCGGATTTTTAATGATTATCATGCTATAATAGACTCAGGAGGAAGTCATGAAACGAGTGATATTATTAGCAGTGATTCAGGCAGTTGTTCTCTTCCTTATTATTGGAGCGCTTGCCTATGCTTTTAAAGGGGATTTCTTTTATAATCATCTAGCAGTTATCTTTGCACCTATCGCAGGAATTTTGCGATTTGCGACAGCTTATGCAACGGAGATTGTTCTCCCTAAAAAGGCAGCGGAGATTGCTGAAAAGCGAAAAAAATAAAGAAAACCCAAATCCAGCGAAAGACTTTGCTGGATTTTTTCATTTATCGCAGGAAACTCTCAACTTTTCTGATGATTTTCATGAAGAGCCTGCGCTTTTATGGTAAAATAGTAACAGAATACAAGAGGAGAGAAGAAATGAAACGCAGTATGTATGCTGGTCGTGTTCGTGAGGAACACATCGGACAAGAAATTACCTTGAAGGGTTGGGTTGCCCGTCGTCGTGACCTGGGTGGCTTGATCTTTATCGACCTTCGTGACCGTGAAGGGATTATGCAGTTGGTTATCAACCCTGAAAAAGTATCGGCAGAGGTGATGGCAACAGCTGAAAGCCTTCGTAGTGAATACGTCATCGAGGTGACTGGTCAGGTTGCAGCACGTGAGCAGGCAAATGATAAATTGGCGACTGGAGCAGTTGAGCTAAATGTAACAGCTCTTACAGTGCATAACACTGCCAAAACAACTCCATTTGAAATCAAGGATGGTATCGAAGCAAACGACGATACGCGTCTACGTTACCGTTATCTAGACCTTCGTCGTCCAGAAATGCTAAAAAACCTCAAACTTCGTGCCAAGGTAACGCATTCTATCCGTAACTACTTGGATGAGTTGGAATTTATCGATGTAGAAACGCCATTCCTTTCAAAGTCAACACCAGAAGGGGCGCGTGACTATTTGGTACCATCTCGTGTCAATAAAGGGCATTTCTACGCTTTGCCACAAAGTCCACAGTTAACGAAACAATTGTTGATGAATGCTGGATTTGACCGTTATTACCAAATTGTCAAATGCTTCCGTGACGAAGACTTGCGTGGAGACCGTCAACCTGAATTTACCCAGGTTGACTTGGAAACTTCATTCCTGACTGAGCAAGAAATTCAAGACATCACAGAAGGCTTGATAGCGCGCGTAATGAAGGAAACAAAAGGCATCGAAGTAACTCTGCCATTCCCACGTATGAAGTATGATGATGCCATGGCGCTTTATGGCTCTGACAAACCTGACACTCGCTTTGACATGTTGCTTCAGGACTTGACAGAAGTTGTCAAGGGTGTAGATTTCAAAGTCTTCTCAGAAGCCCCTGCGGTAAAAGCAATCGTAGTCAAAGGTGCAGCAGACAACTACTCACGTAAAGACATCGACAAGATGACAGAAGTAGCCAAACAATACGGCGCTAAAGGCCTTGCTTGGATTAAGGTTGCTGACGGCGAATTAAATGGTCCAGTTGCTAAGTTCTTGACTGGTATTCAGGAAGATTTGACAGCTGCGCTTGGCCTTGAAGATAAGGACTTGGTACTCTTTGTTGCTGACACGCTTGACGTAGCCAATGCTACACTTGGCGCCCTTCGTGGACGTATTGCTAAAGAACTAGGCTTGATTGATAATGACAAATTCAACTTCCTTTGGGTTGTTGATTGGCCAATGTTTGAATGGTCTGAGGAAGAAGGTCGTTACATGAGTGCCCACCATCCATTTACATTGCCACAGGCAGAGACAGCTCATGAACTTGAAGGAGATTTGGCTAAGGTTCGTGCTGTTGCCTATGATATCGTCTTGAACGGTTATGAACTTGGTGGTGGTAGCCTTCGTATCAACCAAAAAGAGCTCCAAGAACGGATGTTTAAGGCTCTTGGCTTCTCAGCAGAGGAAGCAAATGCTCAGTTTGGTTTCCTTTTGGAAGCTATGGACTATGGTTTCCCACCACATGGAGGTTTGGCTATTGGGCTTGACCGCTTTGTCATGTTATTAGCAGGTGAAGATAATATTCGTGAAGTGATTGCCTTCCCTAAAAATAATAAAGCAATCGATCCAATGACGCAAGCCCCATCAACAGTATCTCTTAAACAACTAGAAGAACTTAATCTACAAGTAGAACAAGATGAAACAAATGAAACTAACTAAAAAGTTTAGCCATTATCTGCGCCGCTTTGCCTATCGGGTGAAGATTTTGCGTGTTTTACAAAGTATTTCCCGAGAAAAATACGATGAAAAGATTTCAGCTTCTCTGGTATATGGTTTTCTATCAGCAGTAGCCGTCAATTTCTTCTTTCAACCTGGACACGTTTATTCGAGTGGAGCAACAGGTTTGGCCCAAATCATTTCTGCACTTAGTAATCACTGGTTTGGCTTTTATTTCCCGATTTCAGTAGCATTTTACGCCATCAATATTCCGCTCATGATTCTGGCCTGGTACCAAATTGGGCATAAGTTTACGGTTTTTACCTTCATCACGGTATCTATGAGCTCGCTCTTTATCCAGTTTGTACCTGTGGTGGTCTTAACAGAGGACCCAATCATCAATGCCCTCTTTGGGGGTGTTGTTATGGGGCTGGGAATCGGCTTTGCGTTACGCCATAATATCTCCAGTGGAGGAACAGATATTGTCAGCCTTACCATTCGTAAGAAGACAGGCCGTAATGTCGGAAGCATCTCCTTCCTAGTGAATGGGACCATTATGCTGATTGCAGGCTTGACCTTTGGTTGGAAATATGCTCTCTATTCTATGATTACTATCTTTGTTTCAAGTCGTGTAACGGATGCAGTTTTTACCAAACAAAAACGCATGCAGGCCATGATTGTTACTAGTAATCCGGATGTGGTGATTGAAAAAATCCACAATAAATTACACCGTGGGGCGACTATGATTCATGATGCCGAAGGAACCTATAACCATGAGCGTAAGGCGATTTTGATTACGGTTATCACTCGTGCAGAATTCAATGATTTTAAGCATATCATGAAGCAAGTTGATCCGACAGCCTTTGTTTCTGTATCTGAAAATGTACATATTTTAGGACGCTTTGTTGAGGTTGAAAACTAATCAGTCAAACAGAAGACTACAGAAAAAACCAACTCTAATTTAGAGCTGGTTTTTATTTTTCAATAATTTCATGTGCAATCACTTGACGATAGCAGATTTTCCGGTTTTCTTTGACGTCATTGATAATTTGAAGAATAGTTTCGAACGAAGTTCGACCAAGTAATAGGCTATTGATATCCACGTAGGCAGCTAGATTTAATCTCGGATTGACAGAGTCAAAGCTAAGAACAGGGATGTTGAGACCGTGTTCACTAAGGTAGTTGCAAACCCCTTCGGCTAAAAGGCTGTCAGTCGTGATAATGGCATCGGTCTGAGGATCGTGTTTGAATAGCTGTTTGCTAAAATTATATCCCTTTTCTTCAAGGAATTCATCAGCGAAAAAGGTACGATGACTATCCAGAGGCAGTTTGCTTTCTTGAAGAGCTTGTAGGTACCCAGCCAAGCGGTCTTGAGTAACGTAGAGTTTCTTAGCCCCTCCGATAAAGGCAATGCGATTGCATCCTTTTCTGATAAAGAAATTTGTAGCATCATAGCCAGCCTGAACATTATCATTATCAACGAGCGGGATAAAAGGCGAGAGTGATTTCCCTAGAATGAGGAAAGGAAACTGTTCGTCAGAAACCAGTTTTACTAAGGGATCATTCTCTTGTGCATACAGGAAAATCAAACCATCTACACGTTTTCCATAGACCATCTGAGAGATAGCATCTAGGCGTTCTTTTTCATCTTTTCCGGTTGCAATCTGGATAGCGTAGCGATTTTCAGAAGCAACTTGCGCAATGCCACGAAAAACAGATGGAAAGAAAGGATTTTGGTAAAAGGCATCTGAGTCGTCTGGGAGGACTAGGCCAATGACCTGCGTGTAACTACTAACTAAGCTTCGTGCATTGAGGTTTGGATGGTAGTTGAGTTCCTTCATCGCCTTGCGGACTCGTTTTTTGGTTTCATCACTAATAGTTGATTTGTTTTGAATAACACGGGTTACGGTTGAGGGTGAAACTCCTGCAGCCTTGGCCACGTCTTTAATCGTAACAGGCATAATAATCTCCTACTTTTGGTAGTCTGGATCACGGAAATGCGTTTTATAAAAGATAGTGACCAGGTATAGAACAAATAAAATGTTTTGAACAGTAATCAAAGTTGCCATATTCTGTCCCAAAAGACCTAGAATCAGGGTAAGTAAAGTTGGCAATCCTAAACAGTTTAAGATGAAATGATAGCACTCTTTGTAGGTTTTAAGTGAAAAGAGGCGTGATTTTTTCGTAAAATAAAGCAAAAGGCTAGAACCTAGAGCGACAATGAAAAAGTTGAGTCCGAAGAGGAAACTAGAACCCAGAACTAAAAAGAGGCTGATATAGACACGATTTTGTTGATACCAGTCTTTAGAAATGGCTTGTGTTAAGCTTTCCTTGCTTTGAAAACTTTCAGTTGTGATAGCATGATAGCGAATGCTGGTTAGTTCTTTTCCTTGCTTACTGATGACGAGTTGCTCAGGTTCAAAGCTAAGAAGTAATTCCTCAGGGAAACTTGAACTAGCAGTAGCCCCGATTTGTACAGAAGTTTGATGAGGAGTCGAACCAGTATAGCTTAGTTTTCCATCTACAATCTGAGCATTGGTAGCTAGATCCTGAACGACTTCGTCCGTCAATGGAGCATAGACATCATCGATGAACGTCTCTAAAGGATAGGTTTCCTGAGAACTGTTCTGGATAGCAATAGGCACCATGGATAAGCTAATCAAGAAAATACTGGTAAAAATCAGTTGAAACCAGTTTAGACCAAAACGTTGAGAGAGGGGCTTACGAAATCCCCAAATACTATTAAAATAAGAAAATGGATATGGTAACATAAATCTCTTTCTATAGGCATTTTTCTATACGAGTATTATATAGAGAAATGTTTTTTATTTCAAGCGGGGATAGTAGAATCCTTGGTAAAGGTGAATGGTTGTTATGATTCGTCCACTAACTAACAAGGTAATCTCAGCAAGCTCTTGTTTCTCACCAGACAATCGATGTACAAGTTCAAAAATGAAAAAGGGTGGCGGGGGTATATTACCCCTTGTCGCCACCGCTTGTAAGTCCTGAAACGAAGTTCTTTTGCAAGAAGAAGAAAAGTGTACAGATTGGAAGAGCGATGAGGATAGCACCTGCTGAGAAGTAGGCGATCTTCATGTTCTTCACATTGCTAACGAAGGTCTGGAGACCAACGGCAACTGTAAAGTATTCTTTCTCACGAAGCAAGAAACTAGAGAGGATATAGTCTCCGAAAGGTCCCATGAAGGCCCAGAGTGCTTGTACAGCAACCATTGGGCGAACCAGTGGAAGAACAATTTGCCAGAAGCGGCGGAAGTGTCCTGCACCGTCTAGTTTTGCAGATTCGTCTAGAGACATTGGCACTGTATCGAAGTAGCCTTTCATGAGCCAAGCATTCATTGGGATACCTCCACCAACGTAGAGGAAGATGAGGAACCAGCTGTGGTTAAGGGCGTTCAACATAAGTGCCATAACGAAGAAGGCAGTCAAAGCGGCCATTGTTGGCACCATTTGGATAATCAAGAAGAAGACCAAACTTTGTTTACGAGCCAAGAAGTTGTAACGGCTATAAGCATAACCAGCAAGTACGATAATACTTGTTTGCACAACCATGGTAATCAAGGCGATAATCAAAGTATTGAGGTACCAAGTACCGTATAAGGTTTCAGTGAAGAGTCCTTTAAAGTTATCAAAATTAAAATCGATGTTGCTGTCTAGTTTAAAGGCTGCCACGTTACCTGCCTTGAAGGCTGACATGATAGTAATCAACAGTGGATAGATAATCACGATTGAAAGGCCAATCAAGTAAAGGTAAGTAAGGGTTTGAGTCAGTCTACGTTTGAGTTTAATTGAGTTATTCATCTTAGACGTCCTCCATATCAAATGCGTGTAGTTTCTTGAATGCGATCATAGAGATTGAGATGACAATGATAGAAATAATCAAGGTAACAGCTGCCGCCATAGAGTATTGAGGAGATGTACCTGTTGTCAAGCGGTAGATCCATGAGATCAAGATATCAGTTGAACCAGCTCCCCCTCCGACAGTACCAGGTCCTCCACCATTGAAGAGGTACATGATAGAGAAGTTGTTAAAGTTGAAGGTGTATTGGCTAATCAAAGTAGGTGCTGCAACAGCCAAGATCATTGGGAAAGTGATGTTGCGGAATTTTTGCCAAGCATTGGCACCGTCAATATAAGCTGCTTCGTAAAGGTCGTTAGGAATAGATTGCAAGATACCCAAAGTCAAAACGTAGATATATGGGAATCCAAGCCAGCCTTGCATCATAATCAAGGCAACCTTAGTCCAAGTTGGGTCTGTTTTCCAAGGAATAAGCGCCCCATCAAGGAAAGGAAGAACCTTAGCAAAGAGAGGGATAACTTGGGTATTGATTGCTCCAACACTATCGTTAAACATGTTTGAGAATGTCAAGATAGTGATGAAGGCTGGGACAGCCCAAGGAAGAAGGAAAATAACACCAAAGATACGTTTACCCTTGATAAATGGTTGGTTAGCAATGATAGCTGTGAAGATACCAATCACGATCTGTAAAGTTGAGGCAGATAAAGCCCAAATGATAGTCCAAGAAAGAACAGAACCAAAGGCAGAACGGAAGGTGCTCAAGCTCCAAATGTTTGTAAAGTTGGTCAAACCAACCCAGTCTAATAATTTGTTTGGTGGCAAGTGTTGGAAGTCATAGTTTGTGAAGGCAATCATCAAGGTTACGACAACGGGGAAGATGATTGCAAAGGTCATGGCAATATAAGACGGAATAATCAAGAGATAAGGGAAGCCATTTTCATAGATTCCTTTGATCATATCTTTTAGCGTAAGTGGTACTGGAATTCCATTGTTAATACGTTTTGCGATAGTATGTGCATCTTTAATATTTGAGAAATAAAAGAGTACATAAACGACTACAAAGATTAAATGGAAGGCACCACGAATCAGCATGAAGAGGGAATTATCACGACCTGGCTTGTCACCAAGAGTAATGAGGTTGCTCAATTCAGGGGCTGCAAGTGCTAGGAAATAAAGGACAAATACGATGGTTACACCAAGGAAGATAAAACCTTTTGCCTTTTGTTTGTTGTAAATCTGTCCTAACCCAGGAATGAGAGACAGCAGTGCTGCTTTACTAGGTTGTTGCTTTTCCATAATAACTCCTTTCATAGGATACTGGTTTCTAATTAAAACCTAAACTATATATGTTTTCTGTTGATAAATTCAAAGGGGGATTTGAATTCCACCCCCCTTGAACAAATTTTTTATTCACCAAATTTTTGTTTGATTGTTTCTTTGATCAATGTTACAGCATCGTTTGCAGCTGTCTTAGCATCTTTCTTACCACTTACAGCTTCAAATAGCATTGTTTTAGCTGGGTCCCAAACAGCTGACATTTGAGGGATGTTTGGCATTGGTTGAGCATTTTGGAACTGTTTGATAACAGCTGTTGTCAACTCATCGTTTTTACCTTCAGCATATGAACGAGCCTCAGTGTTAGCTGGGATTTCGTTAGTTTTATCGTAGAAGGCTTTTTGTTCTTCAGTTGAAACAAGGAAGTCTACAAATTTTTGAGCAGCTTCAAGGTTCTTAGTACTTGATGGGATGATCCAAGCTTTACCACCACCGAATGTTTCATAGTTTTTACCGTTTGGAAGAGTTGGGATAGTCGCAACACTGTAGTTTACTTTAGCATCTTTGAAGGCCTGAGCTTTCCAAGGACCATCAATGATAGCAGCTGTTTTACCTTCTTGGAATTGAGTTTGGATTAGGTTTGGAGCTCCTTCTGTATCTTGCATACCTTTAGGCCATTTTTCGTACCAAGTTTTAGCGTAGTTGATAGCAGTGATAGCTCCTTCGTTTGCAAGTCCGATATCTTTAGAATCTTTACCGTTTTGGCCGAATACGTAACCGCCGTTACCAGCAAGAAGTCCGTATGCATAGTAGAAGTTTGTCCAGTCAGCAAGGAAGGCAGTTGTTTTACCATCTTCACCAGCGAAGGCATATTTGCTATCTTTAGCAAGTTCTTCTAATTCAGCAAAAGTTTTTGGAGCTTCTTTAATCAAGTCTTTATTATAGTACAAAACAAGTGATTCGATAACAGCAGGAGCACCGTAAACTTTACCGTCAGCAGCTGTTACAAGAGATTTAGTTTTATCATCTGTTTTAGCACCGTCGCTCAATTTCACTTCTGAAAGTTGTCCGTCTTTACCAAGGCTACCTACTCGGTCGTATGGTGCCATCATAACGTCAGCAGCTTTACCAGATTGGTTATCTAGAGAAAGGTTATCGAGACCACCCATTTGGTCTCCTGTTTTGATAGTAACTTTTACTCCAGCTTCTTTTTCGTAAGCTTGTGCAGCTGATTCAGCAAATGCTTTATATTGGTCTTCAACGTATAAAGTAAGTTCTTTACCTTCAGATGAACCAGAATCAGCTGCTTTATCAGCAGTTTTGCTTCCGCAAGCTACCAAAAGCAAGCTAGCAAGAGTAGCAGTACCAAGTACAGCTGCGCTCTTCATGAATTTAGTTGACATAGTGTATTCCTCCTAAAGAATAACAAATTTTATAGTCTAGGGAACGCAAACGTTTTCCCTTATGACCCTAGTATAGCACAAACAGAAAACGGTTGCAAGCATTTTTTGAAAAAATTTTAAAATGCTGAATATCAGAAAAAACAGAAAACTATCAATAATTATAGGTATAAAAGGTAAATAATTAAGAAGAAATTGTTTGGAAGATAAGTAAGTGGAAACGCTTGCGTGCTTCTTTAAAAAAGTGTATGAAAGTAAGAGAAGTGAATATAGTAAATTTTATTTGTGATTCTACAAATAAATCAAAAAAGTTTTTTAAAAACGCTTGCATTTCTTTTGGAAATGGGTTATACTTTAGATAGCGCAAACGTTTGCGCAATAAAACAATGAAGTAATTAAAAATATAAACACTTGAGGTGCTAATATGAAAAAACGTCAAAGCGGTGTGTTGATGCACATCTCATCACTTCCAGGAGCATACGGAATCGGATCATTTGGTCAAAGCGCCTATGATTTCGTTGACTTCTTGGTTCGTACCAAACAGCGTTACTGGCAAATTCTTCCTTTAGGGACAACTAGCTACGGAGATTCTCCATACCAATCATTCTCAGCCTTTGCTGGAAACACTCATTTTATCGATCTTGATATTTTGGTAGAGCAAGGCTTGTTGGAAGCGACTGATCTTGAAGGTGTTGACTTTGGTAGCAATCCAGAGGAAGTCGACTATGCTAAAATCTACTATGCACGTCGTCCACTTCTAGAGAAAGCTGTCAAACGTTTCCTTGAAGTCGGAGATGTCAAAGATTTCGAAAAATTTGCTCAAGAAAATCAATCATGGCTTGAACTATTTGCAGAGTACATGGCTATCAAGGAGCATTTTGATAATCTTGCTTGGACAGAATGGCCAGATGCAGATGCTCGTGCTCGTAAAGCTTCAACTCTTGAAAGCTACCGTGAGAAATTAGCTGACAAGCTTGTTTACCACCGCGTAACCCAATACCTTTTCTTCCAACAATGGTTGAAATTGAAAGCATACGCTAACGAAAGTCACATCGAGATTGTCGGTGATATGCCAATCTATGTAGCGGAAGATTCAAGCGACATGTGGGCAAATCCACACCTCTTTAAAACAGATGAAAATGGGAAAGCAACTTGCATCGCAGGTTGCCCACCAGATGAATTCTCTGCTACTGGTCAGCTCTGGGGTAACCCAATCTATGACTGGGAAGCTATGGACAAAGATGGCTACAAATGGTGGATTGAACGCTTGCGTGAAAGCTTCAAAATCTACGATATCGTTCGTATCGACCACTTCCGTGGATTTGAGTCTTACTGGGAAATTCCTGCTGGTTCTGAAACAGCAGCACCTGGTAAATGGGTGAAAGGTCCTGACTACAAACTCTTTGCAGCGGTTAAAGAGGAACTTGGTGACTTGAACATCATCGCAGAGGACCTTGGATTCATGACTGACGAAGTTATTGAACTACGTGAACGCACTGGCTTCCCAGGAATGAAAGTCCTTCAATTTGCCTTCAACCCAGAGCACGAAAGTATCGACAGCCCACACTTGGCACCAGCCAACTCAGTTATGTACACAGGAACACACGATAACAACACTGTTCTTGGTTGGTATCGCAACGAAATCGATGACCCAACTCGTGAGTACATGGCACGTTATACAAATCGCAAGGAATATGAAACAGTAGTACATGCTATGCTTCGTACAGCCTTCTCATCAGTAAGCTTTATGACTATCGCTACTATGCAAGATTTGCTAGAGTTGGATGGTTCAGCTCGTATGAACTTCCCATCTACTCTTGGTGGAAACTGGTCATGGCGTATGACAGAGGATCAATTGACTCCTGCTGTCGAAGAAACTTTGCTTGATTTGACAACAATTTATCGCAGAATTAATAAAAATTTGGTAGAATTAAAGAAATAAAGAGAATATCAGGAGATACTTAATCATGTTACCATTACCAAAATTTATACAAAAACATTATAATAAATCTATTTCTGAATGTAGTAACGAAGAACTCTACGTTGCTCTATTGAACTATAGCAAAATGGTTAGTAGCCTAAAACCAGTTAATACAAGCAAGAAAAAAGTTTACTACATTTCTGCTGAGTTCTTGATTGGGAAACTTTTGTCAAATAACTTGATCAACCTCGGTCTTTATGACGAAGTGAAAAAAGAATTATCAGATGCTGGTAAAGATTTGATTGAAATTGAAGAAGTAGAATTGGAACCATCTTTAGGGAATGGTGGATTGGGTCGCTTGGCTGCCTGCTTTATCGACTCTATCGCTACTCTTGGTTTAAACGGAGATGGTGTTGGTTTGAACTATCACTTTGGTTTGTTCCAACAAGTTCTTAAAAACAACCAACAAGAAACAGTTCCAAATGCTTGGTTGACTTATCAAAACTGGTTGGTTCGTTCAAGCCGTAGTTATCAAGTACCATTTGCACACTTTACATTAACATCAACTCTTTACGATATTGATGTACCAGGTTACAAAACAGCAACAAAGAACCGCTTGCGTTTATTTGACTTGGATTCAGTTGATTCATCAATCATCCATGATGGAATCCAATTTGATAAGACAGATATTGCTCGTAACTTGACACTTTTCCTTTATCCAGATGATAGTGACCGTCAAGGGGAATTGCTTCGTATCTTCCAACAATACTTCATGGTTTCAAACGGTGCGCAATTGATCATCGATGAAGCAATCGAAAAAGGAAGCAACTTGCATGACCTTGCTGACTATGCAGTCGTACAAATCAACGATACTCACCCATCAATGGTGATTCCTGAATTAATCCGTCTGTTGACTGAACGTGGTATCGAACTTGACGAAGCAATCTCTATCGTTCGTAGCATGACTGCTTACACAAACCACACAATTCTTGCTGAAGCCCTTGAAAAATGGCCTCTTGAATTCTTGGAAGAAGTAGTTCCTCACTTGGTACCAATCATCAAAGAATTGGACCGTCGCGTGAAAGCAGAATACACTGATCCAGCAGTTCAAATCATCGATGAAAATGATCGTGTCCACATGGCTCACATGGATATCCACTATGGATTCAGTGTTAATGGGGTAGCGGCTCTTCACACAGAAATTTTGAAGAATTCTGAGTTGAAAGCTTTCTACGACATCTACCCAGAAAAATTCAACAACAAAACAAACGGTATCACATTCCGTCGTTGGCTTATGCATGCTAACCCAAGCTTGTCTCACTATCTAGACTATATTCTTGGACATGGTTGGCACCATCAAGCAGAAGAACTACAAAATCTTATGTTCTATGAAGATAAAGCTGCTGTCAAAGAAAAATTGGAAAATATTAAAGCCCACAATAAACGTAAATTGGCTCACCACTTGAAAGAACATCAAGGTGTAGAAATCAATCCAAACTCTATCTTTGATACTCAAATCAAACGTCTTCATGAATACAAACGTCAACAAATGAACGCTTTGTATGTGATTCATAAGTATCTTGATATCAAAGCAGGAAACATTCCAGCTCGTCCAATCACAGTTTTCTTTGGTGGTAAAGCAGCTCCTGCCTACACTATCGCTCAAGACATTATCCATTTGATTCTTTGCTTGTCAGAAGTGATTGCAAACGACCCAGAAGTATCACCATACTTGCAAGTAGTCATGGTTGAAAACTACAATGTTACTGCAGCAAGCTTCCTTATCCCTGCAAGTGATATCTCAGAACAAATCTCTCTTGCCTCTAAAGAAGCTTCAGGTACTGGTAACATGAAATTCATGTTGAACGGAGCTTTGACTCTTGGTACTATGGACGGGGCTAACGTGGAAATCGCTGAGTTGGTTGGCGATGAAAATATCTACATCTTCGGTGAAGATTCAGAAACTGTTATCGACCTTTATGCTAAATCAGCTTACAAATCAAGCGAATTCTACGCTCGTAAAGCGATCAAACCATTGGTTGACTTTATCGTGAGCGACGCTGTTCTTGCAGTTGGTAATGAAGAGCGTTTGAATCGTCTTCACAATGAATTGATTAACAAAGACTGGTTCATGACTCTCCTTGATTTGGAAGACTACATCAAGGTTAAAGAACAAATGCTTGCTGACTACGAAGATCGTGATGCATGGTTGGACAAAGTCATCGTTAACATTGCTAAAGCAGGATTCTTCTCATCTGACCGTACAATCGCACAGTACAACGAAGATATCTGGCACTTGAACTAAGCTATAAAATTATACTAATACATTTTATAAAAAAGCGAGTTTCAATTGAAATTCGCTTTTTTTAAGTGTTGTGGATTTGAGGTTGACTGGTCTCAAAAGAAAAAATGACTTGTCAATAATTTCCAGCCTTAACAACAGGCTTAGAGGACATTTAACAATGCAGGATTTACCACCTTGAAGCCTCAGATTTTTCTTAGTTGTTACCTCAAATTTCTTGTATTCGTTTACAAATAGTATTATAATAGTATTGTAGTAAAGAAAGAGGGTGTTCTTATGTGGAAAAAATATTTTTCAAAATATAAATGGACTGATTTATTTTGGATTCTATTTGTTATTTTAACATGCCTCTTGGCGGGTAATAGTAATCTTTACCCCCTTACCCATCAAGAAATCTCTTATCATGGGTGCTTATCGGGAATTACACTTGCCTTATTTCACTTGCTATTTATTGATAAGTTTTTTATTTCGAATCGAAAATAAACGGAGAGGTTAAAAAGGTTTAAACTTTTGGGATAGATAGTTGAAAAATCGCGATTTAAACTCGCATCTCGAGAAGAGGTGCGGGATTTGTTTTATCTCAAAAATTTGTTTACAGTGCTTTC
This sequence comes from Streptococcus sp. HMSC34B10, assembly GCF_001839505.1. Lineage (NCBI taxonomy): Bacteria > Bacillati > Bacillota > Bacilli > Lactobacillales > Streptococcaceae > Streptococcus > Streptococcus sp. HMSC34B10. The sequence continues at coordinate 116,528 of NZ_KV841550.1, read as the reverse complement.
CCAACAAGTATCTCTGCTTCGATAGTAATCTCTGTCAGTTGACTCCAGTCAATCTTGCTTTGGTCGACGTGGAAGAGCAGGGGCGTCATGCTAAGTAAAGCTTGACGTTGCTCGGTTGTAATAGGTTTGGTCAAGGAAGCGATCTGACTAGATTGGATGCTAAAGTGTTCCTGGAAATGTTCCCTGATATCTTGGTTGGAATAGTCTTTCTTTGTCAGCTGGTTCTCTACCATCTGACGGATTTCCTTGAGGTGGTTTTCAGTAGGGATGACCTTGATTAAGATACCGTCTTTGGATAAGACACGGCGAAATTCACCGTAATTGGCAGGGGAAAAGATATCAAGCAGGATATCCATGCTAGCGTCTTTTATAGGAAGACGAGCCAGGTCGCCAACGAACCAGTTGACTGCCCAGTTGGCTTCACTCTTGGCAGCAATTTGGACCGAGTCTTTTGAAATATCAAAGGCGTAGAAGGTTTTGTCAGGATGACTTTCTTGGAGCTTGCGAGAATAGAATCCTTCGCCACAACCGATATCTAAGACTGTGGTGCTAGTTTCTGAACTGGCTAGCAAGTCAGATACACCTTCTAAAATAGCCTGATAAAAGCCAGCTTCTAAGATTTGCTGGCGGTTTTGAAAGTTTTCTTTATCGTAGTTGGTGGATTGCTTGATTTGGGGAGCCAGATTGACATAGCCGAATTTTGCTAGGTCAAAAGAATGGCGGTTGCTACACTTGAGGCTAGACTCTACCAAGGTCAGATTTTCTAGGCAGATAGGGCAGGCAAAGGCAGTCACAGAAGCAAAGCGCTTGAGTTTGGGTTTGAGGTTTGTATTCATAGTTTAAGTGTATCAAAAGATGCAAGTGAAAGCAACTTTAGGAGTAAGTAGATGGGAGATTCAGTAGAAATAAAACTAATTCTCCAATTTATAAAATGAAATTGCTTTTATATCTAAATTGCTATATAATAATGATAAGGAGGAAATAAGTATGTTAAAAGAAGTACTAACCGTTGCAAAAGTTGCGAAAAAATCATCACTCTTTTTGGGTGGTGTCGCATTTGGTACCCTTGGCTTGAAAATCTTAGCAAGTAAGGAAGCTAAAAAAGGTTATTCTAAAGCTTTGGCTAAGGCTTATAAGTTGAAAGACGAGCTAGATGCATCTGTTTCTGTTGTGAAGCAACATGGAGACGATGTCTTGCAAGATGCCAAATATTTGTACGAGCAAGAGAAAAAAGAAGAGCAATTAGATAGCCTTTTAGGAGAATAATATGTCTTTTAAAGTGCTACATAGAGGATACCAACATATCCGACTATCATCTTCTTTTTCACTCACCTTGGATATTCAAGACTATCTTCGTTCCTTGGTGAGAGATGAAAAGGGGATTGAGTCTATCCAGTTTTACATGGATCAACAGCACTTTACTCTACGCATAAAAGAAGGTTTTTCTGTATTAGATAATGCAGAAGCCTTTTTAAAAAGAATTGATAAAGGGAAAGTTTCTGAGTTGATGACTCTTCCCATTCGTAGAGAAGAGAGTGCTTATTCTATTGTTTCAGGTGCAGCGATTAAGCGTATACTTTTTCGTAGTTTTGTGCCGTATCCTATTCGCTATATATGGACTTGTTATCAGGCTTTTAGCTATATTAGAGAAGCCTATCAAACACTAGCGCGTAAGGAACTAACGATGGAGGTCTTGGACTGCTCGGCGATTTTATTGTCCTTGTTTATGAACCAATCCAAGACAGCTGGCAATATCATGTTTATGCTTGATTTGGGGAATCATTTAGATCAGTGGTCCTTGAAAAAAACTGCAACAGATTTAGAACAAAGCCTTCTTGCAAAAGAGAGCGATGTATTCCTAGTACAGGGCGATACGGTTGTTAGTATCAAGAGTTCCGATGTTCAAATAGGAGATGTCTTGGTCCTATCTCAAGGAAATGAAATTTTGTTTGATGGACAAGTAGTTTCAGGTTTAGGTATGGTCAACGAAAGTTCCTTGACGGGAGAGAGTTTTCCAGTTGAAAAAAGAGAGTCTGATTTGGTTTGTGCAAATACAGTATTAGAAACTGGAGAGTTGCGCATTCGTGTAACCGATAATCAGATGAACAGCCGGATTTTACAACTGATTGAGTTGATGAAGAAATCTGAAGAAAACAAGAAAACGAAACAACGCTATTTCATCAAAATGGCGGACAAGGTCGTCAAATATAATTTCTTGGGGGCTGGGCTGACTTACCTATTGACAGGTTCTTTTTCTAAGGCTATTTCTTTCCTATTGGTCGATTTCTCCTGCGCTTTGAAAATCTCTACTCCTGTAGCTTATTTGACAGCTATCAAGGAGGGATTGAATCGTGAAATGGTGATTAAGGATGGAGATGTTCTGGAGAAATATCTGGAAGTTGATACTTTCTTGTTTGATAAGACGGGAACAATCACAACTAGTTATCCTATAGTTGAAAAGGTGTTACCTTTTGGGGACTATAGTGAGGAAGATATTCTCAGAATCAGTGCCTGTCTTGAGGAACACATTTATCATCCTATTGCTAATGCCGTCGTCAAGCAAGCTGAGATAGAGGGGATTGAACATGAGGAAATGCATGGGAAACTCCAATATATCGCAAGCAAGGGGATCAAATCTCATATAGATGGGCAACCAGTTCTTATTGGAAATTATGTCTTGATGCAGGATGAGCAAATTCATATCAGTTCAGAACAAAATGCTTTAATTGAAGAGTACAAGAGCCACTACAATCTCTTATTCTTGGCTTATCAGAATGAATTGATTGGAATGTTCTGCATTCATACTCCTTTGAGAAAAGAAGCAAAAGCAGCCTTGGAGAAACTTAAGGCACAAGGGAAAAAATTGATTCTGGCCACAGGGGACACCTTGGTTAGAACAGAGGAATTAGTCAAAGATTTGCCCTTTGATCAGGTCTATACAGACTTGAAACCTGATGGGAAATTTGAGTTAGTAGAGGAACTGCAGAAAGCAGGTCACACTATTTTGATGGTTGGAGATGGCTTGAATGACTCAGCGGCTCTAACCCTATCAGATATCGGTGTGGTGATGAATGAGAGTGCAGATATTTCTAAGCAGATGAGCGATATCTTATTGTTAGATAATCGTTTGGATTTCTTCCAAGAGTTGGATTGGCTATCATCATCTTTGCAAACACTTATCAAGAAGAATATTCAAGATACCGTTGTCGTAAATAGTAGTTTGATTGGCTTTGGCTTGTTTAATTGGCTCAGTCCTTCAAATCTCTCTATCTTACATAATCTAACAACCTTGCGCATTGTACTGCGTAGCCTGTCTATTAAGGCTAGATAGATGAGAGTTATTAACAGCAAAAAGGAGTTACCTTTCTCGAGGGTAACTCCTTTGTTTATAGGTAAATGTTGAATAGTTTAGTAAGTCAAAACAAAGTATTTCTTCTTACCACGGCGGATAACAGTCAATTCATTCTCTAACTTATCTGCGTCACTCAAGATATAGTCAAGGTCTTGGATACGGTCACCGTTGACGTAGATGGCTCCGTTTTGTACATCTTCACGGGCTTGGCGTTTTGAGTTAACCACGCCAGAAGATACAAGAAGTTCAACGATGTTGTGATTTTCGTCTGCTTGTACTTGGTAGTTTGGCACACCACGAAGTCCTTGTTTAAGCTCTTTGACAGAAAGGTTTTTGATGTTTCCTGCAAATAGTTGCTCAGTGATGTTAAGGGCTTCTTTGTAGGCTTCTTCTCCGTGAACAAGTGTGACAACTTCACGAGCCAAAACTTTTTGAGCCAAGCGTTCATGAGGAGCAGCCTCAAACTGTTTGCGGATTTCTTCAATCTCATCCAGTGACAAGAAAGTGAAGATCTTCAAGAAGCGAACAGCGTCAGCGTCCATGACATTCATCCAGAATTGGTACATTTCGTATGGAGAAGTCTTTTCAGGGTTGAGCCAAACAGCATTCCCTTCAGATTTACCAAATTTCTTACCAGTTGCGTCCGTGATGAGGGGAACAGTGATGACGTGACCAGTCTTATCTGCTTTACGACGCATCAACTCAGTACCCGCTGTCATATTTCCCCACTGGTCAGAACCACCGATTTGAAGGGTTACATTGTGCTCTTGGTTAAGAACGTAGAAGTCATAGCCTTGCATGATTTGGTAAGCAAACTCAGTATATGAAATCCCTGTTTCAATCCGTTTTTTAACAGATTCTTTGCTCATCATATTGTTGACAGTGAAATATTTTCCGATATCACGGAGGAAGTCAATGAAGCTGATGCTACCAAACCAGTCGTAGTTGTTGACCATGACTGCTTTGTTATCGCCGTTTTCAAAGTCAAGAAAGCGAGAGAGTTGCCCTTGGATAGACTTGACCCAGCCCTCTACTGTGTCTTTTGTTTGGAGACTACGTTCAGCATCTTTGAAGGACGGATCTCCGATGAGACCTGTTGCACCGCCAACGAGCGCATAGGGTTTGTGACCTGCTAGCTGCAAACGACGACTTGTCAAGATAGCGACAAGGTGACCTAGGTGAAGGCTGTCAGCAGTTGGATCGTAGCCAGTATAATAAGAAACTTGACCTTCTTCTAGGGCTTTACGCAAAGCTTCTTCATCGGTCGTTTGAAAAATCAAACCACGCTCTTTTAGCTCATCAAAAATGTGCATGTGTCTTTTCTCCTTTTTAAAATATTGTTTCTACCTATTTTACCACAAACTTGGCAAATAACCTAGTAAAATCGGGAAGAAAGTTGCTACTCGGACTTTTTTGGAAACGAGTGAAATATGGTATAATAGCACTAGCTTATACTCAATGAAAATTAAAGAGCAAGCGAGGAAGCTAGCCGCAGGTTGCTCAAAACACAGTTTTGAGGTTGTGGATAGAACTGACGAAGTCAGTAACACATATACGGCAAGGCGAGACTGACGTGGTTTGAAGAGATTTTTGAAGAGTGTTGTTTTCAGAGAAATAGATAAAAATAGTTGAGAAAGGGGCTGAAAGATGTCTCATATTATTGAATTGCCAGAAATCTTGGCTAACCAGATCGCGGCAGGAGAGGTTATCGAACGTCCTGCTAGCGTTGTTAAAGAGTTAGTCGAAAATGCTATCGATGCTGGATCTAGCCAGATTATCGTTGAGATTGAGGAAGCTGGACTTAAGAGAATCCAAATTACAGATAACGGACACGGGATTGCTCACGATGAAGTCGAGTTGGCTCTCCGCCGTCATGCAACTAGCAAGATCAAAAATCAAGCGGATCTTTTTCGGATTCGGACTCTCGGTTTTCGTGGTGAAGCTCTGCCTTCTATCGCATCTGTTAGTGTGCTGACTCTTTTGACTGCAGTAGAGGGAGCAAGTCATGGAACCAAGCTCGTCGCTCGTGGGGGAGAAGTTGAAGAGATTAGCCCAGCGACCAGTCCTGTGGGGACTAAGGTTTGCGTAGAAGATCTCTTTTTTAACACACCAGCTCGCCTCAAGTATATGAAGAGTCAGCAGGCGGAGTTGTCTCATATTATTGATATTGTCAACCGTCTAGGCTTGGCCCATCCTGAGATTTCCTTTAGTTTGATTAGTGATGGCAAGGAAATGACACGAACAGCTGGTACGGGTCAACTGCGTCAAGCCATTGCTGGAATTTATGGTTTAGCCAGTGCTAAAAAAATGGTTGAAATTGAGAATGATGACCTAGACTTTGAAATTTCAGGCTTTGTCTCATTGCCGGAATTAACACGTGCTAATCGTAACTATATTAGTCTTTTTATCAATGGCCGTTATATCAAAAACTTCCTACTCAATCGTGCTATTTTAGATGGTTACGGTAGCAAGCTAATGGTGGGGCGTTTTCCGCTGGCTGTTATTCATATCCAGATTGATCCTTATCTAGCAGATGTCAATGTGCACCCGACCAAGCAAGAGGTGCGAATTTCTAAGGAAAGAGAATTGATGGAGCTGGTTTCAGAAGCTATCGCAAAGAGTCTCAAGGAACAGACCTTGATTCCAGATGCCTTGGAAAATCTGGCCAAATCTGCGGTCAGAAATCGTGAAAAGGTAGAGCAAACGACTTTGCCACTGAGAGAAAATACGCTCTACTATGAAAAAAATGAACCGACCAGACCGACACAAGCTGAGGTGGCAGATCATCAGGTGAATCTGTCCGAAGATAGACAGGATTTGAACCTCTTTGCCAAGGAAACCTTGGATCAGATGACCAAGCCGGCTAAATTGCATTTTGCAGAGAGAAAGCCTGTCGGCTACGACCAACTGGATCACCCGGAGTTAGATCTAGCTAGTTTAGATAAGGCTTATGACAAGTTAGAGCGGGAAGAGTCTTCGAACTTCCCAGAATTAGAATTTTTCGGTCAGATGCACGGAACCTATCTCTTTGCTCAAGGTCGAGATGGTCTCTACATCATAGACCAACACGCAGCCCAGGAGCGGGTTAAGTACGAGGAGTACCGTGAGAGCATTGGCAATGTTGACCAGAGTCAGCAGCAACTCCTAGTGCCCTATATCTTTGAATTTCCTGCGGATGATGCCCTTCGTCTTAAGGAAAGAATGCCTCTCTTAGAGGAAGTGGGAGTCTTTCTAGCAGAGTACGGGGAGAATCAATTTATCTTGCGCGAACATCCTATTTGGATGGCAGAGGAGGAAATCGAGTCTGGAATCTATGAGATGTGCGACATGCTCCTCTTGACCAAGGAAGTTTCTATTAAGAAATACCGAGCAGAGTTGGCCATTATGATGTCCTGCAAACGGTCCATCAAGGCTAATCATAGCCTTGATGATTACTCGGCTAGACAACTCCTCTATCAACTCTCCCAATGTGACAATCCGTATAACTGTCCACACGGACGTCCTGTTTTGGTCCACTTTACCAAGTCGGATATGGAAAAGATGTTCCGTCGTATTCAGGAAAATCATACGAGCTTACGGGAATTGGGCAAGTATTGAACAAACAATAAAGGAAAATTATGTACGAATATCTAAAGGGTATTATTACCAAAATTACTGCCAAATACATCGTCCTAGAAGCTAACGGCATCGGCTATATCCTACACGTAGCTAACCCCTATGCCTACTCAGGGCAAGTCAATCAAGAAGCGCAAATCTATGTGCATCAAGTTGTTCGTGAAGATGCTCATCTACTTTACGGTTTTCGTTCAGAAGACGAGAAAAAGCTCTTTCTCAGCTTAATATCTGTATCAGGCATCGGCCCAGTTTCAGCTCTGGCTATCATCGCAGCTGATGACAATGCAGGTCTCGTTCAAGCTATTGAGACTAAGAACATCACCTACTTGACCAAGTTCCCTAAAATCGGTAAAAAAACAGCCCAACAGATGGTATTGGATCTAGAAGGGAAGGTGGTTGTGGCAGGGGACGACCTCCCTGCTAAGGTTGCAGTTCCATCTAGCAGTGACAACCAAGAACTGGAAGAAGCTATGGAAGCCATGTTAGCCTTGGGCTACAAGGCTACTGAGCTTAAGAAAATCAAGAAATTCTTTGAAGGAACGACTGATACAGCAGAGAATTATATCAAGTCGGCCCTCAAGATGTTGGTGAAATAGGAGATTTCTATGCCAAAACGTTGTGGCTGGGTTAAAATGAACAACCCTTTATATGTAGCCTACCACGATGAGGAATGGGGTCAACCCCTACATGACGACCGAGCGCTTTTTGAGTTGCTTTGTATGGAAACCTATCAGGCAGGTCTGTCTTGGGAAACGGTGCTCAATAAACGTCAAGGCTTTCGTCAAGCTTTTCATGGTTACCAAGTCCAACGAGTCGCAGACATGACGGATGAAGAGCTGGAAGTTTTAATGGACAATGTAGCGATCATCCGCAATCGAGCAAAGATTTTTGCGACGCGTGCTAACGCCCAGGCTTTTTTACAAGTTCAGGAAGAATTTGGCGCCTTTGATGCTTATCTTTGGTCTTTTGTAGATGGGAAAACTATCGTCAATGATGTCCCGGATTACAGTCAAACACCAGCTAAAACGCCATTATCTGAGATGTTATCCAAGGATCTCAAAAAGCGTGGTTTCAAGTTTACAGGTCCCGTTGCGGTCCTATCCTACCTACAAGCAGCAGGCCTGGTCAATGATCATGAGAATGATTGTGAATGGAAAAGTGGAATAAGTGATGTTAGATGACTAGAACATCGGAGAATATAGAAAAAAAGCTGAGAAATTCATCTCAGCTTTCTTTGTTATAGTCAAAGCAAATGACTTGCTCCGTTGCGTCTACATACGCGTGAACTCCAAAGGGAACAATTGCTCTTGGTGTGGCATGGCCAACGTTTAGATTATAGACAATCGGGATAGTGCTATCAATGGTGTCCATTAAAGTCTTCTTATAGTCGTCATAGAAGGTTTCATCCATAGGTTTTCCGACCAAGAGTCCACTGATGACTTCAAATATCCCAGTTTCTTTTAAAGCCTGCAACATTTTTTTGAAATCATCAGGTTCAGGCTTTTCTTCACTTGTTTCTAGCAATAGAATCTTTCCTTTCCAGTCGGATAAGTCAGGGAAAAGTTTGTATTTTTGGCAGAGGTCTGTGCTATCTACGTGTAGAGAGTTGTCAAAGATATCGTAGAGGGATTCGAGGCAACCACCGAGGATTTCCCCCTCGAACTGAGCAGTTCCTTGTAACAAGTCAAAACCTGTATTTGCATGGCTGACACGAGGTGTTCCCAGAGCCTTGGGACTGAAGTCAGTTCGTTCCTCATACCAAACGTTACTAGGGCGAATTTCTGAGATTTTTCCAGTCTCAATCAATTCTTTGAAGTAGTGGAGGCTATATGGCAACATTTCTTTGTCTAACTCACAAATGTCTGCTATAAATGATTGACCATAAAAAGTCTTGATTCCTAGTTTATGCAACATGAGATGGTTCATAGTTGTATCCGAGAAACCGAGAAAAATCTTTGGTTTGATAACCTTTTGTAGTTGGTCGTTTTCAAAAAGATAAGGTAGTAAGCGATAGGTATCGTTTCCACCAATGGCGCATAGGATCATGTCGATGCTATCATCAGAAAAGGCCTGAATCAAATCCTCTGCACGAGCTTCAGGATGTTCTTTGATAAAATCTAAGCCTTTTAGCGAATGAGGTAAAAAGATAGGATTGAGTCCGAGGTCCTTGAGACGTTGAATACCCAAGTCCACTTCGTGCTTGACAAAGTCTTCACCCATAGTCCCACTAGATAAACTTATAATACCAATAGTAGAAGTCATATCTTATCCTCCTGGAAATAGATTGAGCCTATTTTATCACAAAAAATGAGGGGAAACAACAAGAATTAGAGTCAGAAGAAGACTTTTAGATCGAGAAAATAGTAAAAAAGCAACCAATCGTGTGGTTACTTTTTCTTTTTATATTAGTTGCATTCTTATAGAGCAGTAAGGAAGGTCAGTCCGCCAAGGATAACCCCAGCCGAGTTTGGAATGATTAGAATCCAGTCTTTCTTAGGCTCTTTTGTCCATCCATAAATGACCCAGATTAAGCAAGAGACAGCTGCTGATAAAGGTTGGAATGGTTGAGCTTTGTTCCCTTGTAAATTGGCAAAAATTTGAGGGATGTAGGCTATAAATACAATAATCCCGATAAAGGCACCAATTGAACCAACAACTTGATTAATTCTCTGTTTAGTCATATATATTTCTCCTTATTACTTTATTAGTATAACAGAAAAACAACTTGGATTCAAGGACAAAACCTCGGGATTCTAAGGAAAGACTTTACATTAGAACGTTTTTAGAAAATGTAGCTACTTTTCTTTGGAGAATAAAAAAAAGCTTTGGAGCCATAATAAAAGTAGTCTGTCTGTAAAACACACTACTTTTATTGTTTATTTTAATATCTAGCAGGTCCAGCACTTGCGCTCTTGATGTTGAAACGTTTTTTGAGGTAGAAACGTAGGGCAAGGAGAGCTCCTCCAATCACCAATAAAACAAGTGGTGGGAGGCTGATGTTGATGGCTTGTGGAAGGAAGTTGCTCAAGAAGAGAATGAGAACCCATGCAAACATAGTTGCTAACATAACCAAAAGTGATTTCCAGAATGGAGGGCGTTGGCTACGGTCAGTATCTGGTCCGTAGTAGCGGTAGATGAAGTGATAGAGAAGGTAAAAGGCAACTCCACCAAAGGCCCCTACACTGATAAGTGTTACCAATCCGTAAGCTACGGGTTGGTTTGAGAAGAAGCTCATCAAGGCGCTAACCACTGCAAACAGTCCTGTGATGAAAAGGGCTGAATCCAACATCATCAATTTTGGATCGTCATTTTCCTTTGGATGTTCTTTTTCGTATTGCTCTTTTTCACTAAAGCTGTGAGCCCAGTGAGTTGGTGCTCCGTAGATAGAACGAGCAGTCACTCCCTTTGGTTGCTCCTCAAGGATATGAGGAATCACTTCTTCAAGGATAGCCTTGATTTCAGCATCTGTCTTTCCGTCCTTGAGAAATTGTTGAGTTGCAATGTGGATAAATTCTTGGTTTTTCTTGGTTAATTCTTTTAAATCAATCTGTGACATAATAACTCCTGTTTAGAACCATTTTTTATGGATGAGGTAAAGAGTGAGAGAAACACTCATAGCGAAGGCGATAAAAACGATGAGCCAGAAAGCGTGCGGTTCTCCGTTTAAAGGAATTTCATTATCCTTAAAGTTCATTCCGTAAGCTGAGAAAATCATAGTCGGGATAGACATAACGATGGTCACGAGGGCCAAGGTTTTCATGATATTGTTCTGGTTGTTTGAAATGATAGAGGCAAAGGTCTCTGTCATAGAGTGAAGGACGTTTCCATAGATATCCGCCATCTCGATGGCCTGTTGCGTTTCAATCAAGGTATCTTCTAGTAAGTCTTCGTCTTCAAGGTATTTCTTAATATTGCTAGTTGCGCTGGTCAATTTTTTAATCACGCGCTCATTTGTCTTAAGAGAGGCCTTGAAGTAGACGATGGTCTTTTCCAACTCCATGAGTTCAATCAATTCTTCATTTCGAGTAGATTTGTGAAGTTGGGTTTCGATTTGCTCACTCTTACGTTCAATTGAACGGAGGGCTGTCAGATAAATTTCAGCGTTGCGGTAGAGGATTTGAAAGATAAAGCGCGAACGCATAAAGGTATAGAAATTCCGAAGTCTCCGATTGATAAAGACATCTAGAAGTGGGAGAGGTTCCAAACAAGTGGTAATAATAGCCTCTTCGGTGATGATAATCCCCAAGGGAATGGTCACATAGTAGGTACGGTTATTTCTCTCCTCGGTAATGGGAACGTCTACGATAATCAGAGTGTATTCATCTTCAATGGTAATACGAGACATTTCTTCCGCATCGAGTGGTGCACGGAGGTCAGCGATATCAATATCAAAAGCAGAAGCGATTTCCATCGATTCGCTTTGTGTAGGATTGACGAGATTGATCCAAGTGCCCGGTTGGAGCGTATCGATCTCTTTAAATTCAGTTGTTGTTGAGAGAAAGACTTGTTTCATATCTCCTCCCCTTCCGTTTTTGTATTTTAGCGAATTTTTAGCACCGTACTATTATACTACAAAAACGCTTTTTTTGGTAATAGAATCCGACATTTTTTGCTATATCTGGTATAATAGAAAGCAATAACGGACTAGAAAGAAGTAACATGCAAGATAAGATTGTCATCCATGGGGCTCGCGCCCATAATTTAAAAAATATTGACGTGGAAATACCACGAGACAAGCTAGTTGTGGTGACGGGACTATCTGGATCTGGAAAGTCTAGTTTAGCCTTTGATACCCTCTATGCTGAAGGGCAACGTCGTTATGTAGAGAGTCTATCTGCCTATGCGCGACAATTTTTGGGCAATATGGAAAAGCCAGATGTGGATTCTATCGATGGTCTTAGTCCTGCTATTTCCATTGACCAGAAAACGACTAGTAAAAATCCTCGTTCGACAGTTGGAACAACGACTGAAATCAACGACTACCTACGTCTCCTCTATGCACGTGTAGGAACACCCTACTGTATCAACGGACATGGGGCTATCAAAGCTTCGTCTGTAGAGCAGATTGTCGACAAGGTCTTGGAATTGCCAGAGCGCCAGCGTCTGCAGATTTTGGCTCCTGTTATTCGTAAGAAAAAAGGGCAGCATAAGACGCTGATTGAAAAGATTCAAAAAGATGGTTACGTCCGTGTCCGTGTCGATGGAGTTGTTTACGATGTGACCGAAGTTCCTGAACTTGAAAAGAAAAAGCAACACAACATCGATGTGGTGGTGGACCGTATCATCATAAAGGATGGGATTCGTAGTCGTCTTTTTGACTCGATTGAGGCAGCCCTTCGTATCGCTGAAGGATATGTCATTATCGATACCATGGACGACTCTGAGTTGCTCTTCTCAGAACACTATGCTTGTCCAGTATGTGGCTTTACGGTTCCAGAACTAGAACCTCGTCTTTTCTCTTTCAATGCTCCTTTTGGGTCATGTAGTGAGTGTGATGGTTTGGGTATCAAGCTAGAGGTGGATATTGATTTAGTGATACCAGATGCTAGCAAGACTCTTCGTGAGGGAGCCCTAGTACCTTGGAACCCTATCTCTTCGAACTATTATCCAAATATGCTAGAACAAGCCATGACAGCCTTTGGAGTGGATATGGATACGCCTTTTGAGAATTTATCAGAATCAGATAAGAACTTGATTCTCTACGGGTCTGATGGGAAAGAATTCCATTTCCACTATGAAAATGAATTTGGCGGTGTGCGCGATATCGACATTCCTTTTGAAGGGGTTGTCAATAACATCAAGCGTCGCTATCACGAGACTAACAGTGATTACACCCGTACTCAGATGCGTCTCTATATGAATGAGCTAACTTGTGGTACCTGCCACGGTTATCGTCTCAATGACCAGGCCTTATCTGTTCGAGTAGGGGGAGAAAAAGGACCCCATATCGGAGAAATTTCAGACCTCTCCATCGCAGACCATCTGGAGGTCATTGATCAACTAAGCCTGTCTGAAAATGAAGCTATCATCGCTCGCCCAATCCTGAAGGAAATCAAGGACCGCTTGACCTTCCTCAATAATGTGGGGCTTAACTATCTGACGCTTTCTCGTTCAGCAGGAACATTATCAGGTGGGGAGAGCCAACGTATTCGCTTGGCAACCCAGATTGGTTCCAATCTCTCAGGAGTCCTCTATATCTTAGACGAGCCGTCCATCGGTCTTCACCAGAGGGACAATGACCGTTTGATTGCCAGTCTGAAAAAGATGCGGGATTTAGGAAATACTCTCATCGTGGTAGAACACGATGAGGACACCATGCGAGAAGCCGATTATCTGATTGACGTTGGCCCTGGTGCAGGTGTCTTTGGTGGAGAAATTGTTGCTGCAGGAACGCCTAAGCAGGTAGCTCGTAACAGCAAATCCATTACAGGACAGTATCTATCAGGAAAACGCGCGATTCCTGTACCGTCAGAACGTCGCGTTGGGAATGGACGCTTTATTGAGGTGACAGGTGCGCGTGAGAACAACTTGCAAAACATCACCGCTCGCTTCCAACTCGGAAAATTTATTGCAGTGACAGGGGTATCTGGTTCAGGGAAGTCTACCCTCATTAACAGTATCTTAAAAAAAGCTATTGCTCAAAAACTCAATCGCAATTCAGACAAACCAGGTAAGTTTAAGAATATTACAGGAATTGAGCATATCGACCGTCTGATAGACATTGACCAGAGTCCAATTGGACGGACACCGAGGTCTAATCCTGCGACCTATACAGGTGTCTTTGATGACATTCGAGACCTATTCGCTCAGACAAATGAAGCCAAGATTCGTGGCTACAAGAAGGGTCGTTTCAGTTTCAATGTCAAGGGTGGCCGCTGTGAAGCCTGCTCGGGTGATGGGATTATCAAGATTGAGATGCACTTCTTGCCTGATGTTTACGTAGCCTGCGAAGTCTGTCATGGGACTCGCTACAACAGTGAAACGCTAGAAGTTCACTACAAGGAAAAGAATATCTCGCAAGTTTTGGATATGACTGTCAACGATGCAGTAGAATTTTTCAAACATATTCCGAAAATTCAGCGCAAACTTCAGACTATCAAAGATGTTGGTCTAGGTTATGTGACTTTGGGACAACCAGCTACCACCCTTTCTGGAGGGGAGGCCCAGCGTATGAAGTTGGCTAGTGAACTCCACAAACGCTCGACAGGTAAGTCTTTCTATATTCTCGATGAGCCAACTACTGGGTTGCATACAGAGGATATCGCTCGCTTACTCACCGTTTTATCTCGCTTTGTCGATGATGGTAATACAGTTCTTGTCATCGAGCACAATCTAGATGTCATCAAAACAGCAGACCATATTATCGACTTAGGACCAGAAGGTGGCGTTGGTGGCGGAACTATTATCGCAACAGGAACACCGGAGGAAGTAGCTGCCAATGAAGCAAGCTATACAGGACAATATTTGAAAGGAAAGTTACATCATGAATAAACGTGTACAAGCATTTTTAGCTAAAATGGAAGAAAAAGGACTAGATGGTATTATTATTAATAACCTTAAAAATGTCTACTATTTGACAGGATTTTGGGGTTCAAATGGAACAGTCTTTATCAGTCGTGATCGTCAAGTATTAGTGACGGATTCTCGTTATATTATTGCTGCTAAGCAAGAAGTAACTGGTTTTGAGATTTTTGCAGAGCGTGATGAGTTGGCTACTATCGCAAAGATCGTAAAAGATATGGGGCTTTCTCGTATTGGTTTTGAAGATGAGATTTCAGTTTCTTATTATCACCGTATGCAAACAGCCTTTGAAGGCTTGGAATTGCTTCCTCAATCTCAGTTTGTTGAAGCACTTCGTATGATTAAGGATGAGACAGAGATTGCGACCATTCGCAAGGCTTGTTCTATCTCTGACCAAGCTTTCCGTGATGCGCTTGACTTTATCAAGCCTGGCAAGACCGAGATTGAAATTGCTAATTTTCTTGATTTCCGCATGCGTGAATTGGGAGCTGCCGGTTTGTCTTTTGATACGATTCTAGCAAGTGGGATCAACTCTTCTAAACCTCATGCTCATCCTATGCACAAGCCGGTTGAACTAGGCGAAGCTATTACCATGGACTTTGGCTGCCTTTATGATCACTATGTAAGTGATATGACACGTACCATCTACCTAGGGCATGTCAGTGATGAACAAGCAGAAATTTACAATACAGTTTTGAAGGCTAACCAGGCCTTAATTGACCAAGCAAAAGCGGACCTTGGCTTCCGTGACTTTGACAAGATTCCTCGTGATATTATCACTGACGCAGGTTATGGAGAATACTTTACACATGGTATTGGCCATGGTATCGGTCTTGATATCCATGAAGAACCTTACTTTAGCCAAACTTCGAAAGAAGTCATCAAAACGGGTATGGCCTTGACAGATGAACCAGGTATTTATATTGAAGGAAAATATGGAGTTCGTATCGAAGATGATATCCTCATTACAGATACAGGTTGCGAGCTATTAACCCTTGCTCCAAAAGAATTGATTGTTATCTAAGAAAAAATGAGATAAATCGTTGACTTTTACTGTTTAAAGGTTTATACTGATAGGCGAAAACGGTAGGTGAGGCTACCATAGGGATACGGATGACTACCGCAAAGCAGTGGAGACACTACTCGTTGGTCAACAGTCCTGGTCGCGAAGGTCAAGACTAAGCTCATTACATTGCCCTAAGGAGTTAAAGCTTGAACGAAAACAGATGATAAGTTTTAGTCCTGCCATTTTATGGCAGGATTTTCTGCTGTTTTAGAACCAAGAAAGGAGATAAACGATGCAAATTGACGATCATCCAGAACCGCACATACACAGCCAATCGCTGATTTGTGTCGTTTTGCTCATATTAAAGTGATTGATCTCTGTGTATGAAATCACCATTCATACAGATAGGAGAAACCAATGAAAACTACAAAAGAAAGATTAGCAGTAGCTATTCAAACACCATTAGAAGATAGTCTCGCTTATTATCATACAAGTCTAGATGGATTAGGCCAAGAGCAAGTTGAAGAAAATCGTGATCTTTACGGTGAAAATACCATCACCAAGGGGCAAGAAGATTCAATCTTTAAAAAGATTTACGAATCTATCATCAATCCTTTCACAATTATTTTGCTTGTGATTGCCTTCATCTCTCTCGTTACAAACGTCTGGCTTGCCAAACCTGGTCAAGAGGATCCAACGACCTCTATCATTATCGTTGTCTTAATTTTAATTTCAGGAGGCATCCGTTTTGTCCAAGAGTTGCGAAGTGATAAGGCAACAACCAACCTTTCAAAAATGATTGTCAACACCGCAACTGTTATTCGCGATGGCCTTGAACAAGAGTTGCCAATCGATGAACTGGTTGTGGGAGATCTCGTGAAATTGAGTGCGGGAGATATGATTCCTGCAGATGTCGTCTTATTTGAATCACGCGATTTTTTCGTTCAACAGTCAGGCTTGACTGGAGAAAGTGATGCAGTTGAAAAACTAGCTTTAAATAAAGCTACTAGTCAGAATGTAGATAGCCTTTTAGAAGCAGAATCTTTAGCATTCATGGGGACAAACGTTATCTCAGGAAGTGCTACAGCTATGATTCTAGCAGTTGGTGATGACACCATGATGGGAGCTATTGAGCAAACCCTTACGACTTATGATGAACCCACTTCCTTTGAACGCGAAATGAACTCCGTTTCATGGTTGCTCATTCGATTGATGTTGGTCATGGTTCCTATTGTATTCTTTGCCAATGGTTTGACAGATGGTGACTGGCTGGAAGCAGGGGTCTTTGCCCTTAGTGTTGGTGTGGGTCTTACACCTGAAATGTTACCGATGATCATTACAGCTAGTTTGGCAAAGGGTTCTATCATCATGGCCAAAGAAAAGGTCGTGATTAAAAAACTCAATGCTATTCAGGACTTAGGTGCCATCGATATTCTATGTACAGATAAAACAGGGACATTAACTCAGGACGAGATTGTGTTGGAGTACCCTTTGGATATCCATGGAGATTTGGACCTAACTGTCTTACGTAGAGCTTATCTAAATTCTTATTTCCAAACAGGTTTAAAGAATCTAATGGACCGAGCTATTATCAAACGAACAGAAAAAGAAGCGAAGGAACACAGACTTCTACAAAATCTAGACCAAACGTTCCAAAAAATTGATGAGCTTCCCTTTGACTTTGAACGTAGACGGATGAGCGTCATTGTAAAAGATGATGAAGGCACCGTTAGTATGGTTACTAAAGGTGCTTTGGAAGAAATGTTGAATATTTCGACACATGTAGAATACCATGGGGAAACTATCCCTTTAACTGAAGAAATTCGCCAAGAAGTATTAACAGAGGTTAGCCAATTAAATCGTCAAGGTTTGCGTGTTTTAGGCGTTGGCTACAAGTCTCATCTACGTGAAGGTTATGCTTATACCGTGACTGATGAAAGTGATATGATTTTAACCGGTTATCTTGCCTTTTTGGATCCACCAAAACCTTCAGCAGCGCCTGCAATCAAGGCTTTACTTGAACATGGCGTTAAGACCAAAATTTTAACGGGGGATAATGAAAAAGTAACACAAGCCATCTGTGAAAAAGTTGGGTTAGATGTTGAACATATCCTTTTGGGAGCAGATATCGATCGAATGTCAGAACAAGAATTGGCAGAAGTGGTTGAAAGTGTGACAGTATTTGCTAAATTGTCTCCTGACCAAAAAGCTCGCATCATTCTACAGTTAAAAAGAAATGGGCATATTGTTGGTTATATGGGAGATGGTATTAACGATGCACCTTCCATGAAAGTGGCAGATGTGGGAATTTCTGTTGATACTGCAGTCGATATTGCCAAGGAAACAGCGGATGTTATCTTGTTGGATAAGGATCTCATGGTCCTTGAAAAAGGTTTGGTAGAAGGACGTAAAGTATACGCCAACATGACCAAGTATATTAAGATGACAGTTAGTTCAAACTTTGGGAATATCTTCTCGCTTCTAGTTGCGAGTATCTTCTTGCCATTCCTACCAATGTCCCCTGTTCATCTTATTGTCTTAAATCTTGTCTATGATTTGTCCTGTGTGGCCTTGCCGTTTGATAATGTGGATCAAGATTTCCTAAAACAACCCCATACATGGGAAGCAAAATCCATTACCAGATTTATGGTTTGGATGGGCCCGATCTCATCTATCTTTGATATTTTGACCTATATCTTCCTCTACTTTATCATTGTTCCTTTGGTGACAGGTCATCATTATGTTCACGGTTCTGAATCAGCCATTCAGTTCATTATCTTTTTCCAAACAGGATGGTTTATCGAATCTATGTGGTCTCAAACTATGGTTATCCATATGCTTCGTACAGCCAAAGTTCCTTTTGTACAAAGTAGACCGGCTTGGCTTGTGATTTTGACAACTTTGCTTGCAGCCATTTTTGTAACCAGTCTACCTTATGGACCACTAGTAAATATCCTTCGTCTAGCACCTTTAGGACTTCCTTATTTCTTATTCTTAATCTGTATTATTTTCTTGTATATGTTTAGTGTCACAGTTATTAAGAAATTTTACATTAGAAAGTACAAAGAGTGGTTATAGTTCGTGTTTTGTCAATAAAAAGGGAGAAGAACTGGGAAAAAAGTTAAATTTTTTTAAAAATAGGTCGCAAGTTGGATGCTTTTTATGGTATAATAGAATAAACTGATAGAAACATGTAGCGAAAGGGGTAGGTACATGATTAAAATTTATACAGTCTCAAGTTGTACTAGCTGTAAAAAAGCGAAAACCTGGCTCAATGCCCACCAGTTAAGTTATAAAGAACAAAACCTCGGTAAAGAGGGAATTTCTAGAGAAGAATTATTAGATATTCTAACAAAAACAGACAATGGAATCGCGAGCATTGTATCATCAAAAAATCGTTACGCTAAAGCTCTTGGAGTTGATATCGAAGATTTGAGTGTCAATGAAGTGCTTAACTTAATCATGGAGACACCACGTATTCTAAAGAGTCCGATTCTTGTTGATGAGAAACGTTTGCAAGTCGGCTACAAGGAAGATGACATTCGTGCTTTCTTGCCACGTTCTGTCCGCAATGTAGAAAATGCAGAAGCACGTTTACGTGCAGCGCTATAAAACATAAAGGCCGGGAGTGACTCCTGGCCTTATTTGATAGGTAAATAAGGAAAAACGAACATGAAGAAGATAGTTATCGGGATAGTTGGGCTTCTATTTTTACTAGCTGGTTGTGGGCAGAAAAAAGAGTCTGCAGAATCATCTACAAGTACAATAACTGAGGCCTTCCAGCCAAATTTACCAGTTCTAGAAAATGCCAATAACAATACAGTTGTAACCAAGACACTTGTTCTACCTGCTGATGAAAACGGGATTCAACAAACTCAGACCATTACCTATAAGGGTAAACAATTCTTGACCTTAACAATCCAGCAAAAGCGACAAGTTTCAGAAGACCTCAAGAACTTTATTACAGAACGTGGACTCGAGGAAGCGAGGAGCGCCTTAAAAGAAGAGGAATCCAAGGACGAATCTCTCCAATCGGCTCGAAAAATTGCTGGCTTTACTATTGAAACGACTCTTCTGAATGAGAAAGAAATGGAAACCAAGACTAGCTATGATTTCCAAACATTGGATCTTAAAAAAGCAAGAGAAAACGAATATTTAAAAAATGTTGGTTTGGAAAATCTACTAAAAAACGAACCAGAAGAGTATATTGCAAGTCGAGTTGCAAATGGGGCAACTGTTCAGTAAAAAAGTCGCATAAAATTAGCAAATTCAGAATGTGCCATTTGTAGAAAGGCTATGAATGTGCTATAATAGTACTATTCTAAAGAAAGAGGGTGTTAGAATGGGATTTACTGAAGAAACCGTACGTTTTAGATTGGACGATTCCAATAAAAAAGAGATTAGCGAAACATTGACAGATGTCTATGCTTCATTGAACGAAAAGGGCTATAATCCTATTAATCAGATCGTGGGTTATGTTCTCAGTGGAGACCCAGCCTATGTTCCTCGTTACAATAATGCAAGAAATCAAATCCGTAAATACGAACGTGATGAGATTGTCGAAGAGTTGGTTCGTTACTACCTTAAGGGGCAAGGAGTCGATCTATAATCTATGAGAATTATGGGGTTGGACGTTGGTTCCAAAACAGTCGGTGTAGCGATTAGCGATCCGCTAGGGTTTACAGCACAAGGGCTCGAAATCATCCAAATCAATGAAGACCAAGGCCAGTTTGGCTTTGATCGTCTAAAAGAATTGGTTGAGTCCTATAAAGTAGAGCGTTTTGTAGTTGGATTGCCAAAGAATATGAACAATACTAGTGGACCACGGGTGGAAGCTAGCCAAGCATATGGAGCTAAGCTAGAAGAACTCTTTGGATTGCCAGTAGAGTATCAAGATGAACGTCTGACTACAGTTGCTGCAGAGCGCATGTTGATTGAGCAAGCAGATGTTAGTCGCAATAAACGTAAGAAAGTCATTGATAAGTTAGCGGCTCAATTGATTTTGCAAAATTATTTAGATAGAAAATTTTAATACAAAGGAGAGGCTATGTCACACGATCATAACCACGACCACGAAGAACGTGAACTTATTACACTTGTAGATGAGCAAGGAAACGAAACCTTATTTGAAATCCTTTTGACTATTGATGGGAAGGAAGAATTTGGTAAAAACTATGTTCTTCTTGTACCAGTTAACGCAGAAGAAGATGAAAATGGCGAAGTTGAAATCCAAGCCTATTCATTCACTGAAAATGAAGATGGAACAGAAGGTGAATTGCAACCAATCCCTGAAGATGCTGAAGAAGAATGGGACATGATTGAAGAAGTCTTCAACAGCTTTATGGAGGAGTGATACAGTCTGGGAGACTGTATCAGCCCAACTCCCAGAAACTGGAGAGAGTTGGAAGGTTCGTGGATGTTTTTAGCCCTGTGCTAGAAATTGGAAACGCAGGTAGTCTGGGAGACTGTATCAGCCCAACTCCGAGAAACTGGAGAGAGTTGGAAGGTTCGAGGAACGTTTTTACCCCAACTCCTAGAACTAGAAAGAGTTGGAAGGTTCGTGGACGTTTTTAGCCCTGCGCTAGAAAATAAAAACCGTCAGTAAGTCCGGTGGACGTTTTTAGTACGTACTAGAATAAAATATTAGCTAGTTACTAGCTAATGAAGCAAAAAGCGAAGAGAATCTTCGCTTTTTTATTAAGGAGATACATATGTTTGAAGTTGAAGAATGGCTTCATAGTCGAATCGGTTTAAATTTTAGATCAGGTCTAGGTAGAATGCAGAAAGCAGTGGACTTGCTGGAGAATCCTGAGCAAACCTATCCGATTATCCATGTGACGGGTACAAATGGTAAGGGATCAACCATTGCCTTTATGAGAGAGCTATTTGTAGCCCATGGGAAGAGGGTTGGAACTTTTACTTCGCCCCATATTGTTAGTATCCACGATCGAATCTGTATTAACGGAAATCCTATTTCAGATGCTGATTTTATTCGTCTAGCAAATGAAATCAAAAAAATGGAAAAACGTTTGTTAGAAACACATGATCAATTATCTTTTTTTGAGTTATTAACCTTAATTGCCTTGCTTTATTTTAAAGAGCAGGACGTCGATTTGGTCTTACTTGAGGTGGGAATTGGTGGCCTGCTGGATACGACTAATGTCGTAACAGGTGAGATTGCAGTCATAACATCAGTCGGCTTAGATCACCAGGAAACTTTAGGAAATAGCTTAGAGGAGATTGCGGAGCAAAAGTCAGGTATTTTTAAATCTGGGAAGAAAGCAGTGATTGCTAAATTGGCTCCTGAAGCACAGCTGGTTTGTCAAAAAACAGCCAAAAATTTATCAGTAGATCTCTACCAAGCAGGGCAGGATTTTTCTTTTAAGAAAGGACATTTTTCTAGTGAGTTGGCAGAGTGGAGAGGCCTTTCGCTGGGCTTAGAAGGAGCTTATCAAGAGGAAAATGCAGCTCTAGCTTTACAGGTATTTTTGCTATTTATGGTGAAAAGAGGGGAACTGGTTCAGGAAACAGCTGTACGGCATGCGTTAGAGCATACTCACTGGGCAGGTCGTCTAGAACCAGTAACCAGTCATGTGTACCTGGATGGCGCTCACAATCTTCCTGCTCTAGAAAGGCTGGTTGAATTTATTCAAGAAAAAATACAAGAAGGCTATCGCCCTCAGATTCTTTTTGGGGCTTTGAAACGTAAAGATTACAATGGCATGCTTGGTTATTTGACAGAGCACCTACCAGATCTCCCTCTTTTTGTGACAAGCTTTGATTACCAAGGTTCTTTAGAAGAACAAGATTTGGGAGGATATACAAGTATTGCTTCTTATCGAGATTTCATAGATAAATTTGAACATTTTGCAGAGGAGCAAGATTTACTGTTTGTGACGGGTTCTCTCTATTTTATATCAGAGGTTCGTGCACACCTTATGGGATATGAGTCTATTGATTGACCTGCTTTCTTTTATTTGATATAGTTGAGGTGAAATATTTCAATAGTTTTTTCTGCATTTACCTGCTAAAAGAAAGGAGATATTATGACCTTAAAAAAATTCACACTTTCTCTTGCCGTTTTGGCAAGTCTTAGTCTTTTAGTTGCTTGCTCAACCAAAGAACAAAGAACTTCGGCATCTCAAACAAGCACTAGTTCAGAAGTGATAACAAATCAGATATCTGAAGCAACAACATCTAGCGCTACGAATGCTACAACTGTCAATATGGATGGTACCTATAAGGGGCAGGATGAGGGAGATAGCATTACTCTCGTTGTTACTGGTAATACCGGAACATGGACAGAAGTGGAAGCAAATGGAGTGCAGGAAGTTAAGAAGGTAACCTTTGAACCAGAAAGTCAGAAAGTCATCATCGGAGACGATGTCAAGATTTATGTAGCTGAGGAAAATCAAATTATCATCGGTGACATAAACCGTGAAGTTCTGGGCCGTATCATTTTAAAAAAATAGATATTTTGTAAGGATTTGAATCTGGATAAAATCAGTACAAATCCTTTTTTTAATAAATTTTTATATGAAAAAAGTTCCATACTTAAAGGGCTCATTTTCGCTAAAAGTATGGAACTGATGAATTATAAGTCATGGTTTTAGAGGAATCTCTCTTGTAAAAACTGAGCGACGCCATCTTCTTCATTGGTTAATGGTAATTGCTCGTCTGCGAAAGGCAATAGAGCAGGATTAGCATTTTTCATGGCATAACCTTTGCCTGCAAAAGAAAGCATTTCTTGGTCATTATGTTCGTCACCAAAAGCAATCAAATCCTGTTTGTCTTTATTCATGACATTGAGAAGATATTCAAGGGCAAAGGCTTTGTGGACTCCTTTAGGAGTACATTCAAGGATGTTTAAAGGCCCACCCCAAGTGTTAATATTAAGTTGGTGCTTGTAGAAGCTGTTCATCTCTTCTGCAAGTGCATATTTATCGTCGGCCCTAGTTTTCAATAAAATACAGTTAGGTCCCTTGGTCACTAAATCAGACTTGAATTGATTTTCTGGGCGAAAATTTTCAATACCAAACAATTTAGGATCGGCAATTTCTTTGTCCGGGGCTGTAATGTAAAACTTTTTACGGTATTCACCTGCGATAAAGTCGGCCTCAATCTCCTCTTTTCGTTTCACGATATCCAAGAGGTATTCTTTGTCTACAGTAAGGCATTTTTCATGTTTCCAAGCCCTACCAGGTAGGTGAGTGAGCGAACCGTTGAAGTTAATCATAGGTGTTTCAAGCTCAAGTTGGTCATAAAAATCTTTGGCCATACGGTAAGGTCGACCAGTTGTAATAACGACTTGGTGGCCTTTTTTAGAGATTTTTTTTATTGTTTCAATAGTAAAGTCAGAAAGTTTGCTTTCAGAGTTGAGTAGGGTTCCGTCTAAATCAACGGCAATCATTTTTTTAGTCATAAAATCCTCCCGAATCTAGTTTCAGATAAGGTGCTCTCTATTATATCAAAAAGAAGAGAGAAAAGCAGACAATAAGTTAAAAAGAAGAGGAATAATATCTCATAAGATTTTTATAATCCAGTACAAAAATCTTGAAAAGATGAATGATTGATGATATAATATTCATATTGTTCGTAAAATGACAAAGGAGATTAAAAATGGACAAACTCTTTAAACTAAAAGAACATGGGACAGATGTCCGTACAGAGGTTCTTGCTGGTTTAACTACTTTCTTTGCAATGAGTTATATTCTCTTTGTAAACCCTCAAATACTTTCACAAACAGGCATGCCTGTTCAAGGTGTGTTCTTAGCAACAATCATCGGTTCTGTAGTGGGAACTTTGATGATGGCTTTCTACGCTAACTTGCCATATGCACAAGCACCAGGTATGGGATTAAATGCCTTCTTCACCTTTACAGTCGTATTTGGTATGGGCTATACTTGGAAAGAAGCTCTTGGAATGGTCTTCATTTGTGGAGTTATTTCACTGATGATTACTCTGACTAAAGTTCGTAAAATGATCATTGAATCCATTCCTACAACACTTCGTTCAGCAATTTCAGCAGGTATCGGTGTTTTCCTTGCTTATGTTGGTATTAAGAATGCTGGTCTTTTGAAATTTTCAATCGATCCAGGTACTTATACGGTTGCGGGTGAAGGAGCAGATAAGGCTCAAGCAGCTCTTACTGCAAATTCAGCGGCCGTTCCAGGTTTGGTAGATTTCAATACTTCAGCAGTATTGGTTGCTCTTGCAGGTCTTGCCATCACAATCTTCTTTGTTGTTAAAGGTATCAAAGGTGGTATCATCCTTTCTATTTTAACAACGACAGTTCTTGCGATTGCGGTTGGTCTTGTTAATGTGTCAAGTATTGATTTCGCTAGCAATAACCTTTCATCAGCAGTAAATGATTTAGGAACCTTATTTGGTGCCGCTCTTGGTTCAGAAGGATTAGGATCTCTGATTTCAAATACTTCTCGTTTACCAGAAACTTTGATGGCCATTCTAGCCTTCTCATTGACAGATATTTTTGATACTATTGGTACTCTTATCGGTACCGGTGAAAAAGTTGGTATCGTTGCAACAAATGGTGAAAATCATCAGTCTGTTAAATTAGATAAAGCTCTTTATTCTGACTTGGTTGCAACTTCAGTAGGTGCCATTGCAGGTACTTCAAACGTTACGACCTATGTTGAATCTGCAGCGGGTATCGGTGCTGGTGGACGTACTGGTTTGACAGCACTAGTTGTTGCTATCTGTTTTGCTTTATCTAGCTTCTTTAGTCCACTTTTAGCGATTGTTCCAACGGCTGCGACTGCCCCAATTTTGATTATTGTCGGAATTATGATGCTTTCTAACTTGAAAAATATCCCTTGGGATGATATGTCAGAAGCTGTTCCAGCTTTCTTCACTTCTATCTTTATGGGATTCAGTTACTCCATTACACAAGGGATTGCCGTTGGTTTCTTGACTTATACTTTGACGAAGATTGTTAAAGGTAAAATCAAAGAAGTACATGTCATGATTTGGATTTTGGATGCTTTGTTCATCTTGAACTACATCAGTATGGCTCTTAAATAATGATAAAACCTAAAAAAAGGAGGAGAATTCTCCTCCTTTTTTATTAGTAGAAATATCGCAAAAGAAAACTTTTTGGTATAATAAAAACATGCACACAAAAAATGAAGATGAACTCATTACTCTTGGGCAAGAGTTAGGCTCTTTGCTAGAGAAAAATGATGTATTGATTTTGACTGGTGAATTAGGTGCTGGGAAAACCACTCTAACAAAAGGTTTGGCAAAAGGATTAGGTATTCATCAAATGATTAAGAGTCCTACCTATACCATTGTTCGGGAATATGAAGGACATCTACCTTTATATCACTTAGATGTTTATCGTATCGAAGGGGACGCAGATTCTATCGATTTGGATGAATTTCTTTTTGGTTCAGGTGTGACAGTGATTGAATGGGGACATCTATTAGCTGATGCTCTTCCATCAGACTATCTCGAATTAGAAATTCTTAAAGATGGTGAGGGACGTGAAGTTGTCTTTCATGCCCACGGCCAACGAGCAACAGAACTATTGCAGAGGTTGATGGATGGAGTGTGATCTTTTAATCCGTGAAGCAGAAGTCCAAGATGCTTCATTTCTTATTGCACTTTTAGATCAGATTGGTCAGGAATCTAACTTTACGAGTTTAGATGAAAATGGAATTGAAATGACTAAATCCGAAATGCAGCATTTTATCGACAAACAGTCTCAGTCTGATAATCAAATTACTTTACTAGCTTTTTTAAATGATAAATTGGCAGGTGTCATCAATATTACAGCGGATCAACGTCCGAGAGTTCGACATATTGGTGATGTCTTCTTGGGCATTAAAAAAGCATACTGGGGGAATGGTCTTGGAAGTATTTTGATGGAAGAAGCTATTGAATGGGCTAAAACGAGTGCTAGTATTCGACGGTTACAATTGACAGTTCAAAAACGCAATCTTGCGGCTGTTCATCTATATAAAAAGATGGGCTTTATCGTAGAAGGATTACAGGAGCGTGGTGCTTGTATAGAGGGAGGAGAGTTTCTTGACGTTTACCTAATGGGTCGACTGATAGACGAATAAAGGTATGGTAAAAAAAATAATCGGAATGTTTTTAGGCTTTGTTCTTGTAACAGTGATTGGTGTTGGAGCGTATGCCTTCACTATCTATCAACAAAGTACACAGACTTTAGCCAAAACCTATAAAAAAATCGGGGAAGAAACGAAGGTTATCGAGGCAACTGAACCTTTGACAATCCTATTGATGGGTGTGGACACAGGAAACGTTGAGCGTACAGACAAGTGGGTAGGTAACAGTGACTCTATGATTTTGGTGACAGTCAACCCCAAAACCAAGAAAGTTGTTATGATGAGTTTGGAACGTGATATTCTGACAAAAATCCAACAGCCTGATGGTAGTGTCATGGAGGCTAAACTAAACGCTGCCTATGCTACTGGTGGAGCTGAGCTTGCCATATCAACCATACAAAAAATGATGAATATCCATATTGACCGCTATGTGATGGTTAATATGCATGGACTTCAAGAAATGGTAGATGCTGTGGGAGGTATCACTGTAAACAATACTCTAGGATTCCCAATTTCTATTCAAGATCAGGAGCCTTTTAATACGATTTCTATCGGCGTTGGTGAGCAAAAATTAAATGGTGAAGAAGCTCTTGTTTATTCACGCATGCGCTATCAAGACCCAGAAGGAGACTATGGTCGGCAGAAGCGTCAGCGTGAGGTCATTCAAAAGATTGTTGAGAAGATTCTTAGTGTGAATAGTGTCAGTCATTACCAAGAAATTTTGAAAGCTCTTAGTGATAATATGCAGACAAATATTGAGATTACTACCTCAACGATTCCCCAGTTGATGGGTTACCAAGACTCCTTTAAGAATATTGAGTCTCAGCAATTGCGTGGTGAGGATGCAATGCTTCAAGGTGGGTCTTACCAAATTGTAACTACTGCTCATATATTAGAAATGCAAAATATTTTACGTCGTTCTCTGGGGCAACCAGAGGTAACTAAATTAGAGACAAATGCAGTTCTATATGAAAATATTAATGGAAATATACAACAAACCACTGATTACATTCAAGATCAGGAACAAGAAGTGCCACTAGAGCCATAAAAAATGAATACACAAATCGTAGGAATTTTCCTGCGATTTTTTCAAAGAAATCCGAATAGATAGGTAGGAGGAAAAAATGAAAGCGGAAATAATAGCTGTTGGGACAGAAATTTTAACAGGTCAAATCGTCAATACCAATGCTCAGTTTTTATCTGAAAAATTGGCTGAAATCGGAGTAGATGTCTACTTCCAGACAGCTGTAGGAGATAATGAAGCTCGGCTTTTATCCCTGTTGGAGATTGCTCAGAACCGCAGTAATCTAGTTATCCTCACGGGAGGATTGGGGCCAACAGAGGATGATCTGACCAAACAAACCTTGGCAAAATTTCTAGGGCGTGATTTGACTTTTGATGCTCAAGCGCAGGCCAAATTAGATGATTTCTTTGCTCATCGACCAGACTATGCTCGAACTCCAAATAATGAACGTCAAGCTCAGATTGTTCAGGGGTCAACCCCGCTACCCAATGAAACCGGGCTAGCAGTTGGCGGTATGATTGAGGTAGATGGCGTGACTTATGTTGTCCTACCAGGTCCGCCAAGTGAACTAAAACCCATGGTTTTAAATGAATTGTTGCCAAGATTGACAACAGGAGCTAAGTTGTACTCACGCGTACTGCGTTTCTTTGGCATTGGTGAGAGCCAGCTGGTGACCATTTTGTCAGATTTAATTGAAGAACAGACAGATCCAACCTTGGCCCCTTATGCAAAAACGGGAGAGGTGACTCTTCGCTTGTCTACAAAAGCTCGCAGTGAGAGCGAGGCCAGAAATGCCTTGGATAATCTGGAAAAAGAAATACTTGACCGTCAGACTTTTGAAGGGGTTGATTTAAAGGATATTTGCTATGGTTATGGTGAGAAAACAAGTCTAGCCAGTGTAGTTGTTGAGGAGTTGAAAAAGCAGCATAAAACCATCACAGCAGCAGAAAGTTTGACAGCCGGGCTTTTTCAAGCAACTTTGGCAGATTTTTCGGGAGTGTCAGCTATCTTTAAAGGTGGTTTTGTCACTTATAGTCTGGAAGAAAAAGCTAAGATGTTAGACATTCCACGAGAAGAACTGAAAAATCATGGAGTTGTTTCAGCCTTTACAGCGGAAAATATGGCAAATCAGGCACGGCTTAAAACTCAATCAGACTTTGGAGTTAGCTTGACAGGAGTAGCGGGGCCAGATAGTTTGGAAGGCCATCCAGCGGGTACAGTTTTCATCGGTTTGTCTCAAGCATCAGGCACAGAAATTGTTCAGGTCAATATAGCTGGAAGAAGCCGAGCAGATGTTCGTAAAATTGCGGTTATGCATGCTTTTAACTTAGTTCGCAAAGCTTTATTAAGTGACTGACTTTTGATATAATAGAAGAAGATTCTTAGAATCATTAAAATATAGGAGAACAAAATGGCGAAAAAACCAACAAAAAAATTAGATGAAATTGGGAAAAAATTTGGAGCTGATCGTGAAAAAGCTTTGAATGATGCTCTTAAATTGATTGAAAAAGACTTTGGTAAGGGGTCAATCATGCGTTTGGGTGAACGCGCAGAGCAAAAAGTGCAAGTAATGAGCTCAGGATCTTTAGCGCTTGATATTGCCCTTGGTGCAGGTGGTTATCC
Organism: Streptococcus sp. HMSC34B10; assembly: GCF_001839505.1. Classification (NCBI taxonomy): domain Bacteria; kingdom Bacillati; phylum Bacillota; class Bacilli; order Lactobacillales; family Streptococcaceae; genus Streptococcus; species Streptococcus sp. HMSC34B10. Next base: position 87,297 of record NZ_KV841550.1, on the reverse strand, counting down.
AAAGGGACGTATTATTGAAATCTATGGTCCAGAATCATCAGGTAAGACAACAGTAGCCCTTCACGCTGTAGCACAGGCACAAAAAGAAGGCGGAATTGCTGCCTTTATCGATGCGGAACACGCTCTTGATCCAGCTTATGCAGCAGCTCTTGGAGTAAACATTGACGAATTGCTCTTGTCACAACCAGATTCAGGTGAGCAAGGTCTTGAAATTGCAGGGAAATTGATTGACTCAGGTGCAGTTGATCTTGTCGTTATTGACTCAGTTGCAGCTCTTGTTCCTCGTGCGGAAATCGATGGAGATATCGGAGATAGCCACGTTGGTCTTCAAGCTCGTATGATGAGCCAGGCTATGCGTAAACTTGGTGCTTCTATCAACAAGACAAAGACAATTGCCATCTTTATCAACCAGTTGCGTGAAAAAGTAGGAGTTATGTTTGGTAACCCAGAAACAACTCCTGGTGGACGCGCCCTTAAATTCTATGCTTCAGTCCGTTTGGATGTGCGTGGAAGTACACAAATCAAGGGAACTGGTGATCAAAAAGACACTAACGTCGGTAAAGAAACTAAGATTAAAGTTGTGAAAAACAAGGTTGCTCCACCGTTCAAAGAAGCTCTTGTTGAAATCATGTACGGAGAAGGTATTTCTAGAACTGGTGAACTCTTGAAGATTGCTAGTGATTTGGATATCATCCAAAAGGCAGGCGCTTGGTACTCATACAAGGGTGAAAAAATCGGACAAGGTTCTGAGAACGCCAAGAAATACTTGGCAGATCATCCAGAAGTCTTTGATGAAATTGACCACCAAGTTCGTGTTCAATATGGTTTGATTGAAGAGGAAGAAGGCTCTAAAGCAAGTTCAGTAGCGGTTGATACAGATTCTAACCAAGAAGTGACTCTTGATTTGGGCGATGCTCTTGAAATCGAAATTGAAGAATAAAAAGAAAAAGTAGCAGTTTTTCTGCTACTTTTTTGTTTCATGACAACTAGTGATCACTGAAACGACGGTATTTAATGTGGAAATCAAAATAATTCTCATCTTGTAATTTTTGAAAGATGTCTCTGTAGGCTTCCTCATCAAAGTGATCCCCACGGTAAAGAATTTCAAAGCTCAGCCCATCATACTCTAAAAAGGCATTTGCGGATTTAAAACCGTTTTGTCGATAGAAATCCATGCGAGCCTTTCGCTGTTCGAGGTTATCGCAGTCTTCGTCCAATCGCTCCACCTCAAGGATCATGGTTCGTTGATAGAAGTCTGTCAGTTTTTCAATGATTTCTCTCCCATATCCATGACTACGTAGGTGAGGCATAATGGCAAAAAAGCTGATGTAAAAAGCTTTTTGATTGGAAATAGCGAAGGCAAAGCCGACAAATTCTTTCTCATTATAAAAGGCGAAAAAGTTGGCGTCATCTCTATCCTGGTAACTTAAAAACTCTTCCAAAGAGACTCGCTCTTCTTCAGGGAAGGCTTCCTTGTTTAAGTGTTCAACTTTTTCAAGGTCTGGGAATACATCAGTAATTAACTGGCTTGTCAAGCTCATACATACACTCCTTTTCTGTCACGATTATACCAGATTGTCAGTAGCTAGGCAAGCGCTTTCCTATAAATTGCTATAAATCCTCCCTTGTTCCTCTACTAGAAAGCTGATATAATAGCTGTATGAATACAAAACGAACAGTGGACCTCATTCATGGCCCTATCTTGCCGTCACTCTTAAGTTTTGCCTTACCAATTCTACTTTCTAATATTTTTCAACAGTTATACAATACGGCGGATATTGTCATTGTTGGGCATTTTTTGGGACCAGATTCTTTAGCAGCTGTTGGAGCGACAACGGCTATTTTTGATTTAATTATCGGCTTTACTTTAGGCGTTGGAAATGGTATGGGGATTGTGATTGCCCGTTACTATGGTGCTCGAAATTTTGTAAGAATTAAAGAAGCCGTTGCTGCCACTTGGATTTTAGGGGCTATTTTTAGTGCTTTGGTCATGATTCTAGGCTTTATAGGTCTGTACCCCCTTCTCCAATATTTGGAGACTCCTATAGAGATTTTGCCTCAATCCTATCAGTATATATCGATGATTGTGAGTTGTGTAGGAGTGAGCTTTGCCTACAATCTTTTTGCAGGCTTACTTCGCTCTATTGGTGATAGCCTGGCTGCGCTTGGCTTTTTAATCTTTTCAGCTCTGATCAATGTAGTGCTAGATTTATATTTTATCACCCAATTACACATGGGAGTTCAGTCTGCAGGTCTTGCCACGATTATCTCACAAGGTTTATCGGCTCTCTTATGCTTGTATTATATCAAAAAGAAAGTTCCTGAACTGCTTCCAAATAAGCAACATTTCAAGTGGGATAAAGCCTTATATAAAGATTTGCTAGAACAAGGTCTAGCCATGGGAATGATGGGTTCTATTGTTTCGATTGGTAGTGTAATCCTTCAATCATCTATCAATACACTCGGTGCAGTCATTATCAGTGCTCAAACTGCTGCACGACGGATTATGGCCTTTGCCCTACTTCCGATGACCTCGATCTCCGCTTCAATGACAACTTTTGTTTCACAAAATTACGGTGCTAAACGTCTGGATCGGATTGTTCAAGGAATTCGTATTGGAAGTTGGCTAGGGATTGCATGGGGCATATTTGTATGTGTCTTGCTATTCTTCATGAGTCCTAGCTTGGTTTCTTTGATTGCTAGTTCCAATGATGCTTATCTCATCGAAAACGGTAGCTTATATCTTCGGATTAGTTCAGCTTTCTATCCAATTCTTAGTTTGCTCTTAATTTATCGAAATTGTCTACAAGGTCTTGGCCAAAAAGCTCTTCCACTTGTGTCTAGTTTCATTGAATTATTCGGAAAGATTGCTTTCGTGTTGTTCGTTATTCCCTGGTCAGCTTATCTAGGTGTTATCTTGTGTGAACCTCTGATTTGGGTAGCTATGACTCTGCAATTGTACGTGTCATTTGCCCGTCATCCATTGATGAAAGAAGGTAAGAGACTCTTAGCTAATCAAGCCCTCCAGTAAATGTCAGTCATTCTCTTTTCTTTGATAAAGAAAATCCACATCCTCTAGTGAAAATTGACCAGACTTGTGTTATAATAAGAAAGATTAAAATGTGAAAAAGGAGATTCCTAATGGGACGTAAATGGGCTAATATCGTAGCCAAGAAAACGGCTAAAGATGGAGCTAACTCTAAAGTATATGCAAAATTTGGTGTAGAAATCTATGTAGCGGCTAAGAAAGGTGAGCCAGATCCAGAATCAAACTCAGCTTTGAAATTCGTTATCGAACGTGCAAAACAAGCACAAGTACCAAAACACGTTATCGATAAAGCCTTAGATAAAGCTAAAGGGAACACAGATGAAACCTTTACAGAAGGACGTTACGAAGGTTTTGGACCAAATGGTTCGATGCTGATTGTTGATACCTTGACTTCAAACGTCAACCGTACAGCTGCGAATGTTCGTGCAGCCTTTGGTAAAAATGGAGGGAATATGGGGGCTTCAGGTTCTGTATCTTACCTCTTTGATAACAAGGGTGTCATCGTATTTGCAGGTGACGATGCTGATGCAGTCTTTGAGCAATTACTTGAAGCAGACGTTGATGTTGATGATGTAGAAGCAGAAGATGGGACAATTACTGTTTATACTGCCCCAACAGACCTTCATAAAGCTCTGCGCGTTCTTCGCGACTCAGATATCAGTGAATTCCAAGTGACAGAACTTGAAATGATTCCTCAATCAGAAGTAGAATTGACAGGTGAAGATTTAGAAACATTTGAAAAATTGTACAGCGTTCTTGAAGATGACGAAGACGTGCAAAAAATCTACACAAACGTAGATGGATTCTAAAAACATAAAAACAAACCCTTGAGATATCAATCATTTCAAGGGTTTTTGTTATATCTTAAAATAGAAAAGGGGCAGAAAAGAGGCAGAATTAAAAAATACTATCTAGTTTTTTAACAAGTTTATCTTCCATATCTTGAGTTGTATGAGAATAAATTTCTAGTGTCATTTTAGCATTTGCGTGTCCTACACGATCCATAATTGACTTAATAGGAAGACCAGCTTCTGCTAAAAACGAAATGTGAGAATGTCGAAAAACATGGCTAGATAGATTTTTATCTATTCCTGCCATTGCTCCGTATTTTTTTATAATTTTAATGAAAGACGATAATGTTATTGGACTATTCCAGCTTTCAAAGCAAAAAATATAATCATCACTCGTTAATGGTTGGAAACGTTCAGTGAGACGTACTATTTGCTGTTTAATGGCTTCAAGTGTTGCTTCAGAGACCTGGATTGTTCTGATTGATTTTCTTGTCTTCGGGATTGTTTTTATCTTATGAATTGAATCAAAATTTCCAGCGATTTCAATTTTTTTATTTTGGAAATCAATATTCTTTAATTGAAGGCCTGCAAGTTCGCCATAACGCATTCCAGTAAGAGCTAGAACAAGAACCATATCAGCGTATTTCTGATTGAATTTTTTACTGTTCAATGAATCAATAAGTTGTTTAATCTCATCCATTGTTAGAAACTTTTTGCGTTTTTGCTCAATATCTTCCACAGTTTCCAACGGCTTTGAAATACTTGTGAAATCCACCTCGTTCTTATCGATGTAAGAATATTTTAGAGCATACTCAAAGATGGTCTTTAATCTGATTCGGACTCTATTTGCAGTGTGATAGGATTTAGCTTCAAGGATTTTATCGAGCTTTTTTTGAATGAAACGTCTATCAATATTTATCAAAAGAATATCATCGTTTATTTCTTCTTTTATAACATTGTCGATAAATGAGTAAGAGTGCTTTGTTGATTCTTTAACCGTCTTTCCCCATTGCTGATAGAAAAGGTTGTAAATCTCTCCGAAAGTAATACTCTCTACTTGTTTCGTATTTAGTTTTTGTTGTATCTTTTCTTGCAAAAGTAATGCTGCTTGATTTCGTGACTGGGAAGTTTTCTTTTCCATTGTGACTGATACTTTTTTTAATTTCTCGGTATACGGATCCTTATAACGCTCGAAAAATTTATACTTACCATTGGGTAATTTTTCCATCCACATTTGCTTTTCACCTCATTTCTTGATAAAATGGGTATAGTAAAGAGGGCTTTTTAATGCCTATCTTTCTATACAGTACATCCTCACATTCTAGCTTGCAGGCGAGTGTGGGGATTTTTTTGTTTTATTTAGAGTATTTTTCGATACCTCTTAACATATCGTTTTTATTGATCATCGTTTGTTCACATAATAAATCTAAATCTGATGGGTAGTACTGACAATGGTAGCCTATTGAATAATAAACATTAAATTCAAATAAGAACCCAGAACGCTGATTTTTAAATATACTTAAAATATTTTGGAGTGTGAAGAGCCCAGTTTGACCAACACCATTGTTATATTCTTCTCTTGTGATTTCCATAATTTTTTCATGTAGAGGTTCGCTGTATTCCATTATGTTTTGTGAGCGATAGCTAAATAATCTGCCACTATGTGCTGCACGATTACGATATGAATGAATTAGGCGAAGAGCCTGAGCGAACATTGATTTTGTTGAATCAGTTATAAATTGTTCAGGAAGCCCAGTGCAAATTGATATAACTTTATCTTTTTGTTTTGGTTTTAGCAATTTATAAAAGTTCACCAAATTTCCAAAACTTGTCCCTTTTAAAAGTATCCAAGGAGGAATATTTCCGTGATTTTCTCGATAATGCTTATAAGGTTCGATATCGTCATTCGCTATATTATTTAATTTATCTAGCAACTGGTAAAGTGGATATCGGTTGGAATTTTGACGTCTGTGGCCTCGCCTATAGTTTCTAGGGTTTAGATAATCAGCTTGTTTTTCTCCGAAGTCTTCTGCGATTGTATAAGCAATGGCTGTTCTGAGACTCAGCTCAACTTCTAACGTAGCATCTAAAACACCGTTCCGAATGTCTTTATCTAGCTGATATAGAGAGTACAGATGAGAAAACGTTTCGCCTGCTTTGAAGTTGTCATTATTGCCAGATTCCAGGATAAAAGATTTATATCCGTTGACTATTTCATAATAACCGTAAATAGTCAACGCTTCTCTTGCTTCTTTTTCATCATCAATTTCTAAATTTCGTGACCGTAATATGTCTAATTGTTCATCGATATTTTTAAAGGGTTTATCCACTGAATACCTCCAAGAAAATAAGAAAAGGTCTTGCGACAGCAAGACCCGTTCCATGAGCGCGACGGCACTCGTTCATTAAGATTATATAAATTATAATCTATTCGGTAGCTTCTGTCAAGCATTTTGTTGAATTTAATTTTTAGATATCCTCACACTTTGGCTTGCAGGCGAGTGTGGGGATTTTTTAATACTCAAATCCGTCAACTAAGAAAAGCGGTATTTCTTTTCCCTTATATGTTTGTGTTCCGTTTGCACGAACATAAAATTTAGATACTTTAGTTACATCAAATTTTTCCTTGTCATCGACAAAGAGTTTTAAGACAGCAGGTTTATTTTTATCTCCGTTCAGATATATTAAATATTTAGTAAATACGCTACTTGGATCAAGAACTTCAACCACACTATCATCAATTACTAATTTCGTATTATCTGGCCATGCGCCATATAAATTATTATCAACTATTTTGTATTCACCAATTGGAGTAGATTTAAAATTTTTTGCAGGTTTAATTTTAGCTTTTCCTTCTGATTTTGCAAGTCCTTGATTTGTAGTAGACACTTTAGGTTTATTTCCTTCACACGCAGCTAGAAAGGAAGTCAGAAGTAGTAGTGTCATCAATGTTTTTATCTTCTTCATAAAATTGACCTTTGTTAAAATTTAATAATGCTTGATATTCTTCCATAACCATTACCTTTTCAGTAGTGGTTTTTAAATTATAGTATTCCATGAAATTCAGATAATTAAATTCATGGGGATTGTCCAATTCTCCCAAAGCATCAACTAGCAGATGATGGATCATATTTCTATTAGCTTCATTTTCGCATCGTAGGCGAGTGTTCTGGTACTCTGAACGTGTGTGGTCCTTGTGTCCTAGTTCATGCAATAGTACCTTAACTCTCTCTTTTTTGTTGAGTTTACTCGATAGGAAAGCTGTATTAGTTTCTTGTTCATAAAATCCGAATTCATCAGGCATTAAATCTCCATCAAAATCAATAATACGAACTTGATAATGGCTTATAATTTCTTTTTCGGTCACTAAGCAGTACCTCTAATCACTAGCTTCTTTTAGATAACCTTCAATAATGGACTGTATGATTTTCTTCTTTTCGTCTGTTAATTCTCGACCACCGAACATCATGACATTAGATGACATTTCTTCAACATTTAGTGGTTTCCCTTGCCAGGTATACTCTTTTGAATCCCCAGCGATATTCGGATTATCTGTGCGTCCCAAGAGGTAGTCGGTGGACACGTTGAAGTAATCTGCTATTTCTGAAATTCGTTCAGTGGACGGTTTTGAATTTTTTAGATTATAAATAGTATTTCTACTATAACCTAGTTTTTCTTCCAATAAATTTATTGAAAGTCCTTGCTTTTTAGCAAGTTCTTTAATTCTGTCAAATGTCTGAAACATTGATTTTTCAACCTTTCTGAGAACACGACAAAAAATATTCAATATTTCTAATTAAAATGCTTGGCAAAGTTAATGTTACATATTAAAAAAGTTTTTGTAAGTTAAAGAGTTAGTAAAAAAACAAGTTAAAACTTATCTAAAAATAAAATAGCTTTGGCGAGCAAGAGAATTGATAGATATAAGGTTTTATCAAGGTTTTTAATTATGTTTTCATTTTAATAATATACATTAAAAATGTCAAGAGTTTTATAAAACAATTCGCCAACTCTTTAACTTACATTTTAAAGAAAGGAAAAACAAAAAAATCAGTGTCTAATTTTCTGGAATTGTTTGTGGCGTTGTTTACGCTTATATTTTGGGGCTTCTCTGCGTTCCTTGTTTGTTACGACATTCTCTTTCCTGATGAATTGAAAGATTTGTTTAAGGATTCTAATGAAAAAGCGAACAGCTTTAATAGCTGTTCGCTTTTTGTTGTCTTTAAATTCTTATTCCAGAGTCTTTTTTGTCTTGTTGCTTTAGGCCTATCGCGTATTTATGTATCAGAAGGAATTGTCCATTATCCTGTTTAGCAAAGGTTAGTACAACAGCTTTGCTATCAGAACCAAATGAAGTATAGGATATTCGTTTTGTCTCATTTCCTCCTACAGATGAATCTGCTTCGGAATCTGGAATTCCATGTTTGCTGATGATATCCTTGTAGTTGGAGCCACCTTTTCCTCTGTTTGCAGTATCACCTTCTACCAAAGCATCAAATTGCTCTCGTGTCCAAGTGAAGGCATCGCTATCTTTCGTATCCTCTTCATCATTATCCTCATTTGATCTATAATCTGGTAAGTTTCCAAATTCTTCATCTTCAGTTAAAGAGGTCAGATTCTTATATGGATGACGAAAATTTCTAGCTAGATCGGTAAAAACACCAGAAGGGAGTACTTGCGTTGTTAAAACAATAAAAATAGATAGAATACCTAGGCTAGTTCCGATAATGGCTAATGTTTTTCGATTGTTGAGATTGAGGCCAATACCAAACACGCCGGTACCTATGGCAAGCATAGCAAAGAAAAAGGATAGTACACTAATAATTGGCAACCAGGAACCAAGAAGCGCGAGCGTTCCCAAGATGATGGCGATGATTCCTAAGATTTTTTCTTCTTTTTGTTTCATTTGTAAGTTTCTCATTTCTAGTCAGACTAGGATTTTCTCCGTATTAGATAGTGTTTATTATAGATAAAATAAAAGCTAATGTCAATTGTAAGTAAAATAGTTCTCATAGAAACTTTTTTCTTGACATCTTTTCTGAAAATGATAAAATAGTTCTCATGAAAACTTATTGGTTCTCTAGAGAACTATTTATGTGTAAAAAGGAGCAATCATGGATAAGCCGATGTTAGTTTTTAAACGTTTTGGTCATCAGGTTCACCTGATGGTGCAACAGGAAGCTAAGCGTTGTGGTATTGAATTTATGGGTGGACCACAAGGACAAGTTCTACGATTTTTAGATCGTCGTGAGCATGATCAGGAGTTAACACTTATCAAAGATATTGAACAAGAACTCAATGTCACTAAGTCAGTTGCTAGTAATTTGGTCAAGCGTATGGTGCAAAATGGTTTGGTAGAGTTGGAGGCGAGTCCAAGTGATAAACGGGCGAAATTTGTTCGTTTGACCGAAAAATCACGCTCTCAGATGAAGCAAATCAAGTCTTTCTTTGATCGGATCGACCGTAGTCTACTTGATGGAATTTCTGAGGAAAAACTAGCTGTTTTTGAAGAAGTCATGGGTCGACTACAGGCTAATGTAGAGAAAATGGGAGGTAAGAATGAAGAAACTCGCTAAACGTATCACAGGAAAAGAGTGGGGAATGATTCTCTTGACTGTTCTCTTTACCTGTTGCTCGGTCTATCTAGAGTTAGAAGTACCGACTTACGTTTCAAAAATAACAGAATTACTCGGAACGCCAGGTACGGAGTTGGGAGACCTTTGGTCGCCAGCAACTAAGATGATGGGTTTGTCATTCTTAGCCTTCCTATCATCTGTAATAGTTGGATATTTTGCCGCTCGAGTTGCAGCATCCTATACGGCTCATCTACGAAGCGATATTTTTAATCGTGTTTTGGATTACTCACAGATAGAAATTAAACGTTTCTCAATCCCCAGTCTATTGACTCGGACGACCAACGATATCACTCAGATTCAGATGCTCTTTACCATGGGACTTCAGGTAGTCACTCGTGGTCCTATCATGGCTATTTGGGCCATTGGTAAAATCCTTGGCAAGTCTGAATACTGGATTTGGGCAGTAGTGGTGGCAGTCATTGTCAATGTTCTGATGACAACTGTCTTGATGACTTTGGCCTTTCCTAAACAATCTGTCATTCAAAAATTGACAGATAAACTGAACAGTATTACTCGTGAAAGCTTGACAGGGATTCGGGTTGTTCGTGCTTACAATGCTGAGGAATATCAAGATAAGAAATTCGAAGAAGCCAATGATGAAGTCACACGACTCAATCTCTTTGTCAGTCGCTTAATGGCCATTATGAACCCTATTATGATGGCGATTTCTAGCGGCTTGGTCCTTGCCATATACTGGATTGGTGCTTATCTTATCAACGACGCTAGCTTGACAGAGCGTCTACCCCTCTTTAGCGATATGGTGGTCTTCATGTCCTATGCTATGCAAGTGGTAATGGGCTTCTTACTCATGGGTGCTCTCTTTATCGTCTTGCCTCGTACCTTGGTTTCTGCAGGTCGTATCAATCAAGTCTTGGGCCTTCATTCCTCTATTGAAAATCCTGATCACCCACAGACGGCAGATTCTTCTATTCAAGGTCAAGTGGAATACCGCGACGTAACCTTCCGCTACTCTAAAAACTCAGAAGCAGTTGTGGAACATGTCAGCTTCAAGGCAGAAGCAGGGCAAACCATTGCCTTTATCGGATCAACTGGTTCTGGTAAATCGACGCTTGTGAACCTCTTGCCTCGTTTTTATGATGTATCAGATGGAGAAATCCTAGTAGACGGCGTCAATGTACAGAATTATGACTTAGAAGATTTGCGGAATAAAGTTGGCTATATCCCTCAAAAAGCTGTGCTCTTTTCTGGAGATGTTAAGGGCAATCTCGACTTTGGTAAGAGTCAAGAAACGCCACTAAGTGAGACGGCCATGTGGCAAGCTCTGGAATTGGCTCAATCTAAAAACTTTATAGAAGATAAGGAAGCGGGTATAGCTTCAGAAGTAGCTCAAGGCGGGACCAACTTTTCAGGAGGTCAAAGACAACGTTTGGCCATTGCACGCGCCTTGGCTCGTAAACCAGAGATTCTCATTTTTGATGATTCATTCTCAGCCTTGGACTATAAGACCGATCGTATCTTGCGTCAAGTATTAGCTGAAAAAACACAATCCATGACCAAGTTAATCGTTGCTCAACGCATTTCAACCATTATGGATGCAGACCTGATCTTAGTCTTGGATCAAGGTAAAGTCGTGGGACAAGGCACCCACAAGGAACTTCTTGCAAGCAATGAAGTTTACCAAGAAATTGCCTATTCACAACTATCGAAGGAGGAATTGGAACATGGAAAATAAGAAAATGTCCTTATGGAAACAGTGTAGACCTTTTCTAGCAGGTCTCCAACTTCCCCTACTAATCGCAGTTGTGGCGGCTATATGTTCAAGTATTATCACGGTTTATGGACCAACTAAGATCAAAGAAATCACCAACATAATCTCAGATGGCTTAATGGCAGAGATTGACCTAGAGGCTGTCTCAAGTATTGCTAGCTTTTTGGTTATCCTCTATGTGATTGGGATTATCCTGAACTATACGCAAGCCTATATCTTTTCAACTAGTATCCAACATTTCTCAAAACGTCTACGGACAGCTATCGCTGAAAAGATTAATCGTCTGCCTCTTGCTTATTTTGACCGTCATTCTCAAGGGGATACACTCTCTCGAGTAACCAATGATGTTGATACGGCAGCTCAATCTCTCAATCAAAGTCTAGGGACAGTTATCTCAGCTAGCTTCTTGCTAATTGCTGTTTTAATTACCATGTTTGGCATGAACTGGATTTTGGCACTGGTAACGGTAGTTTCAACTTTTGTTGGTTTTGCAGCTGTTTCAGTCATTATGGCCAAGTCGCAGGGCTACTTTAAAGCCCAACAAAACAACCTCGCAGCTGTAAATGGCTATGTGGAAGAAATGTACTCTGGGCACAACGTAGTAACCAGCTATAACGCTGTGGATATGACCAAGGAAAGATTTGCAGGACTGAATCAGAATCTACATGATAGCATCTGGAAATCTCAATTTATCTCTGGGATTATGATGCCCGCTATGTTCTTTGTCGGGAACTTTAGTTATGTTCTAGTCATTATCGTCGGTGCTGCATTGGCTCTTGAAGGCCATATCACTATCGGGATTATCGTAGCCTTCATGGTTTATGTTCGTACCTTTTCACAACCCTTATCACAAATTGCCCAAGGGATTACGAACTTGCAACAGGCTAGTGCAGCTATGACTCGTGTTTTTGAATTTCTAGGCGAAGCTGAAATGGAAGACGAATCTCATAAGGAAAGACAATTGACTGGCATGAAGGGTGAAGTGGTCTTTGACAGAGTTTCATTTGGCTACACACCGGAGCGAACGATCATTCATGACTTTTCTGCGACAGCTCATGCAGGTCAAAAGATCGCCATTGTCGGACCAACCGGAGCTGGGAAGACCACCATTGTTAACCTCTTGATGAAATTCTATGAGATTGATAAGGGAAGTATTCGCATTGATGGTGTGGATACCAAGGCTATGAAGCGCTCAGAAGTACACGATGCCTTTTCAATGGTCTTGCAGGATACCTGGCTCTTTGAAGGAAGCATTCGAGACAATCTGATTTATAATCAAACTGGTATCAGTGACGAACGCGTGATAGAAGCAGCAAAAGCAGTAGGGATTCATCACTTTATCACAACCTTGCCTGATGGATACGATACAGTCTTGGATGATACGGTGACCTTGTCAGTTGGTCAAAAGCAACTCTTGACCATTGCTCGTGCCCTGCTCAAGGATGCTCCACTCTTGATTCTGGACGAAGCAACATCCTCAGTTGACACACGTACAGAGGAATTGATTCAAAAAGCCATGGACCATTTGATGGAAGGACGCACATCATTTGTCATTGCCCATCGCTTGTCAACCATCCGTAATGCTGATTTGATTCTAGTCATGAAAGATGGAAATATCATCGAGCAAGGCAATCATGAAGAGCTGATGGTTCAGGGTGGTTTCTATGCAGACCTCTACAATAGTCAATTTACAGAAGACCAAGGAGAAGAATAGTAATCCAAAAGAAGGCTTGACGGCCTTCTTTTTCTACACTATACTAGAGTAGGAGAAGCTAGCAAGCTTCTTGTGAAAAGAATAGGAATAACGAGAAAAACATGAAACACTATCAAGAATGGTACGATAAAAGAAAAGCAAGTCTTCTTCGACATCCACAAGGATTGCAACTGATGCGAGTTTTTAATCGCATGATGACAGTTCTGATGCCAGTAGCCTACGTGACCTTGTTGGGAACAAACTTTATAAGTAAAGGCTTAGGGAAAGAATTTTCTACCTATATCATGGTGCCAGCTGTTGGCTTTGTCCTATTGACGCTTGTTCGTAAGTGGATCAATCAACCTCGTCCTTACGAGGCTTGGGAGATTGTCCCTTTACTCGACAAGGATAGTTCGGGTAATTCAATGCCTAGTCGCCATGTCTTTTCAGCCACCATCATTTCCATGGCTTGCCTGCATGCAAATCTACCTGTGGGCTTGATTTTGTTGATTTTATCAGCTTTTCTCGGTCTTGTGCGAGTCTTAGGAGGTGTTCATTATCCCAAGGATGTCCTGGTTGGCTATGCTTGTGGGCTTATCTGGGGAATTCTCTTCTTTATGTTGTAAAAAGCAAAGCAAGTGGGCTTGGCCTCGTAACCACTTACGGGCTAAAAGTAACCACTTGCTTTTTTGCTCTTGTAAAGTTTTCTAGGCTTTGGTATAGTAGATGCAGAAAGGAGATAGGATGAAGTTACGAATCGAGATTGATAGTGAACTAACTGAGACAGAGATTGTCATCAAGGCTGCAGCCCTGACAGATGAAATAGCTGATTTGCAACGACTCTTGCAAGAAACCAAGGCTCCTAGGTTAATTTTCTATAAGGGGACGGGGGAGTACTACTTAGACTTGTCAGAAATTCTCTTTTTTGAGACAGAAGGTAGCAAGATTTACGCTCATACCCAGAAAGAAGCCTATGAGGTAAGACTTAAGCTTTATGAGTTAGAGTCCATCCTGCCTCGCTATTTCAGTCGAGTATCTAAGTCGACCATTGCCAATCTTCGGCAGGTCTACTCGGTGGACAAGTCCTTCTCAGGGACAGGAACTATTTCCTTTTATCAGACCCACAAGGAGGTTCATGTGTCAAGGCACTACCAATCCCTCCTAAAAGAAAATCTAAGAAACATGAGGTAAGAAGATGAAAAAAAAAGCATTTGGTATTGTATTGCTAGTATTGGCAGCTTTAGTATTATTACAGGGGAATTTTGGGATTCCTGCTTTGGGAGGGCACATTTGGCCCTTGGTAGGTATTGCATTTTTTGCCTATCAATCAGTTGAAGCTTTGTTACGTCGCCACTTCACTTCAGCCTCTTTTACAGCCTTAGTGGCCCTCTTGATTGCCAATCATTTTTATGATATTTTACCGATTCCCAATCAATCGCTGTTCTGGGCGGGAGTTCTAATCGTTCTCGGAGTAAGTATGTTGACTCACTCAAATAAAACTTGGAGTGGAAAGAAATTTTGGAACAATAGAGAGAAAAAAGTTCCTACTGATAAGGAAATCATTTTTGGAAGTGGGACCTTTTATAATCAAGACCAAGACTTGGTAGAAGACCAAGCGGAAGCTGTTTTTGGAGATGCTAAGATTTATTATGATAATGCAAATATTCTAGGTGATGTAGCAATATTAAGCGTGGACGTAGTTTTTGGAAGTGCAACCATTTATATCCCTGAGCATTGGAAAGTGGACCTTCGGGTAGAATCAGTGTTTAGCAGTCCGCAAGTAGAAGTGGCGACAGCCCCAACCAGTAAAACCTTGATTATCCGTGGAGACGTAGTTTTTGGGAAATTAGAAGTTGTCTATGTTCATTAAAAAAATCTTCTAATCCCCTTGTCAAAAATGCGAAAGTGTGGTAACATAGTACGGTATGTGGTGCTAGCACATCCGCTATATTAGATCTAATAGGAGGAAAACATAATGGCTAAAGTATGTTACTTTACAGGTCGTAAGACTGTATCAGGAAACAACCGTTCACACGCGATGAACAAAACTAAACGTGCCGTAAAACCAAACCTTCAAAAAGTTACTGTACTTATCGATGGTAAACCTAAAAAAGTTTGGGCTTCAGCTCGTGCTTTGAAATCAGGAAAAGTAGAACGCGTTTAATAAAGAAACAAAGACCTTTGAGGTCTTTTTCTTTTGCTCGAAAGCTGAAATCATTTGAAAAATCAAGCAAATATCCGCTGATACAGCATTCTGCTTTTACACTTGGCTTGAAATATGATAAAATAAAGTATCAACTAGTTGAGGTAAAGAAAATGACTGTAAAAATTAATACAAAAGATGGTCAAATCGAACTGACAGATGACGTGATTGCAACCGTTGTAGGCGGTGCAGCAACTGAGATTTTTGGTGTAGTCGGTATGGCTAGTAAAAACGCCCTCAAAGATAATTTCCAAGCCCTACTTGGGAAAGAAAATTATTCAAAAGGTGTTGTCGTAAAAGCAGCCGAAGATGGAAGCATTGCAGTTGATGTTTATACTGTATTAAGTTACGGAACAAAAATTAGTGAAGTTTCAAAAAACATTCAAGAACGTGTACGTTTTAGTTTGGAAAACCAACTAGGAATTACAGCTCAAACAGTGAATGTTTATATTCAAAATATCAAAGTTGTAGGAGAATAATCGTGTCAAATATTACTACAAGCTTATTTCAAGAAATGGTACAGGCTGCTTCAACTCGTTTGAATAAGCAAGCCGAATATGTCAATTCCTTAAACGTTTTCCCAGTTCCAGACGGAGATACAGGGACGAATATGGGAATGACCATCGAAAATGGTGCCAAAGAAGTAGCTGATAAACCAGCTTCAACCGTTGGCGAAGCAGCAAGTATCTTGGCTAAAGGTCTATTGATGGGTGCGCGTGGAAACTCAGGAGTTATCACTTCTCAACTTTTCCGTGGATTCTCACAAGCTATCATGGAAAAAGATGAATTAACTGGTCAAGATTTGGCCCTTGCCTTCCAATCTGGTGTAGAAGTAGCCTACAAAGCTGTTATGAAACCCGTTGAAGGAACTATCTTGACAGTATCACGTGGAGCTGCCATCGGTGCTAAGAAAAAAGCAGAACAGACAGATGACGCAGTTGAAGTTATGCGTGCGGCCTTGGAAGGAGCAAAAGCAGCCCTTGCTAAAACTCCAGAAATGCTTCCGGTTTTGAAGGAAGTTGGAGTTGTGGACTCAGGTGGTCAAGGTTTGGTCTTCATCTATGAAGGTTTCCTTTCAGCTCTTACTGGTGAATACAGTGCTTCTGAGGACTTTGTTGCTACTCCAGCAAACATGAGTGAGATGATCAATGCTGAACACCACAAGTCTGTAGCTGGACATGTGGCAACAGAAGACATTACTTTTGGTTACTGTACTGAAATCATGGTTGCCCTTAAACAAGGCCCAACTTATGCGAAAGACTTTGACTACGAAGAATTCCGTAACTACTTGAACGATCTTGGAGATTCTCTACTTGTTGTCAATGACGATGAAATCGTTAAAGTTCACGTCCATACAGAAGATCCAGGACTTGTCTTGCAAGAAGGTCTTAAATATGGTAGCTTGGTCAAGGTTAAAGTGGATAACATGCGTAACCAACACGAAGCGCAAGTAGAAAAAGAAGCTCAAGTCAGCAAGCCAGCTGAAGAAAAAGAATATGCTCTTATCGCAGTAGTAGCTGGACAAGGATTGGCAGACATCTTCCGTGCTCAAGGTGTGGACTATGTCATCGAGGGTGGACAAACCATGAACCCTTCGACAGAAAACTTTGTCAAGGCTGTTGAGAAAGTTAATGCTCGTAACATCATCTTCTTGCCAAACAACAAAAACATCTTCATGGCAGCTCAATCTGCAGCTGAAGTATTGGAACAACCAGCTGTTGTAGTAGAAGCTCGTACAATTCCTCAAGGATTGACTAGCCTTCTAGCATTTGACCCAAGTAAGTCTATCGAAGAAAACCAAGAACGCATGACTGCGGCTCTTGGGGACGTTGTCAGCGGTAGCGTCACAACAGCCGTTCGTGACACGACTATTGATGGTTTGGAAATCCATGAAAATGACAATCTGGGTATGGTGGATGGTAAGATCCTCGTATCAAACCCTGATATGCACCAAACTCTGACTGAAACCTTGAAGCATATGTTGGACGAGGACAGTGAAATCGTAACCTTCTATGTTGGAGAAGACGGAAGCGAAGAATTGGCAAATGAAATTGCTCAAGAAATCGCAGAAGAATTCGAAGATGTCGAAGTAGAAATCCACCACGGTCAACAACCAGTTTACCCATATCTTTTCAGTGTGGAATAAAGATTAAATAGAAAACGAAAGAGGTCGGGAAAAGATTCCCGATCTTTTTCGTTTGCAATGAGTTTTGGACCCAGTAGCTGATTGGTGCTAGAAAATCAATCCAATCTAGTAATTTCTGTTCCATCATTTTTAATGACATTTGTCATATTTCCTCATGACAGAAGCTTCTAGTGATTCTACCTTCAAAGAATTATACTAGATGTATCAAATGGAGGAAGAAAAAATGAAACATAAAGTAATTGTTGCAATGAGTTTAGTAGCAGCAGGAGTCATGACTTATCTCATGTTCTCAGGATTGGACGAAGGCTTCTATCATTTTCCTTGGGAGTTATTTGCAGGATTTGGCATGATGTCTTGGTTGATCCGAGAAGGTTTGAAATTGGTCTCAGATGTGAAAAAGGAGTTTGAAAAATGAAAAAAGCGATTCTCTATCTTTTTATTGGACTATCACTAGTGGTATGGTTGGTAGAAATGTTTACAGGTTGGTTTGATCAAGCCTTCCTTCACCAATTCATCCGTGGTGCCTGGGGATTAGGATTTATGATTTTTATCGCCTTTCCGATGGGAAAGGAGTGGCTGAAAGGAGAATATCATGAACATGATTAAGGTAGAAAGCCTCAATAAAAATATCAAGGGCAAGGCTATTTTGAAGGATATTTCCTTTGAGGTAGCGGAAGGTGAATGCGTCGCCTTGATTGGTCCAAATGGTGCTGGAAAGACAACACTTTTGGATTGTTTGCTTGGAGATAAGCTAGTCACCAGCGGTCAAGTATCCATCCAAGGCTTGCCAGTAACGAGTTCTCAGTTAGACTACATTAGAGGCTACCTCCCTCAAGAAAATGTCATTGTTCAGAAATTAAAGGTTAAAGAGTTGATTGCTTTCTTTCAAAGTATTTATCCAAATCCCTTGAACAACCAGGAGATCGATCAACTATTGCAGTTTGACAAGCAGCAAAAAGAACAATTGGCAGAAAAATTGTCAGGTGGGCAAAAGCGTCTCTTTTCATTTGTCTTGACCTTGATTGGCCGACCAAAGCTTGTCTTTTTAGATGAGCCAACTGCGGCCATGGATACTTCTACCCGTCAACGTTTTTGGGAAATTGTTCAGGATCTAAAAGCACAGGGAGTCACCATTCTCTATTCGTCTCATTATATTGAGGAAGTAGAGCATACAGCAGACCGGATTTTGGTCTTAAATAAGGGAGAGTTGATTCGCGATACAACACCTCTAGCCATGCGCAGTGAAGAGATTGAAAAGCACTTTATCCTACCTCTAGCTTACAAGGAAGTCGTCGAACAGTCTAACTTGGTTGATAACTGGTCACAAAAACAAGATGCCCTGCAAGTAGTCACACGTGAAGCAGATGCTTTCTGGGAACGGTTAGTTCAGGCAGGCTGTAGGATACAAGAAATTGAAGTCAATAACCGTAGCTTGCTAGATACAATCTTTGAAGAAACACAGAAGGGAGATGACTAAGATGAAACGATGGATTGCACTAAACAAGATCGAATTTCTATTGACCAAACGTCAATTAGTCTATTATCTATTATCCGTAGGGATGCCGACGGCCTTCTATTTATTCTTTTCAGGCATGTACCAGGATACACCAGATGGGCCAGCTAATTTTATGCGTGACTACCTTATCTCTATGACGGCCTTTTCCATGATGTCGACAGCTATGTTTTCATTCCCAGCTGTTTTACATACCGATAAAATCAACAACTGGCAGAAAACATTACGCCATACTCCAGTAAATATGGTAGAATATTATCTATCAAAGATAACAAGTATGATGGTTGATTATTTGGTTTCAATCCTGGTTGTTTTCTCAGTTGGGCATTTTGTAAGAGGGGTGGACATGTCTCTTGGAAACTGGATTGGGGCTGCGCTCTTGCTGATAGTAGGAAGTGTTGCCTTTGTAGCGCTTGGCTTGATCCTGACACTCTTACCGTCTAGTCAGCTGATGTCTGTCGTGGGCAATCTCCTCTATCTAGGATTGGCTGTTTTAGGCGGACTCTGGATGCCCATCTCTTTATTTCCAGACTGGATGCAAGCAATCGGTAAGTGCCTGCCAACTTATCAGTTGATGGAGTTGCTCAAAACCTTCTTAAACGAGGGTGGCATCAATTTATCAGCCACAGTTTATCTACTTGTTTTTTCAGCAGTTTTGTTTGGTTTGACCATTTACCTTCAAGGTCATAAGGAGAATGCTTAATGCTTGTAAGACTGAAAAGCATAGATTATATGTATTGGGCCAGTTTGATTTTTATGGTTTTTCCCATCGTTCCTGTAGTGACTGGGGAGCTTCCTAGCTGGCATTTGTTGATTGATATTCTATTTGTCTTGGCTTACTTAGGTGTTTTAACCACCAAGAGTCAGCGTTTATCCTGGCTCTGTTGGGTTATCATGCTAGCCTATGTAGCTGGCTATACTGCCTTTGTTGGTGTAAATTATATCTGGTTCTTCTTTTTCCTTGCCAATCTCTTAATTTATCATTTCGGCGTACGTAGTTTTAATTCTTTACATGTCCGAACTTTTCTCCTTGCTCAAGTCCTTGTTGTGGGGCAACTTTTGATTTTTCAGGAAGTTGAAGTTGAGTTTCTAGTCTATCTACTTGGAATTCTCACTTTTATCGATTTAATGACTTTTGGCTTGGTTCGGATTCGCATTGTCGAGGATTTGAAAGAAGCTCAGGCCAAGCAAAATGCCCAGATAAATCTATTGCTTGCTGAAAATGAACGCAGTCGTATCGGTCAGGATTTGCATGATAGCTTGGGACATACTTTTGCTATGCTCAGTGTCAAGACAGATTTGGCCTTGCAGTTATTTCAGATGGAGGCTTATCCACAGGTAGAAAAGGAATTAAAAGAAATTCACCAGATCAGCAAGGATTCCATGAATGAAGTGCGAACCATTGTGGAAAATCTGAAATCACGGACCCTAACTTCAGAGCTTGAGACTGTCAAAAAGATGCTTGAGATTGCTGGGATTGAGGTTCAAGTTGAGAATCACTTGGACAAGGCTAGCCTGACTCAGGATATAGAGTCGACAGCTGCTATGGTTTTGTTAGAACTGGCGACCAATATCATCAAGCATGCCAGAGCTGAAAAAGCCTATCTAAAACTGGAACGTACAAATCAGGAATTGGTCCTGACAGTTAGAGATGACGGGAAAGGATTTGCAACTGTAAAAGGAAATGAACTCCATACAGTCCGTGACCGTGCAGCAGCCTTCTCAGGGCAAGTAGAGCTGGTCAGTTTGAAAGATCCCACAGAAGTACGCGTGCATCTGCCTTATAAGGAGAGAAAGTAGATGAAAGTATTAGTCGCAGAAGATCAAAGTATGCTGAGAGATGCCATGTGTCAGCTCTTAAGCTTTCAGCCAGATGTAGAGACTGTCTTGCAGGCGAAAAATGGAGCCGAGGCTATTGAGGTTTTGGAGAAAGAAGCAGTAGATATTGCTATTCTTGACGTCGAAATGCCAGTAAAGACGGGACTAGAAGCGCTCGAGTGGATCAAACAAGAAGTGCCTGAAACCAAGGTGGTTATCGTTACGACCTTTAAACGTCCAGGCTATTTTGAACGAGCGGTCAAAGCAGGAGTCGACGCCTATGTCTTGAAAGAGCGAAGCATCGCCGAACTCATGCAAACCCTACATACGGTGTTAGAGGGACGCAAGGAATATTCTCCAGAGCTGATGGAAGTCATGATGACCCATCCTAATCCCTTGACCGAGCAAGAAATCGCTGTTTTACATGGAGTAGCCCAAGGCCTGTCCAACCAAGAAATTGCGGATAAGCTCTACCTCTCAAACGGCACTGTCCGTAATTATATGACCAATATCCTCTCTAAACTAGGCGCCAGCAACCGAACTGAAGCAGCCAAAACTGCCGAAGAAGAAGGCTGGTTGTGAGGGAGAGAGAAAGGAAAAATCTCTTAGAAATGAATCTAAGAGATTTTTTTGTATTATTCAAGTCTATTTTGCTACCCAGCCGATAGCATCGCTTGGTGGATTTTCGGTGTCAATCCAGATGAATTCGATGCCGATTTCCCCGTTTTTAAACTTGGTCAATCGAATGCCGTTGATTTCCAGCTCATTGAGCCGTTGGCCTGTCAAGATTTCTCGTTCCTTCAACTGGAAAACACCACGCAAGATCCAATTTCCAAGAATTTCTTGCTTATCAGTTGACTGAATCGCCTTACCAGCTTCTTGGTTGATATAGGCATTGATGACATCACCAGAAGGTAAAAATCTTAGTTTAAAGGTTCTTTCCTCTTTGGATAGAGCTAGTTTTTTAGTACCAGGTTCAAAGGTCCCAAATCCTGGTCCGAAGAAGTCAGGTCTTTCATCATGGAAGTTCTTGGAGTCAGGCAGAGGAATGTAAACTTCGCCAACTGGACGATACACTAACTGCTCAATTTCTTTAATGAGTTTTTTGTTGCCAGTCTCGTGGACAAAGTTAATCAAGTCCTCACGAATAGCCTTCATATTATTTTTTTCCGTGCTAGTCCACTTTTTCAAGAGAATTTCTTCTAGGGAGAAAGTCACAAAAGCTAGTTCTTCTGGAGCCAGACTATCTTTGAATTTTTCCTGAATCTTTAGAATCCGTGGCAGACGATATTTTTTAGCTAGTTTTGAACCACCATTAAAGGCATTGAAACCAGAGTTTTCTTCCACATTTCCATGTTTGTCTGTAATCACCCAAGATACTGTTTCTAGGATGTCGGATTGTTCCTTTTCAGCTATTAGTAAATGAAGATTTTCAAAGAGAGAAAAAGGATCTTCGATATAATGGACGTCCCAAGTGTCTACAACAATGTCTTTATTGTTAAAAGTCATGTGGAGCTGGCTGTCAGCTGCCGTGTACTTGTAGTGGTGTTGCCCATCTGTAAAACGGAAATTGGTTGGATTATTTTTGGTAGTTGATCCTTCAATGACCAGATTATCAATATCAACTGGTAAATAAGATGTTTCACCGACAAAAATCCTTGGATTTTCTCCTTTTGATGTAGGCATCAAGACGTGGTAAACAGCTTCAACATTGACTGAGTCAGAGTTGAATCCCTTGATTTGCGCCTTAGAAGATTCGATTCTCTGGTTTCTCAAGGTCGCAATCTTTCGTGCCAACTCTTCATAGCGTTGATAGTTTTCCTTGTCTGCAGCTTCTTTATCTACTGAAATATCAGCATGGAATTTTATATCACTCAATAAGTCCGTCCAAGATTGAGAATCTTTTTTAAACTGAGCGATTTTTTGATCTCCCGAATTAATTCCAAAAGACTTGATACCCACTAGGTATTTATGATTTTCATCTACAACGACGGAAGCATCATAGGAAGTATTGGCGATATCTTCCCCAACGGCATTAAAAGCCTTCTGGAAAACAGTCTCCTGGAATTTGGAGTTGACGATAGGAGCGACAGAATGTTCTGTTTGTTCCTCGTCTTCGGATTCTGCCTTTTGAGAGAAAGCTTGGCTCAAGCTAGCGAAGTTGGTAATTAAGGTTTTGTATTTGTCCTTTTGTTCAGACTTTAGATGTTCCCACATAAGCGCCCTCTTTTCTATTTTCAGTATATCAAAAGAAGATTAGTTTTTCACTAATCCTCTTATATATTCGTTAATTAATACTGTAAAATTCGAGTTTGCCTTGTTTTTTTACAAGTCTCAAATACTCTTCATCTGACAGAAGGGTTAAACCATCATCATAAGCCTTGATTTTTTCAAGAGCTTGCTCATAGCTATCCACAAAATCCTTGACATAGGATTGCCCTTCAAATTGACCGTTCATCTTAGTGTAGATAATGGCGAATTTCCCTGAACGATTAAGTTGAGATTTCCCTTGACTTTCGTTTAAGGCCTTGGCAACATTTTCTGCGATGCGTTTAATCACGGGCACAACTACACTGTTTCCAGCCTGTTTGTATAGCTGACCATTAGAAACCTCTTCTGGGATTTTAAAGGATTTAGGATAGCCTTGAACGTTAAAGGTTTCTTTGGGAGTCAGTTTACGAATCTCGCCACTGTCCGTCAAAATCAATGGAACATTATGTCCACCAGTTCCCATATTGGCTGTTAGTGTAGGGACAACTCCATTTTTATTTTCTCGGACGTACTGACGGCGCCACTGGTAAACTGTGTCTTGGCTGGTGACTTCAAATTTTAACTGGTCGTAGAAATTCTGCTTGCCTTCACGGTAGTAGTAGACCTCATCTAGCTGATCACCAAAGTTAATCACATCTTGAAGAGAAGTCGTCAGCTTGATTTCCTCTGGGAATTCAAATAAGTCATAAGCTTCCTTGGTATCAAAACCAACAATGTAAATCCGCTCACGGTTTTGTGGGATATTTCCATAGTCTTTTCCGTTGAGAACCTTCCACTTAATAAAGTAGTTGTTCTCGGTCAAGGCTTCACGAATAACCTTGAAGGTATTTCCGTGGTCATGACCGACCATGTTTTTGACGTTTTCGATGAAGATAGCACGAGGTTTACGTCCTTCAATCATGCGAAGCAATTCGAAGAAAAGGTCGCCACGATCATCATCAAAACCCTTGCGATAGCCCGCAATACTAAAGGCTTGGCAAGGGAAACCTCCCATAATCACATCCACGCGCTCGGCTGGAATATCCTCTGGCTGAACATCGTGAATATCACGACCATCCAAATAAGTATCTGGATGGTTTAACTGATAAGTCTGACGCGCATACTTATCAAATTCATTGGCATACACCACTCTGAACTCGTTGGTCTGTTCAAATCCCAACTCAATTCCCCCAACACCTGAGAAGAAAGCTGCAATGTTGTACTTCTCAGAGAGGTTCGAACTTACAGAATTTGTCATGTAGTAACCTGCTTTCTAAAATAATTTTATCATCACCTACTAATGTAATATATAAAAAGTATCATCTATCTTGAAATATTTTTTGCTTAACAAAACTTTCTAGCACATTTTGTGAAACTTCAATTATCTCATTTCTTTTATTAAATTTATCCTCAAAAAAATAAAACAATTTTGATTCTTTTAATCCTATCCAATAATTGCCATGCATCATTGCATTTCTTATTCTTTCCATAATATAATTGGATCTCAAGTCATAGTGTGAGTGTAATTGAAGACGAATCTTATTTTTTTATAGTAATCATATAAAGCCAAAGGATTTTGTATGTATATTCCTTTTATACTGATTTCAGGTATCTGAATTTTAGGTAAATCATCATCCTCTAATCGAGACGAGATATTAAACATTCTTAATAAATCGAAAGAATACCTAAAACACAAGAACTTATTTTCATCCTCAGTTAATTCGTCAATACTTTTAAAAATTTCATTGATTCTATTAATACCTAACTTTCTATCCCTTAAATAGTCTATTAGTCTATCGTTTAATTGAATTAGATGAACTAAAAAATTAGAAAACTCCGTTTCAAAGTCAAATAAAAACTTTATTGACTCGAAAAAATGAATCGGATCATTAAGTTTATGATTTTTTTCTTGCAAGTAAAACAAACATTTTTGCTCAATCTCGTCATGCGAAATAGAAATTATTTTACGATTAAAAGAATTGTTATTCAAAAAATTATCTATAGTTGTCTTATCTCCAGATTGTATAATACTAGTAAATTGATTCATGAAATGATCTTTTTGAAACCCTGAAAATTTAGTATTAACTTTATCTGAAAGAGTTACCTGATTAAAATTAATCAGCCCATTCTCTTGATTTAATTCAAACCAAGTATGTTTGTATGGAACTCCTGAGAAACTATAATTTGAAAAAAATTGCTGAATAAAAAGATGCAAAATTGGTTCAAAAACAAATCCAATTTCTTTAGTTTGTCCATTATCGTGATTATAAATCGAAAAATTACTTAGAAACCCCGTAGAGTCACTTGCATAAAAGCCATATTGCATATGTGAGAAAGCATTTCTTACTATCTTGAATTGATCCCAAACTCGCCTGTCTTCCCCATCTAGTGAGTAAAAAAATGAATTAAATTTATCAATGCGTATTTTGAAAAGATTATTCAAATACTTCTTATAATTTTCTAAAAATTGACGTTCTCGTATGAATAGTGTTGAATCATTCAATCTGTCAAAAAATGGTTGAAAGGCAAATTTGTCTTTCAAATAAACATTATAAACCTTCTCATTATTGAAAGTTAACAATACTGCATCTAGGAATATTCTAAATCTATTTAAATCAATAATACTTAAACTATCAAATTGACCTTGTTTTAATTTATTAATCAGTTCATCTATTACAATCCCATCATGATATATTTCCTGATAATAATCAATCATTTTGAAATTATTATTCAAATAATCATCGTTTGAGTCTTTTGACTCTAATATATTCAATGGTTGATTAAACCACGATTTATATTTTCCGTAATCTTCAGCCACTATTTCACCAACTTCTTCATCTCATCAATACGTGCGACGGTCGCATCGTATTTGGCTTGGTAGTCGGCTTGTTTGTCGCGTTCTTTTTGGACGACTTCTGGTTTGGCATTGGCTACGAAGCGTTCGTTAGAGAGCTTCTTACCGACCATATCCAGTTCTTTTTGCCATTTAGCCAGTTCCTTGTCGAGGCGAGCCAATTCTTCTTCTACATTGAGAAGGTCAGCGAGTGGCAAGTAGATTTCTGCTCCTGTGATGACACTTGACATTACTAATTCAGGGACTTCTACATTAGCTGCGATTTCCAAGTGCTCTGGATTTGTGAAACGTTTGATGTAGTTGACATTGCTGTTAAAGAAGACTTCCAAGTCACTATCGCTAGTCTTAACAAGAATCGTGATAGGCTTGCTTGGTGCTACGTTTACTTCTGCACGCGCATTACGAACAGCACGGATCAAGTCTTTGAGACTTTCCACGCCAGTATGAGCCGCAAGATCTTCAAAGGCTGGATTGACAGTTGGGTATGCTGCTGTAACGATAGAGCCTTCTGAAATTTGTCCAAAGATTTCCTCTGTCACGAATGGCATGATTGGGTGAAGGAGACGAAGGATCTTGTCCAAGGTGTATAGGAGAACAGAACGTGTAATGATTTTCTCTTCTTCGTTATCGCTATAAAGGACTTCCTTGGTCAACTCAACGTACCAGTCCGCAAACTCATCCCAGATGAAGTTGTAGAGGATATGACCTGCAACACCAAACTCAAACTTGTCAAAGTTTTCAGTGACTTTTCCGATCGTTTCATTGAGATTGTGGAGAATCCAACGGTCTGTGATATTTCCAGCTTCCTGGTTGACAACTTTTTCCACATTGGCCGTTGCCTGGTCAAGGGTCAAGCCTTCATTGTTCATGAGGATGTAGCGAGAGATGTTCCAGATCTTATTGATGAAGTTCCATGAAGCATCCATTTTCTCATATGAGAAGCGCACGTCTTGACCTGGTGCAGATCCGTTTGAAAGGAACCAACGGAGGGCATCAGCACCGTATTTCTCGATAACATCCATTGGGTCAATCCCGTTACCGAGTGATTTAGACATCTTGCGTCCTTGCTCGTCACGGATAAGACCGTGGATAAGAACGTTTTGGAATGGCTGACGGCCAGTGAATTCCAATGATTGGAAGATCATACGAGACACCCAGAAGAAGATGATATCGTAACCTGTTACCAAGGTTGAAGTTGGGAAGTAACGTTTGAAGTCTTCTGAGTCCACATCAGGCCAGCCCATAGTTGAGAATGGCCAAAGAGCAGAACTGAACCACGTATCCAAGACGTCTTCATCCTGAGTCCATCCGTCACCTTCTGGAGCTTCTTCGCCAACGTACATTTCACCCTCAGCATTGTACCAAGCAGGGATTTGGTGACCCCACCAGAGCTGACGAGAAATCACCCAGTCGTGGACATTTTCCATCCATTGGAGGAAGGTATCGTTGAAACGAGGTGGGTAGAAATCAACCTTGTCGTCTGTGTCTTGGTTAGCAATAGCATTTTTGGCCAATTGATCCATCTTCACGAACCATTGTGTAGACAAACGTGGCTCAACAGGGACACCTGTACGCTCTGAGTGACCAACTGAGTGAGTCATTTTCTCGATTTCAACAAGAGCACCAATTTCTTCCAATTTCTTAACAACGGCCTTACGTGCTTCAAATCGGTCCATACCCTTGAATTCGCCAGCCAATTCATTCATGGTACCATCATCGTTCATAACGTTGACTTGCGGAAGATTATGACGTTGACCAACCAAGAAGTCATTAGGGTCGTGGGCAGGAGTGATTTTAACCACACCAGTACCGAATTCAGGGTCTGCGTGCTCATCTCCAACGATTGGAATTGGCTTGTTCAAGATTGGCAAGATAACATTTTTACCAATCAAGTCTTTGTAACGGTCATCATTTGGGTTAACCGCTACGGCAGTATCACCAAACATGGTTTCTGGACGAGTAGTCGCCACCTCAAGGGCACGTGAACCGTCTTCCAACATGTAGTTCATGTGGTAGAAGGCACCTTCCACATCCTTGTGAATAACCTCGATATCAGAAAGGGCTGTACGGGCTTTTGGATCCCAGTTGATGATAAATTCACCACGGTAGATCCAGCCTTTTTTGTACAAATCTACAAAGACTTTGCGGACAGCTTTTGACAAGCCTTCGTCAAGGGTGAAACGTTCACGTGAGTAATCCACGGAAATCCCCATCTTGCCCCATTGTTGCTTGATGGTAGACGCATACTCATCTTTCCATTCCCAGACTTTCTCAAGGAATTTCTCACGCCCGAGGTCGTAACGCGAAATACCACTTTCGGCCAAACGAGCTTCAACCTTGGCTTGAGTGGCAATACCTGCGTGGTCCATCCCTGGAAGCCAAAGCGTATCAAAACCTTGCATGCGTTTTTGGCGGATGATGATATCTTGAAGAGTTGTATCCCAAGCGTGACCAAGGTGGAGTTTACCTGTAACGTTTGGTGGTGGAATCACGATCGAGTAAGGCTTAGCCTTTTTATCTCCTGAAGGCTTGAAAACATCCTCATCAAGCCATTTTTGGTAACGACCAGCCTCAACCTCGGCTGGATTGTATTTAGGTGAAAGTTCTTTAGACATTATTTTTTTCTCCTTTTATCTATGATATCCCAAATCAGCGGGATTAGAATCTCCTGAAATTTTCCTAACTTCTCCCCCAGATTTTTCAAAATTATCACGTTGTTTAGTTACTTTTTCTATCAATTCAATAGTTTCATTATTTTTGATATTTTTCCGATTATACTGTCCTTTTGACCAATATTGAATCGCATTATTACTGTCTCCACAAATAACTTTTGCTTGAATCTGTTCTGCGATTTTCATAGCAAAGAATAGAGCTAATAATTCTCCATGATTATTTGTTAATCCTTCTTTTAAAATTACTATGCCACTTGTATCATCAACACTTTCGACACCATATGGGCTAGTGAAATATTCTGATAAATCTAAATTTAAAAGTAATGGAGTTTTTGATTCGTTCAAAACATTTACTTTAGTTTGTTCTCTATCTTTATTACCGTTATGACCAATCGTACTTGCATCAAAATAGATTATTTTTTCGTTCATTATCTACACCCCTAAATATTTATTCCAATTATATCTTTTCCCACTCACTCTTCAGCAAGCCATATATCAGACTGTCACAGCGATTGCCTTGGGCATCTTTGCGGTCTCTTATACGAGCTTCAAGAGTAAATCCAAGTTTCTCCGCGACTCGTTGACTTTGGACATTGTAGCCAAAGCAAGTTAGTTCAATCTTGTGAAGACCCAACTCTTTAAAGGCTAAGTCAATCAAAGCACGCGCTGCTTCTGGAACATAACCTCGACCCCAATAGTCTGGGTGCAAGGTATAGCCAATCTCTAGCACATCGTCCGCGTGGCGGTGGTTGAAGTCAACAGACCCAATGACCTTTTCCGTCCCTTTGACGACAATGCCGTAACCTGCTGGGAGATTATCCTTTTGATTGCGCTCAGGGAGGATATGCTCTAGATAGTAAATCTCATCATCCAAGGTCTTGACGGGTGGAAAGCCTGCTGGATAAGAGACTTCTGGGAGACTAGCGTAGGCATAGACATCTTCAGCATCCGCCACTGTACGGACTCGTAAAACGAGACGCTCCGTCTCGATTCGTTCTGGTAGTTCAGCTCTTGCCATCCTTCTTCCTCGCTTTCTTGATAAAGTTTCCCATGGGGTCAACTCGGTCATCTAGATAACGGTAAACACGCTGATGGCCATCCCCCATAAAGTAAGTTGGGGCAAAGCAGTCATTTTTAAAATGGCCTTTATCGTCCAAGAGTTCTGGATTAGCCAGTCGTTCAAGAATCTTAGCAAAGATATGGCAGATGCCATCTTCCTCGATGATCCGTTCTACCTGACAGTCCAATGCAACTGGGCAGGCATTCAAAATCGGTGCCTGAGTCTGTTCAGAAATCTCGTAGTCTAGCTTCAGGTGCTTCAATTTCTCCCGATGGCTGATAAAACCAGCCTGCTCCATCTCCAGCATGAAGTTTTCATCAGGAATGTTGACAGTGAACTTCTGATAATGCTTAATCTGGTCAGTCGCATTTTCCTCAGCACCAACACCGATGACCAGCCAATCTCCTAGGCTATAGGAGGAACTGCAGGTCGTGATATTGTGCCCAAAGTTCTGGTCCTGGTAGCCTAGGATGAAAATCGGAAAGCCATAGTAGAGTTTACTAGTTTTAAAAGATTGTTTCATGACAAACTCCTTTGACTAGGGTTACAAAATAAAAATCGCCCCTGCCATCAATCTGACAGGGACGAATGTGTTTATCCGCGGTACCACCCAATTTCGGGCAAATGCCCGCATCTTTAATCTTATTATTTCTCTTTTGATATGACGGCCTTAGCTCGTCCCAAAAGGAATCAAAAAGACCATTTCAATATTTCATTTTCATCCATTAGCAACCAGTTTTGACACATTTGTGGACTTCTCAGCTCCGCCACTTTCTGTAAAATGTGGGATTCAAAACACCTCTAATGGGCATCGTTTAGCAAGTTTTTATGGAAATTGCAAGAGGCAATAAAGGTTACTTGAACTTGATGCCGTTTTCTTTTAATTTCTTGATCGTAGCTGGACCAATCCCTTTTAAGGAAAGGAGTTCTTTCTCTGTCCAGTTTTTGAAGTCAGCTGCAGATTTAATACCTTCATCATAGAAAGTCTTAGCACGGTCGAGTGAAAGTCCTCCTAGATTAGCTGCGAAATCCTCAACAGAGCTCGTTACTTTTTGCGCTTGTTCTTTGGTTACTTCTACAGTTTTTTCAACTTGTTTAGAGACAACTTTACCTGCGTTGTTTGCTGCTTTTTCAGCATGTTTCACAACTTTTTTTGTTTCTTCGACAACCTTGTTTACAGCGTTTGAAAATGCACCTGAACGACGAAGACTATTTCGTAATTGTTTTTTACGTTGTAGTTTTTTAACCATGATAAAATCCTTTCAATAAAAAACCCCTGTAACTGATCAAGGATAAATCTTTACATTTTATTGTATCAACTTTCTTTGAGAAATGCAAGACTTGTTAGTTTGAAAATACAGAATCCCTATAGAAAAACCGTCCTAGAATAAGAAAAGATGATAGAAGAAAAGCGAAAAATATGGTATAATGAAACGATAGATTTTTGAATAGGAATACAATCATGTTTGGATTTTTAAAAAAAGATAAAGTTATAGAGACACCAGTGGTAGTACCAGCTCATATCGGAGTTATCATGGATGGGAATGGGCGCTGGGCTAAAAAACGGATGCAACCACGAGTTTTTGGTCATAAAGCTGGGATGGATGCTTTGAGAAGGGTAGCGATCGCGGCTAGTGACATGGGAGTCAAGGTCATGACTGTTTATGCCTTTTCAACTGAAAACTGGACTCGTCCAGATCAAGAAGTTAAGTTTATCATGAATTTACCAGTTGAATTTTACGATAAATATGTCCCTGAGTTACACCAAAAGAACATGAAGATTCAAATGATTGGGGAAACTGATCGCTTGCCTAAACAGACTTTTGATGCTCTGAAAAAAGCGGAGGAATTGACCCAGTCAAATACAGGATTGATTTTGAATTTTGCTCTCAACTATGGAGGAAGAGCTGAGATTACGCAAGCTCTTAAGTTGATTGCGGAGGAAGTTTCGGACGGCAAGATAAGTTCAGCAGACATTGATGAAGAACTGATCGGAGACTATCTCTTTACAGGCCATTTACCTAGAGAGTTTCGCGATCCAGATTTGATTATTCGAACTAGTGGTGAGCTTCGCTTGAGCAATTTTTTACCATGGCAGGCAGCCTACAGTGAACTTTATTTCACGGATGTCTTGTGGCCGGATTTCGACGAGCAAGCTTTGAAGGAGGCTATTGCAGAGTTCAATCGTCGTAACCGTCGATTTGGAGGAGTTTAGGAAAATTATGAAAAAGGACTTATTAAAAAGGACAGTATTTGCCGCTTTGGCCCTGGCTATCTTTATTCCACTCTTGATGGTTGGAGGGCTTTGGCTTCAAATAGTGATGGGGATTCTAGCCATGCTTGGAGTTCGTGAGTTGCTTCAGATGAAAGGGTTAAATATTATGACCCCGGAGGGGTTATTGACTCTGTTAGCAACTTTTGTATTAACCATTCCCTTGGAAAACTATCTGACTTTTTTGCCCGTAGATGGGAATGTTGTCGCATACAGTGTTGTGATTTTTGTCATGCTAGGAGCAACTGTCTTCAGTAAAGACTACACAATTGAGGATGCTACTTATCCAATTGCCATGAGTTTCTATGTTGGTTTTGGCTTTAATGCTTTACTTGATGCTCGAATAGCAGGAATGGATAAAGCGCTCTTGGCTCTCTTTATTGTGTGGGCAACAGATAGTGGTGCCTACCTAGTAGGAATGAATTTTGGAAAGAGAAGATTGGCACCAAGAGTTTCTCCTAATAAATCAATTGAAGGAGCTTTTGGAGGAATTGTAGCTGCCATGCTTGTCACACTTATCTTTATGTTAGTGGATAGAACAGTAGCTCTTCCTTATGGCATTTACAAAATGATGCTCTTTGCTATTTTCTTTAGTATTGCAGGTCAATTGGGTGATTTGATTGAGAGTGCCATGAAACGCCATTTTGGGGTTAAGGATTCAGGAATCTTTATCCCAGGCCATGGTGGTGTCTTGGATCGATTTGACTCTATGCTAGCAGTTTTCCCAATTATGCACCTCTTCGGCTTATTTTAAAGAAAGGTGAATAGATATTAAATGATAGGATTACTAACTTTTATCCTTGTTTTTGGAATTATCGTGGTGGTTCACGAGTTCGGACATTTTTACTTTGCTAAGAAGTCTGGCATTCTAGTTCGTGAATTTGCCATTGGAATGGGTCCAAAAATCTTTGCCCATATCGGAAAAGATGGGACTGCCTACACGATTCGTCTCCTGCCATTGGGTGGTTATGTCCGCATGGCGGGTTGGAGCGAGGATACTACAGAGATTAAGACAGGAACTCCTGTTAGTTTGACTTTGGCCGATGATGGCAAGGTGAAGCGTATCAATCTGTCTGGTAAGAAAGTCGACCAAACTGCCCTTCCTATGCAGGTAACCCAGTATGATTTCGAGGATAAACTCTTTATCACAGGTCTGGTCTTGGAAGAGGAAAAAACTTTTTCCGTAGATCATGATGCAACGATTGTAGAAGAGGATGGGACGGAGGTTCGTATTGCTCCGCTAGACGTTCAATATCAAAATGCGACGGTCTGGGGCAAGTTGATTACCAACTTTGCAGGACCAATGAATAACTTTATCCTAGGAGTTATCGTCTTTTGGATTTTGATTTTTATGCAAGGTGGTGTCCGAGATACACAAAGCAATAACTTTAGTATTATCCCTGATAGCGCGATTGCTAAGGCCGGTGTTGACAATACGGCAAAAATCACCAAAGTCGGTTCACACGAAATTAGTAACTGGCAAGATTTGATTGAGGCAGTGGAAGCAGAGACCAAGGAGAAAACAGCACCAGTTTTGGATGTGACAGTCTCTGAAAATGGAACTGAAAAGCAAGTCAGTGTGAAACCTGTTGAAAATCAAGGGCGCTACTTACTCGGTGTGCAGCCAGGACTCAAAACAGATATTTGGTCTATGTTTGTCGGTGGCTTTACGACTGCAGCGGATTCAGCTTTACGTATCTTGAGTGCTTTGAAAAGCTTGATTTTCCATCCAGATTTGAATAAATTGGGTGGACCAGTTGCTATCTTTAAAGCTAGTAGCGATGCTGCTAAGAATGGACTTGAAAATGTCTTGTACTTTTTAGCCATGATTTCTATTAATATCGGAATTTTCAACTTAATTCCGATTCCAGCACTTGATGGTGGAAAAATTGTGCTCAACATTATCGAAGCTATACGCCGCAAACCATTGAAACAAGAAATTGAAACCTATGTCACTCTGGTTGGAGTTGCCATTATGGTTGTCTTGATGCTCGCTGTTACCTGGAACGACATCATGCGGACCTTCTTTTAAGAATTAGAGGAAAAATATGAAACAAAGTAAAATGCTAATCCCAACGCTTCGCGAAATGCCAAGCGATGCTCAAGTTATCAGTCACGCCCTTATGTTGCGTGCTGGTTATGTTCGTCAAGTATCAGCAGGTGTTTATTCTTACTTGCCACTTGCTAACCGTGTTATCGAAAAAGCTAAAAAGATTATGCGTCAGGAGTTTGACAAGATTGGTGCAGTTGAGATGTTGGTGCCAGCCCTTCTCAGTGCAGACCTTTGGCGTGAATCTGGTCGTTACGAAACTTATGGTGAAGATCTTTATAAATTGAAAAATCGTGAGTCATCCGACTTTATCTTGGGACCAACTCACGAAGAAACTTTTACAGCGATTGTCCGTGATTCTGTTAAGTCTTACAAGCAATTACCATTGAACTTGTACCAAATCCAGCCTAAATACCGTGATGAAAAACGTCCACGTAATGGACTTCTTCGTACGCGTGAATTCATCATGAAAGACGGTTATAGCTTCCATGCTAACTACGACAGCTTGGATGTGACTTATGATGAATACAAGGCAGCATATGAACGAATCTTTACTCGTAGTGGCTTGGACTTCAAAGCCATCATCGGTGATGGTGGAGCTATGGGTGGTAAGGATAGCCAAGAATTTATGGCTATCACACCTGCCCGTAGTGACCTTGACCGTTGGGTTGTCTTGGACAAGTCTGTTGCATCATTTGACGAGATTCCTTCTGAAGTGCAAGAAGAAATCAAGGCAGAATTGCTTAAATGGATGGTTTCTGGGGAAGATACCATTGCCTACTCAAGTGAATCCAGCTATGCAGCTAACTTGGAAATGGCAACTAACGAGTACAAACCAAGCAACCGTGTTGTGACTGAAGATCAAGTGACTCGCGTGGAAACACCAGGTGTCAAATCGATTGATGAAGTCGCAGCCTTCTTGAACGTCTCTGAAGACAAAACAATTAAAACCTTGGTTTATATGGCAGACCAAGAGCCAGTTGTGGCCCTACTCGTTGGCAATGATCAGCTCAATGAAGTCAAATTGAAAAACTATCTTGGAGCAGATTTCTTGGAACCTGCAACCGAGGCAGAAGTGAAAGAATTGTTGGGAGCAGACTTTGGATCTCTTGGACCAGTTGGTCTACCTGAAAATGTCAAAATTATCGCAGATCGCAAGGTACAAGATAGCCGCAATGCTGTCGTTGGTGCCAATGAAGATGGCTACCACTTGACTGGTGTCAACCCAGGTCGTGACTTTACTGCAGAATATGTCGATATCCGTGAAGTTCGTGAGGGCGAAATTTCTCCAGATGGACAAGGTGTTCTCAACTTTGCGCGTGGTATTGAAATTGGTCACATCTTCAAACTGGGTACTCGTTATTCAGCAAGCATGGGAGCAGATGTCTTGGATGAAAATGGTCGTACTGTGCCAATCATCATGGGCTGCTACGGTATCGGTGTTAGCCGTCTCCTTTCAGCAGTCATGGAACAACACGCTCGTCTCTTTGTGAACAAAACCCCTAAAGGTGAATACCGTTACGCTTGGGGAATCAATTTCCCTAAAGAATTGGCACCATTCGATGTGCACTTGATTCCAGTTAATGTCAAGGATGAAGCAAGTCTTGCATTGACAAATCATATCGAAGAAGCCTTGGTTAATAAAGGCTACGAAGTCTTGACAGATGACCGTAACGAACGTGTCGGTGTTAAATTCAGCGATAGCGATTTAATTGGCTTGCCAATCCGTATCACTGTTGGGAAGAAAGCAGCTGAAGGAATTGTAGAAGTCAAAATAAAGGCGACAGGAGATACGATTGAAGTTCACACTGATAACTTGCTTGAAACCCTTGAAATCCTAGCCAATAAATAAAATTTGTAATCAGAAGAAAAAACAAGACAAATTCGTTTTTGCCTTGTTTTTTTGTATCAACTAAGTTAATAAGAAACTGAAATTACCGAACATAAAAACCATTGATAGTCCCTAGGAGAGACAGGTCAATGGCTTTTATGCAGATTTTAAAATAACCCAATGTAGAGTAGCAAGACTGATAAAGCGATAAAACCTAGGGTTGCTAAACCGCGTTGAACTGGGCTGTAAATCTTTCGTTCTCCTTGAACTGGGAAGACAATAGCCAGTAATGCTCCCCCGACAGCTCCCCCGACATGTCCAGCAAGACTGATACCAGGGATTAAAACGCTACCTACTAGGTTGATGATTAAAAGAGAGAGATAAGATTGGCCAAGCTGTTGAAGATAGGGATTGCGTGTAGCATAACGAAGAATGACAATGGATGCGAACATTCCGTAGAGCGCAGTTGAAGCACCTGCAGTAATGGCATTAGGACTAAAAACTAGGACAAAGAGATTTCCCATCATACCTGATAGAAGATAGATAAAGAAAAACTGCTTGGAGCCAAAGATTTGTTCCATCTGACGTCCTAGAAAGTAAAGGGACAGCATATTGATAAAAAAGTGCTCTAAGCCGATGTGGACAAAGGTTGCTGAAAATAAGCGCCAGATTTGTTCAGGCATGGCCTTAATAGCAGGTGGATAAACGGCTCCAAATTGATATAAGGTAGCTGCACTTGTGTAGTTGAAACCACTGGTTAGAAACATGAGTATAAAAACCAGGCTTGTCACAAAAAGAAAGAAGCTCGTGACGGGATAACGGCGATCAAAAATCTCTTTCATAGATGAGTACCTCCTCAACGGGAATATCGTAGTGCTCAGGTTGAAAATCTTGGATTTGGCATAGATAAAGTGTGCTGATGGTGTGACCAGTAAAATGCTCCAAGTAGCGGTCGTAGTAGCCACCACCATAGCCAACCCGATAACCAGAAGGATTGAAAGCTAAACCGGGAACATGGATCAAGTCAATCTGAGAGGGCTCAAAGACAATAGCTTCCCCCTGCGGTTCAAGAAGTCCAAAAGAATTTCTTTCGAGTTTCTCTGGTTCATAAACAACAAAATCCATTTGCCCTTTGGGATAAGTTTTTGGAATGACGATTTCTTTCCCATCTTTTTGAGCTTGTTTGATGAGTTCAGCTGTCTGAAATTCATGAGGAAAAGACAGGTAAGTAGCAATGGTTTTTGCTTCCTTATAAAAAGGATGTTGAAAGAACTGCTCTGTGAGCCAATCGTTCATTCTCTGCTTTTCTTCCTTAGATAGAGACTTGAGTTCTTGTAAGACCTGCTTGCGTAAGCTTTTTTTCATAGTTTACTCCGCAGCTTTCTTTGCTAAAAAGCTTGATACAGCTTCAACACCAATTGCGAGTGCCTCTTCTTTAGGACTCATCTGAGGGTGGTGTAGGGCATAAGGGCTATCAATTCCAAGCCAGAACATGACGCCATCCACCTTTGAAAGTAAGTAACCGAAGTCTTCACCTGTCATGGCAGGCTCGATATCAATCAACTCAACCCCTTCTTTTTCTTGGAAAAAGTCCATTAATTCCCGAGCTAGTTTAGGATTGTTTTCTACTGGGAGGTAGCCTCCTTGCTTGAGTTCAATCTCTACATCCATATCAAAAGCAGCAGCGACAGCTTCAGCAATGGTTGTAACTCTTTTTTGTACTAATAGGCTCATCTCCTGAGTTAGGGAGCGGATAGTCCCGTGTAAAAAGGCGGTTTCTGCAATTACATTATTGGTTGTTCCAGCTTGCAAGACACCAAAGGTTACAACGGCACCCTCGATTGGATTGACACTTCGGCTAACAACTGATTGAACTTGGGTAATAAAATAACTAGCAGCAACCACAGCATCCTTTGCTTCATGTGGAAAGGCAGCATGCCCTCCCTTACCCTTAAAGTTAATCTTGATTTCACAGGTTCCTGCAAATAATGTATGAGTGTTAGTTGCAATTTGCCCGACTTTTAAGTCTGGTCGCACATGCAAACCATAAAATTGGTCTGGTAGCCAGTCGCCAAATGCCTGGTCCTTGTACATCAGCATTCCACCAGCTTCATTTTCTTCGGCTGGTTGAAAGAGAAAGAGGAGGTTATTTTTTGGCTGTTTTTCGAGAGCACGTTCTAGGCTTCCTAGAGCAATAGTCATATGGAAATCATGCCCACAAGCGTGCATTCGACCTTGGTGTTTGGAAGCAAAAGGCAATCCTGTTTGTTCATTGACAGGTAGTCCATCAATGTCTGTACGCCAGCCAATCGTTTTAGTTGGTTGACTTCCGTGTAGATAAACCAAAATACCTGTACGCCAAGTCCGAAGTTCTACGAAGTCCTTACCAGCAATCAATTTTTTGATAACATCAAGCAGATAAGCCTGTGTTTCGAACTCCTCTAAACCAATCTCAGGAATCTGGTGTAAATCTCGTCTAGTTTGAATCAAATCTAACATATGTATATTCTCCTACATAGAAGAAAGAGGCTAGGATATTTCCGCCTCTTTTTATGGTTACAAGGTACGAAGGGCGTCCTCTAGAGCTGTCTTTTGTTGCGTTTGAGCATCAATTTGTTTGATAACGCGAGCTGGAACACCAGCAACGACAACATTTTCTGGAACATCTTGAGTGACGATAGCACCTGCTGCGACAACAGAACCGTTACCGATTTGAACACCTTCAATAACCACAGCGTTAGCACCAATCAGTACATTGTCACCGACACGAACAGGATCTGCACTAGCTGGTTCAATCACTCCTGCAAGAACAGCCCCTGCACCCACGTGACTATTTTTACCAACAATTGCGCGACCACCGAGAATAGCTCCCATATCAATCATAGTGCCAGAACCAATTTCTGCACCGATATTGATAACAGCTCCCATCATGATTACAGCATTGTCACCAATTTCAACTTGGTCACGGATGATGGCACCTGGTTCGATACGAGCATTGATGTCACGTTTATCGAGGAGAGGGACTGCTGAGTTGCGAGCGTCTTGCTCAACAACGTAGTCCTTATTTTCTGTTAATTCCTCAAGAAGGGGAGCAATATCTTTCCAGTCTCCGAAGAGAACATTTCCAAGCTTGATAACAGAAGCAGGAACGGCTCCGGCAAGTTCTCCCTCAAAAGTCACTTTAACGCTGGTCTTTTTCTCAGCGTTTGCGATAAATTGGATAATTTCTTGTGCATTCATTTTTGTTGCAGTCATAGGTATCTCCTCACTCTTTGTAATGCTTACTATTCTACCAAAAAAGGCTTCAAATTTGAAGCCTTAAGTGTTAAAAGAAGATTCTTTCATTTTGTTTTTTGATTCTTCAATGGATAAGAAAATCATTGGGATAATAATCAAGATCATCGCTAGTAGCAGATACCCGTCCAAGACTAAACCTAGAAATAGAACGCTGAGAATAGCAGAGGATAAAGGTTCGCTAGCACTGACGACTGACACCACTAATGGGGAAACGAGTGAGACGGCTTTCATGGATAGGAAGAAGGCAAAGGCTGTTCCTAAAAATGCAATGATTAAACAAATCAAGATGCTTGCCCAATCTAGCTGAAAGCTGATTCTATAAACAGGGTAGAGAACGTTACTAAAGAGTCCAGCCAACATCATACCCCAGCCAACAGTTGGTACAAAACCGTATTTTTGAGCAAATGGTTGGGGCAAGATGACATTAAACATAACTCCAAGGGCGCTGAGGAGCCCCGTTACTAAAGCGAGAGGGGTAATAGATAGTTTAGAAAAATCGCCTTTGGTAGCCATCAAAAAGACCCCAAGCATCGCAGTTAAAACGTAGAAGATTGCTTTTTTAGAAGCTTTTTTCTTGTAGATAATACGGTTGTAAATGAGAATGAAGATAGGACTGATAAATTGGAGGATAGTTGCGGTTGTCGCATTAGAGTATTCTACACAAAG
This sequence comes from Streptococcus sp. HMSC34B10, assembly GCF_001839505.1. Lineage (NCBI taxonomy): Bacteria > Bacillati > Bacillota > Bacilli > Lactobacillales > Streptococcaceae > Streptococcus > Streptococcus sp. HMSC34B10. The sequence continues at coordinate 47,767 of NZ_KV841550.1, read as the reverse complement.
ATAAAAGAAATACTGAACGGAGAAGATTCCTAAAATGGCATAAGCCAAAAAAGGCAGATAGTTTTTCCAGTTTCTCCAAAGGTCGAATAACTGGGAGCGGAGCTTAAAGCCAGACAGGATGAGTACAAAACCACCTGCAAGACTTAGTCGCATGGAAGTAATCCAACCAGAGGAAACTGGATAATGCGTAAAGAAGAATTCTCCTAAAATACCGCAAATACCCCATATTAATCCGGATAGGAGGGAGTATATGGTTCCCTTAAAAATATTCTTTTGATACTGATTCATATAGAAAGATTAACGTCGTTGCCTGTTTGAAGATGAGTTGTTACTATTATTTCTGTTGCTATTATTACTACTACTATTATTACTACTATTCCTACTATTGTTTGAATTATTGTTATTAGAATTTGATGATTTTGGTAGGCTTCCCAAAATACTACTCCAAGCATTTTGGTAATCAGAGTCGCTACCACCAATAGCAAATTTGTAGGTAGTTGTTGGAGCACCAGCTTTATTAGCCCAGTAGCTCGTTACAGTTTCTCCAGTTACTTCAACCTCTTTACCGTTGATGGTGACCTTACCAGGTTTTTCACCAGTTGATTTGAGGACTTGAGATGAAGTGACACTTGAGTCAAGATTGAAGCGCTCAGAGCCCCAAGCGGAAGGAGAAGCTTGTTGAATGGCGTTTACAAGGTGAGCCATATATTTAGCATTACGGTAGTATGCACCTTGGGCTAATGGGCTGTTGTCATCATGCCCAACCCAACCCCCAAGGGTTAATCGTGGAGTTGAGACCATGAGCCACATATCGGCTTCTTCGTTTGTTGTACCAGTTTTCCCAATCCAGTCGGCACTTGCTAGTCTAGGATTGATGGAAGCAAGGTCACTTTGGAAGCTTGTAGTTAATCGAGATGAAATGACATCTCTCAGTAGGCTCTGCATAATAGTTGCAGTGGCTTTAGAGTATACTTGTACAGGCTCATCTTTGTGCTCATAGATAACCTCACCATTGGTTTTTTCGATTTTCGAAATCATGTATTTTTTATGGTAGACACCATTATTAGCTAAGGTCTGATATCCGTTAGTATGCTGTGCTACAGTGACTTCAATTCCTCCACCCATAGGAAGACTCTCAATGCCATATTCTGGAATGTAATACCCCATTTTTTCCATATAAGAGCGAACATCAACTCCTTTTTCACGGAGCATACGATAGGTCCAATAGGCTGGAATATTCCAAGAATAATTTAAGGCTTCCTTAAGTGGCATCATGGCTGTTCCAGCGCTATTGACGTGCATAATAGGATTTCCGTTAGAAAATTTGGTTGGATAGTTTGATAAGATGCTTGCGCTTCCCATCAAGCCTTGGTCAATAGCGATACCATAGACTAGGATGGGCTTTGTAGTAGAAGCAGGAGAACGTTTAGTATCAAAGGCGTGGTTGTTTTGGTTGCTTTGGTAATCGCGACCACCAACAAATCCTAAGATGGCTCCTGTTTGATTATCCATCAAAACATTCCCAACTTCAGGTTGACCAGTACTATCATTTAGAAGGTAACCATAGTTTGTCGCAGCGTTTTGCATGGCCGTATGTATGGCTTTATCAATTGTAGTTGTAATACGATAACCGCCATTTTGAATTTCTTTTTCAGCTAATTCACGATAAGATTTCTGAATGGATTCGTTCTTGAGTTCTTGGGCCGAAACGTTATCTTTTTTGACCAAGTAGTCATACATGAGGTCAGTCGCTTCATCAAGCGCAGTGAAGTAGAGATAGCCCTTAGCAGTTATGTTTACATTTTCTGCTGGCAAGAAGTCTTGCTTTATATCATAAGCTTTATAGGTTTCATAGTCTTCCTGACTGAGAACTCCAGTTCTGTACATATTGTAAAGGACATCTTTGGAACGCTTGATTCCAAGTTCTAAGTCCTCTTCACTCTTTAGCTCACCTGTGGATTCATAAGGTGAGTAGGAGATAGGGCTTTGAGGTAAGCCCGCTATAAAGGCTGCTTGCGGAATCGTTAGTTGACTGGCATCAACACCGAAAATACCCTTGGCTGCTTGTTGAGCTCCGGCGATATTTTGACCTTTATTGTTACGACCAAAAGGAGCGACATTGAGATAGGTTGCCAAGATTTCGTCCTTGCTCATTGCTCTCTCTAAAGCCAAGGCATCCACAATTTCACTAGCCTTACGAGCAAGTGTAGGAGCGTCACCAACTACTTGTTGTTTGATGAGCTGTTGTGTCAGAGTAGATCCACCACTCGAAGAACCAAGCCCGATAAAATTTCCTAGACTGGCACGAATGACTGCTTTAGGGACTACACCATTGTGATCTGCAAAGTGTTCATCCTCAGTTGCAACGATAGCTTGCTTGAGATTTTCTGAAATAGCATCTGATGCAATAGATGTTCGAAGAAGATCACTTTCGACAGCCCCAATCATCGATCCGTCAGCATAACGAATCTCAGAAATGGATGAAATATCGTTTACTTGTTTGAGCAAATCTTCTGTTTGAGGGACGCTTACTTTGTCAAATAGAGAAACTGCATAACCGAACACAATCCCAGCCCCTAACAGTCCTCCAATGAAGGCGATGATAAATAGGGTATTAAAGGTTGCCTTGATTCCCAGTAAGATATTGGCAAAGATTGTCCAGAAATTGGTATTAGTTTGTTTTTTATTCTTAGAAGTTTTACGACCAATTTTGCCTAAATCTATGTTTTTTAGTTTTGCTTTTAGAGACTGAAGGAAAGCCAGTCCTTTTTCTTTAAATTCTAACAATTTATTCTTCATTTCTTTCCTCACTTCTTCTTATTATACCATAAAAGAATCTATTGCAAGAGATTAGTATGAAACTAGGATTGGAGGCGCTTAAGCAACAAAAGAACCAGGTACACTTTGAACCTGGTTTCATTGATTATTTTTCTTCTGAAAGCTCTTTTCCAAGATCAATCAAGTAGTCTTTCAAGTGATCCTTGACTTGAGGATGTTTGAGGGCGTATTCGATGGAAGTTTTCATAAATCCAAACTTATCTCCGACATCGTAACGTGAGCCTTTAAACTCGCGAGCAAATACACGTTGTGTCTTGTTTAGAGTGTCAATAGCATCAGTCAATTGAATCTCGTTTCCGGCACCTGGTTTTTGATTTTCAAGGATACCGAAAATCTCAGGTGTGAGAAGGTAACGACCGATGATAGCTAAATCACTAGGTGCATCTTCAGGTGCAGGCTTCTCAACGAAGGTTTCAACGCTGTAAAGACCATCTTTCCCTTCGCCTTGAGGAGCGATGACACCATAGGCAGAAACTTCATCATGTGGGACAGGCATCACTGCGATAGTAGAAGCATGAGTTTCCTCATAATCATTCATGAGTTGCTTGGTCAGTGGAACGGCATTATCATCCGTGATATCCATGAGATCATCTCCAAGCATCACTACAAACGGTTCGTTCCCAACGAAAGCTTTGGCTTGTAAAACTGCATCTCCGAGTCCACGTGGGTGTGTTTGACGGATGAAGTGAAGGCGCATACCAGTCGTTTCATCAACTAGTTTCAAAAGATCTGTTTTTCCTTTTTCTTTGAGGTTGTATTCTAGTTCAAAGTTTGAGTCAAAGTGGTCTTCGATAGAGCGTTTTGACTTCCCTGTTACCACAAGAATATCCTCAATCCCAGATTTAAGAGCTTCTTCAACAATGAACTGGATTGTTGGTTTATCCACGATTGGCAACATTTCTTTTGCCAAGGCTTTGGTTGCTGGTAGGAAACGAGTTCCAAGTCCCGCAGCAGGGATAACAGCTTTTCTTACTTTTTGCTTCATGAGCATCCTTTCTAACGGTGATTAAGACCACTCGTTTTCTGATTTGAACTCATTGTTCATGAGTTCAGAAATGGCATCTTTAATATTAACATTTTTATAAATAACTTGGTAAATGGCTGAGGTGATTGGCATGTAAACGTCAAGCTCTTGTGCCAATTCGTAAGCAGCTTTGGTTGTTGAAATTCCTTCGATGACCATGCCCATATTTGCTTCTATATCTGCCAAGGCTTCGCCACGACCAAGAGCATCTCCAGCTCGCCAGTTACGTGAGTGGACAGAAGTTCCGGTAACGATTAAATCTCCAACTCCAGAAAGACCACTGTAAGTTAATGGATTTGCTCCAAGTTTAACTCCCAGACGAGTGATTTCTGCAAGACCTCGCGTGATAATCGCTGCCTTTGCATTATCTCCAAAGCCAAGTCCATGAAGGGCCCCTGCACCTACTGCGATGATATTTTTAAGAGCACCAGCTGTTTCCACTCCAATCACATCTGTATTGGTATAAAGACGGAAGTAGTGGTTACTAAAGAGTGTCTGAACATACTGAGCGACTTGTAAATCTTTGGATGCGGCCGTAATCAAGGTAATGTCGCGTACAATCGTTTCTTCCGCATGGCTAGGACCAGAGACAACCACAATATCACTACGCAATGCTTCAGGGATTTCTTCTTCTAGAATAGTTGAAAGACGTTTATGACTATTTGGTTCGAGTCCTTTTGAAGCATGCATGATCACCACTTTATGATCCAAAACAGCAGCCACTTGTTGAGCTACCAATCTGGTCACCTTGGTTGGCACAACAAACAAGACAGCATCAACACCCTTCAAGACTTCTGCTAAATCATGGTAAGCAACAATCTTTTCGTCTAATACAGTATCTTTAAAATAGCGTTTGTTAGTATGTTGTGTATTGATTTCGTCAATTTGGTCAGGAATATTTCCCCAGATACGCACTTGGTGTCCATTGTCATTAAGAACTTGTGACAGTGCCGTACCCCAAGAACCAGGCCCTAAAACAGCGATGGTTTGTTTGTCCATATTTTCCTCCTTCTGAGAAAGCACTTTCCTATATTCTACCATAAAAAGCACTAACGTGCATTAATATTATTTATTAAGAATCAACTTAGTAAGAGACTATAAAATAAAAAACAGCCAATAAATAACTTGGCTGTCTTTAGGAGAAAAACTAGAGTGTAATGCTATTGTTTTTAGAAATTTTCATAAATAGTAGCAATGAAGTAACTGTCAAAACAGTGAGGATAGTAGACAAGGCAGCTGCCACACCATAATTTCCACGAAGTACTTCAGTGTAGATAGCTACGGTCATTGTTCTAGTCTTAACATTGTATAAGAGAATCGAAGTAGAAAGTTCTGAGATCATTGTTACCCATGATAGGATTGCACCTGAGATGATACCTGAAAGCATCATTGGAGTTGTGATTTTAGTAAAGGTATTGAGACGACTACTTCCTAAACTTTCTGCAGCTTCTTCAATGCTTGGAGAAATCTGTTGCAAGCTAGCTACTGAAGATCGAATGGTATAAGGGAGTCTCCTTACAGATAAGGACATAATCAAGATGAAGGCTGTTCCTGTAATCATAAGGAAGCCACTTCCGAAGATACCTGTATTGAATGAAGAGATAAAGGCAATACCAAGAACGGTTCCTGGCACGATATAAGGTACCATACTAAGACTATCGATTAGATTCGTAAATAGATTGCGCTTGCGAACTGCAAGGTATGAGATGAAGGTCGCAAAGACAACAACGAGAATCAAGGCAAATAGAGGTATACGAATGGTATTGAAAATAGCAGAGCCCATGCGGCTAAAGGCGGTCTTATAGCTGTTTAACGAGTATCCTTTGACAAATACCATACCTGATGTCTTAAGGAATGATGTATAAATCAAGTAAACTTGAGGTAATACAGAGAATAAGATAATGCCATAAACAGTCACATAAATAGCAGCCATCTTTCCTTTTGTCGTTTTCTTAGGTTCAATTGGATGAAGCGAGTTCATACTGAAGCTAAAACGATTTGAAATGTATTTTTGGATGAGGAAGATGGCAAGGGCGATTGTAATAGCCATAATTGCTAAGGCAGATGCGAATGCTGAGTTGCCTCCAACTTCACTAATAAACTGAGTATAGATTAATACTGGGAAGGTACGATAACCCTCACCAATCAGCATCGGAGTACCAAAGTCTGAGAAAGCTCTCATAAAGACTAGGAGTGCCGCTGCGAGTAAAGTTGGAACTAAGAGTGGCAAAACGACTGTTAGGATTCGTTTAAAGCCGAAAGATCCCATGCTTTCAGCAGCTTCCAAGAGGGAGTTGTCGATACTCTTCATAGTTCCAGCTACGTAAAGGAATACGAGGGGGAAAAGTTGGAGTGTAAAGACAAGTACAATACCTTTAAAACCGTAGATATCAAAACCAGGCAAATGTAGTGTGTTGGTTAGAAATTTTGTGATAACTCCGTTTCTACCAAGAAGTAGAATCCAAGAATAGGCACCCACAAAGGGAGCTGACATGGATGCGATGATAATCAAGATTTGTAAAAATTTCTTTCCCTTGAAGTCATACATTGAAAAAAGATAAGCTAGCAAGGTACCAACAACGACAGAGGTGATTGTGGCAGTTACAGAAACCTTAAAACTATTAATGAGTGTCTCAGAATAGTAAGATTTACTAAAGAATGTTACAAAATTTTCTAAAGAGAAACTACCTTCATGTATCAACGCTTGCTTTAGTACAGTCACAATTGGGTAGACTAAGAAAACTAAGTATGTAAGGAAAATGAAGAAGGAAGATGCAGTCCAGATATTAAGTTTTTTACGCTCCATGGCTGACTCCTTTTATGAGATTACGAGAACCATCTTCAGAGAAGACATTGAGTTTCTGAGTATTGATACGTAAACGAACATGATTTCCTTTTTCTAAATCTTCTTCGAATGTAGATTCTTCACTCACTTGAAGTTTTGGAGCAAATCCTGTTTCAATGAAATATTCAGTATTAAGCCCAAGGTAGACACTGTCAGTGATTGTTCCATCAATTGGGCCGTTTTCATCACGGATAAATTCTTCGGGACGAATACTGACGCTAATATTTTGTTCCTCAACTTGGTCGAGAGCTGGCATACGAAGAGAGTAGCCGTCTGCAAAAACGATGTAAGCTCCATCAGCTTGTTTTTCTAGACGAGCAGGGATTATGTTTGTTCTACCAATAAAAGTTGCGACAAATTCGTTCTCGGGCTTGTGGTATAGCTCTTTTGGACGACCAATTTGTTGAATAACACCATCTTTCATAACCGCGATTTGGTCAGAAATGGCCATAGCTTCTTCTTGGTCGTGAGTTACATAGACAGTTGTAATGCCAACTTCGTGTTGGATTTCGCGAATGGCTTGACGCATATCTAGACGAAGTTTGGCATCTAGGTTACTGAGGGGCTCATCCATGAGGAGAACGCTTGGATTAACAGCTAAGGCACGTGCTAGAGCAACACGTTGTTGCTGACCACCACTAAGTTTATCTGGTTTACGATCAGCGTACTGGGCAATCTGCATCAACTCAAGGTATTTATTTGTTTGTTTGATGAGTTCCTCTTTCGGAACTTTCTTTTGCTTGAGTCCGAATGCTACGTTATCACGCACTGTCAAATGTGGGAAAATCGCATAGTTTTGGAAAACCATCCCAATATTTCGTTTGCTAGGTTCCATGTTATTAATTTTGGTATCATCGAAGTAAAATTCTCCTCCTTCGATACTGTTGAATCCAGCAATCATACGAAGCAAAGTTGTTTTCCCGCATCCTGAAGGCCCAAGGAGAGTGAAAAGGCTCCCCTTAGGAATTGTAACATTTAAATTTTCGATAACAGGTACATCATTGTAAATTTTCTTAGCATTAATAATTTTAATCTCGCTCATAGTCAACACCTTTTACTGTTTAGATTGGATATCTGTAAAGACTTCGTTGTATTTTTTAACAATATTTGATTTGTTTTTAATGACATAGTCGTAGTCTTCAGTTAGTACTTTGATTTGTTCGATTGGTTTCATATTTTCGCTAGTTTTAGCATTTTTACGAACAGGGCGGTTAGTAGTTGTAGTACCTAGAGTATCTTGTACGTCTTGAGAAATGATGAAATCGATAAATTTCTTAGCGTTTTCTTTATTTTTTGCGTTCTTAATAATAGCAGCACTTGCTGGTAAGAAAACAGTTCCTTCTTTTGGATAAACAACTTTGACGTTAGCACCATCGTTAAGAAGTTTAACTGCAGGATCTTCATATGAAAGACCGACAGCCATTTCTCCATCTGCTACAGCCTTATAAACACCAGATGAACTTGAACCAATTTTACCATCAATTAAGGTAAAGAGATCTTTGACATAAGTCCAAGCCTTGGCATCTGAATAGCCACCCTCAGCTTGTAACATATTTGTTAGTTGAGCAAAAGCACTAGAAGAATTAGCAGGGTCTGCAGTTGCGATTTTCCCTTTAAGCTCTGGTTTGATAAGGTCACTATAGCCTTCGATATTCATACCCTTAGTCAAATCAGGATTTACAATCAAGACGCTACCGTCTAATGTATAAGGAGTTGAGTAACCAGTTGTATTTTGATATTCTTTTATAACATTCTCATTTTCAGGAGAAACGTAGTTTTCAAAAAGCTCTCCATGGGTAGCATATTGAGTATAAGAACCACCAAAGATGACATCTGCAACAGGTGCTTCTTTTTCAGATTCCAATTTTTTAAAGAGTTCACCAGTTCCTGCTTGAATGAGTTCAACTTTAATGCCATATTTTTCTTCAAAGGCAGGGATTGTTGCACCAATTAGTCCTTCTGAGTTTGGCGAATAGACTACAAGAGTATCGCTACCTCCGTTTTCAGTAGCTTTATCTCCTGAAGCGTCATCAGAAGAACAGGCAGTCAGCCCCAAAATAGCAAGTCCACAAGCAGCAAAATACATCCATTTCTTTTTCATGATGGATACCTCCAAAGTTTTGATAATACTATTGTAAAAAAATGTAAGCGTTTTTAAAACTCAGAATTCTATCCTAATAGGGTAAAATTCTCTACAAAAACGGAAGTAATCTTTTTGATTTTATAGCAGGGTTTGGCAGTTAATAACTGGTAAGTCAAATTTTATTTTTTAGATTGGATATCTGTAAAAATGTCATTGTACTTTTTAAGAATAGCGGATTTGTTTTTAATGACATAATCGGAATCTTCAGTGGCAATATTGATTTCTGTCATAGCCTTCATATTTTTATTGGTTCTAGCATTTTTACGAATGGGTCTGATGGTTGTTTCAGTTCCTAGCTTATCTTGGATTTCTTGAGAAAGGAGGAAATCGATAAATTTCTTAGCGTTTTCCATATGTTTGGCGTTTTTGACGATAGCCGCGTTACCAGGTAAAAAGACGGTTCCTTCTTTTGGATAAATGACTTTTACATCAGCCCCATCATTTAAGAGTTTTAAGGCAGGATCTTCATAGGTGAGTCCTACAGCCATTTCTCCATCGGCGACAGCTTTGTAAACATTCGAAGAGCTAGATGCAATTTTTCCATCTACTAGGGTAAATAGATTTTTCACATAGGTCCAAGCTTGTTCATTTTCGTATCCACCTTGGTCTACAAGCATGTTTGTTAGTTGTGCAAAGGCGCTAGAAGCATTACTTGGATCAGCAGTAGCGATTTTTCCTTTTAATTTAGGATTGAGTAGATCATTGTAGCCTTCAATTTTAATACCTTTTGTAAGAGATGAATTGGCAATGATGACACTGACATCAAGTGTATAAGGAGTGTAGAATCCAGTTTTATTTTGATATTCAGGGATTATCTGGTCGTTCTCTTGAGAAATATAAGGTTCAAAAAGATTTTCGTTAGAAGAGAAGAGGGCGTAGGAGCCTCCGAAAATGACATCAGCTACAGGAGCTTCTTTTTCTGACTCAGCTTTTTTAAACAATTCACCAGTGCTGGCTTGTACTAAGTCAACCTTAATACCATATTTTTCTTCGAAGGCTGGGATTGTTTCTTCGATAAGGTCTTCAGGGTTAGGCGAGTAGACAACCAAAGTGTTATCTGAATCTTTTTCAGCGCTAGTTTCCGCTTCTATTGTTGAAGAACATCCTGATAAAGTAAGAAATATCCATCCACAAGAGAGAAAGAATAGTATTTTTTTCATAAGTATTTCCTTTTTTACGAACGTTTTTACTCTACGACTTGCTTAATATTTATAATTTGCAGAGTTCTACAGGATATAATAAAAACCTTAAAGAAATCTAAAACGGGGAATAGGAAATGGGTATCTCGCGCAAGGATGGGGAAACTGTAACTGGGATTTCGATGGTAATCCTCTTCAAAGCACGTCATTTTATCTGTGATCTCAAAGCTATGATTTGAGCAGCTTGTAGCGAGTTTCCTAGTTTGTTCTAGTATAAGTACAAAATAAAAAGATTGCCTGATTTGAGCAATCCTTTTACATCAATGGTTTTTATCCATGAGTTTTAATTCTTTTGGAGAAATATGGAGATATTTTTTAAAAACTTTGGCAAAATATTTATAGTCTGAAAATCCAACTTGTTCAGAGATATCGCTTAAGGGAGAATTAGGGGACTCAGCCATTTTATCTATAGCTTGCTTGAGGCGGTAGCGTAAGATATATTCATTTAGCGTCATTGGGAAGTCTTCTTTGATAACCTTATATAGATAACTTTCACTATATCCTAGATTCTCTGCAATGGTAGAAATGGTAAAGTGCATGCAGTAGTGTTGGTGCACAAATTCAAGAATTTGCTGAATGATTTGATTTTGTGTATCAATTTGTTGGATAGAGGTGAGTAAAGTTTGATATTCTTCTAAAAAAGGAGTTTCTTGACGAGTGCTAACTCGTAATCGCAAAACAATTTTTTGAAGACATTCTGTCAACTCCTTGGTATCAATTGGTTTGGATAAGAAATCAACTGCTCCATATTGCATGGCTTTTTTGGCATTTTGAAAATCGTCATAACCAGATAGGATTACTTTTTCATAAGAGAGAGACTTTGTAGCTTCAAACATCATAAAAGCATCCATAATGGGCATGGTGATATCTGTCAGCACAATATGTGGCTTTAGTTTTTGAATCAGTTCCATCCCTTCTTGCCCATGACTAGCAGTTCCTACGACTTGAATGCCTAAAGCAGAGTAATCAACGGCAATTTCAAGCCATTTTCGGATTAGGTGCTCGTCTTCGACAATGATTAGCTTAAACATGTGTTCTTCCTTTCGTAACAAATTTTACCCAAGTTTCACCTTGCGGGTTCACCCCTAAATCCAATTCGACAGTTTCAAAAAAGTTGTTCAATCGTTTGTAACTATTGACAATACCGTGCTGTGTATGTGGACTGTTTAGAGATTCTAAAATATGGAGGCGTTCTTGTTTGGTTAGACCGCCAGCATTATCCTTAACGATAAAGGTCAGTGCTTCCTGATATTGAGTGATTTGGATAGAGATAGCAAGGTCAATACGATACTGTCTTCCATATTTTAGAGCATTTTCTACAAGCGGTAATAGGAAAAGTTTCGGAACGGTTTGGGAATATAGACTTTGAGAACAGTTAATTTGATAAGAAAATTGTTCAAAACGAATTTGATGAATCTTTAGGTAAGCTTCAATAATCTCTAAGTCTTGTCCAAGAGTCGTTTCTTTCTCTAATTCAGTCACACTGTATCGCAAAATGCGCGTGAGATTTTGAATCAGGTCTTGTGTAATACTAGCATCAATCATACTCGTGATTTTAATAGTTTCCAATGTATTGTATAGGAAGTGAGGGTTAAACTGAGCTTCTAGCATTTTTCTTTCAAAAACCCATTTTTCCTTTTCAATGGTCAACATCTTTTGATGAAGCTCGTCCAACTCCTGCAGCATATCGTTAATTTTCTCAGCTATCAGTTCAAATTCATCCTCAGTATGGAGAGTAAGTTTCTTTTCTTTTTTCTTAGGAACTTCATGTAATTGAAAGACTAAACTTTCAATAGGACCAGCATTATGGGTTGCGATTTTATGGGCGATTCTCCTAGCCTGCCAAAAATATAATAGAAAGATACAAAGTGTTAGTATGGAAGCAAGGCTAAGTAAGCTAGGAATAGGAAAGAATGATTGAAAAGTGTAAATTGAAAAAACAGAGTCAACTTTACGTTTTTCAATCAAAAGGGGATTTTCAACGAACCAATGTGTTTTTGAACGAAGTGATTTTTCATTAAATTTTTCCAGAGCAGATTGTGTGAATTGATTGGTATTACTAGAGTATATATTACCGAAAGTATCTGTAATAATATATTTTGAATTAATCAAGGGGATACTAGACACAAATTCATTCTCATTCACAAAGGAAATACTATATGCTATTGCTCGTTGATTTTGAATTATAGGCATAATAAAGACAGCATAATGTTGCTTGTCCATCGATAGAGCAACTTTCTCTGAAATGGATCCTTGGGTAGTGTTTTGAATTAATAATTTTAAATAATAGGGAGCTAAAAGAGTTTCTTTATGATTGCGATTGGTGCTAAATAAAAGTTCGCCTGTCTCATCGAGAATGACAAAATCAGAACTGAGTTTTAGTTGAGCTTTTGTTTCATAAAATAGACTAAATAATTCTCTATCAGTGTGTTTACCTTCTATAAATTCTGGAACCATTTTTTTATTCATGGTTTCCAATAATTCATAATTTGCTTGTTTCATGTCTTGAACATGTTGAGTAATTTGTTGAGTATCCTTAGCTAGTTGCTGCTTTTGAAGGAAATAGGAAAAACCAAATAGAAGGATAAGGAGTAAGAGAGAAGTCGCTAGGGCAGCTAAAGAACTACGGTGAAGAATCTCTTTTTGGAGAGAATGTTTGAAAGAATGGGGCATAATTCACCTCTTTGGGAAGAGTTTGTTAAAGTAAGTATAGCAGTATTAAAAATGGAAGGCAAGGTCAAAAAAGAAAAGAGTTAAGAATAAAGAGGCTAATTTCCCCTAAAAATGGTATAATAGGAGCATCACGAAAATTGGAGAGACAGCATGAGTTTTTACAATCACAAAGAAATCGAGCCTAAGTGGCAGAAACACTGGGCTGACCATCACACCTTTAAGACAGGAACAGATGCCTCAAAACCTAAGTTTTATGCATTGGACATGTTCCCTTACCCATCTGGAGCGGGTCTGCACGTAGGGCACCCAGAAGGTTACACAGCGACTGATATCCTCAGCCGTTTCAAACGTGCGCAAGGCTACAATGTCCTTCACCCAATGGGCTGGGATGCTTTTGGTTTGCCTGCAGAGCAATATGCTATGGATACAGGGAATGACCCAGCGGAATTCACAGCGGAAAACATTGCTAACTTCAAACGCCAAATCAATGCACTCGGATTTTCATACGACTGGGACCGTGAAGTCAATACTACAGATCCAAACTACTACAAGTGGACGCAATGGATTTTTACCAAGCTTTACGAAAAAGGCTTGGCCTATGAAGCGGAAGTTCCAGTAAACTGGGTGGAAGAATTGGGAACGGCTATCGCTAACGAAGAAGTCCTTCCAGATGGAACATCTGAGCGTGGTGGCTATCCAGTTGTCCGCAAACCAATGCGCCAATGGATGCTTAAAATCACTGACTATGCAGAGCGCTTGCTTAATGACTTAGATGACCTGGACTGGCCAGAGTCTATCAAGGACATGCAACGCAACTGGATTGGTAAATCAACTGGTGCTAATGTAACCTTTAAAGTAAAAGGGACTGACAAGGAATTCACCGTCTTTACAACACGTCCTGATACCCTTTTCGGTGCGACTTTCACAGTTTTGGCTCCTGAGCATGACTTGGTAGATGCCATTACAAGTCCTGAACAAGCTGAGGCTGTAGCGGACTACAAACACCAAGCCAGCCTGAAATCAGACTTGGCTCGTACAGACCTTGCCAAGGAAAAAACAGGGGTTTGGACTGGTGCTTATGCCATCAATCCTGTCAATGGTAAAGAAATCCCAATCTGGATTGCTGACTATGTTCTTGCTAGCTACGGTACTGGTGCTGTTATGGCCGTTCCTGCCCACGATCAACGTGACTGGGAATTTGCTAAACAGTTTGATCTTCCAATTGTAGAAGTGCTCGAAGGTGGCAACGTAGCAGAAGCTGCCTACACAGAAGATGGCCTTCACGTCAATTCTGACTTCTTGGATGGTCTCAACAAAGAAGACGCGATTGCTAAAATTGTGGCTTGGTTGGAAGAAAAAGGCTGTGGTCAAGAAAAGGTTACCTACCGTCTCCGTGACTGGCTCTTTAGCCGTCAACGTTACTGGGGGGAACCAATCCCAATCATTCATTGGGAAGACGGAACTTCAACAGCCGTTCCAGAAAGTGAACTCCCACTTGTCTTGCCAGTCACCAAGGACATCCGCCCTTCAGGTACTGGTGAAAGCCCGCTAGCTAACTTGACAGACTGGCTGGAAGTGACTCGTGAAGATGGTGTCAAAGGTCGTCGTGAAACCAATACCATGCCACAATGGGCTGGTTCTAGTTGGTATTACCTTCGCTACATTGACCCACACAACACAGAAAAATTGGCTGATGAGGACCTCCTCAAACAATGGTTGCCAGTAGATATTTACGTGGGTGGTGCAGAACATGCTGTACTTCACTTGCTTTACGCTCGTTTCTGGCACAAGTTCCTCTATGATCTCGGTGTTGTTCCGACTAAAGAGCCGTTCCAAAAACTCTTTAACCAAGGCATGATTTTGGGAACAAGCTACCGTGACCACCGTGGTGCCCTTGTGGCGACTGATAAGGTTGAAAAACGTGACGGTTCCTTCTTCCACATGGAAACAGGGGAAGAATTGGAGCAAGCACCAGCCAAGATGTCTAAATCCCTCAAGAACGTGGTGAACCCAGACGATGTGGTGGAACAATACGGTGCCGATACCCTTCGTGTCTATGAAATGTTCATGGGACCACTTGATGCTTCGATCGCTTGGTCAGAAGAAGGTCTGGAAGGAAGTCGTAAGTTCCTCGACCGTGTTTACCGTTTGATCACAAGTAAGGAAATCGTTGCGGAAAACAATGGCGCTCTAGACAAGGTTTATAATGAAACCGTAAAAGCTGTCACAGAGCAAATCGAGTCCATGAAGTTCAATACAGCTATTGCCCAACTCATGGTCTTTATCAACGCGGCTAACAAGGAAGATAAACTCTATGTGGACTATGCCAAAGGCTTCGTCCAATTGATTGCCCCATTTGCCCCTCACTTGGCAGAAGAACTCTGGCAAACAGTCGCAGCAACGGGTGAGTCTATCTCTTACGTAGCTTGGCCAACATGGGACGAAAGCAAATTGATTGAAGACGAAATCGAAATCGTCGTCCAAATCAAAGGTAAAGTTCGTGCTAAACTCATGGTAGCTAAAGACCTTTCACGCGAAGAATTGCAAGAAGTCGCTCTCTCTGACGACAAAGTCAAAGCAGAGATTGACGGTAAGGAAATCGTGAAGGTGATTGCGGTACCGAACAAACTTGTCAACATTGTTGTGAAATAACCGATTTATTTGTTCGTACTCAACCTCAAACAAGTTTCCCAAACTGTTTGAGCCTAATAAACTTGTTAACATCGTTGTTAAATAAGAAATGAATCCTTCAGAGTAGAATCTGGAGGATTTTAAATCGAAAAATATAATTCTATTTCCACTATCGCACCACTTAACCTGGCATTTTAACCACTTGTCTTCGAAAGCCGTTTTTCCGACGGCTTTTTTGTTAGACTAAATATGTCAGAAGGAGGGAGAAATATGATTTTACAAGCTAATCATTTAACAAAACGATACGGTAATCACACGGCTGTTGACGATATTCAGTTACAGTTTGAAAAAGGAAGTTTCAATGCTATTTTGGGCCCCAACGGTGCAGGAAAATCAACCACTATTTCCATGTTAATCGGTTTGAAAGAAGCAACACAAGGTCAGGTTCTATATGCACCAAATACGAAAATCGGAGTTGTTTTTCAAGCTAGTGTACTGGACGAGATGTTGACAGTTAGGGAAAATCTCACGATTCGTGCCCAACAGTATAAGGGAATTGAAGCAAATCGTGTAGAGGATTTGATCCATCAACTGGGTTTGACTGCTTTCCAGAAACAACTCTATGGAACTTTGTCAGGTGGGCAAAAGCGTCGAGTTGATATTGCGCGTGCTCTTCTTTCGCAACCAGATATCCTTTTCTTGGATGAGCCAACAACGGGACTTGATATTCAGACTCGCAAATCTATCTGGGATCTCCTGTATCGACTACAAAAGGATGAAGGGATGACAATTGTTTTAACGACGCATTATCTGGATGAAGCTGATGAAGCGGATCAAATCTATATCGTTGATCATGGAAAAGTGATTGCGCAAGGTTCTGCGACAGCTATCAAGAGTCAGTACGCATCTAATATCCTAAAAATTCGTTTTAAAGTAATGAAGGACTTAGAAAAATGGCTACAGACTGAAATGACAGTAGAAGCAGAAAATGAGTTGGAATATCTTTTTTATCCAAGGACATCACAGGAAGCCATTGAATATTTGGCACAAGTTCGAGAGGAAATTGATTCTTTTGAGTTTCGTCCAGGTACTATGGATGATGCCTTTATCGCTCTAACAGGAAGAGAGGTTCGCTAATGTTAGCTTTATTGAAACGGAATTTTACCTTATATTTTCGTAATCGTTCAGGAGTGTTTTTCTCATTATTGGGGGCATTGATTTCCTTCCTCCTTTATATCATTTTTCTGCAGAAGAACTTGACGGATGCTTGGTCCCAACTCCCTGATAAAACGAGCCTTTTAAATAATTGGCTGATGGGTGGAACCTTGGCTGTGACTGGGATTACAACTAGTTTTACGGCTCTTACACAAATGGTGCAGGATCGTGAACATCAAGTGGATCAAGATTTATTCTTGACAGATTTAGGTAGCTGGGGCTTACAGGCATCTTATCTAATCAGCAGTATTGTCATTTCTTTTGTGATGCAGTTGTTTATGTTTGTAGTGATGAGCCTGTATTTTCAGGAGAGCCCAGTTTTGAGTCATCTAGCAGAAGTGGCTTTGATCATGTTGCTCAGTAGTGTGCTTTCTAGCTTGGTCAATGCTATTTTGATACACCGTTTTCAATCTGTGGATAGTCTTGGAAAGCTAGCCACTATAGTGGGAACAGCTTCTGGATTTCTAGTGGGGACTTATGTCCCTCTAGGAGTGTTGCCTAACTTTACCCAACTTCTTATGAAGTGTACACCTGCAACCTATATTGCCTCTCTCTATCGACAAGTCCTTATGAAAGAACAACTAGCAGATACCTTTATCGGGAATAGCGATTTATTAACAGAATTTCAAGAAAAAATGGGGATCGAGTTAAAATGGCAGGAGCTGTTGACAAAGGAGAAAACATATCTTATAGTGGTAAGTATCAGTCTTGTAGCTATCCTTCTTTGGCTTTTATTGGTTAAAGTGTCTAGCAAGAGAAAATAAAGATGTACGGGAGTAAAGATGAAGATTCATTTTGAGATAACCCCAGAATTTTCAGAAAAAGATCCTCACATTCTCATTCAGGCAGCTCAGTTAACTGACCAAGCTCGAGAAGTGATGGATTATTTAGAACAATTTTCAACTGTCAATCAGGTAGTGATTCCCATCCGAACAGATGACCAATTGGTTATGGTGAAGATTGAAGAGATTATCATGGCGGATATTGATAAAAATGTATTAACCATTTATACCGTTGATGGGCTTTATATGACTAAGGAAACCTTGATAAACTTTCAAAATCGGGTTAATCGCCGGAATTTCCTGCAGATATCCCGTCACGCCGTTATCAATATTGACCATTTAGAATCCTTATCGGATAGTTTTTCAGGAAATATGATGGCTAAGTTGACACGGGGCATAAAATCTAGTGTGAGTCGGAAATATGTCAAGTCCTTAATGGATTATTTAGGTTTATAGGAGAAAATGATGAAACGCTTGATAGCTTATTTTGTAACAGGTATGCGGACAGGCTCCTTCTTTTACTTGGGGTTGGTTTTGCTAGCTCATATTTTCCCTAGCATTATCTATCCAGCCTTTAATGTTAGGAATATTTTAGCCATTTTTTTGATGAGTGGTACCATGGGGATTTTGTCAGTCATGATTGAGGAACTAGAATTTCTAGCTTATAGCTTACGCGTGGTCTTGCATTTACTAGTGACAGCTGTCATTTTAGTTTTGACCTGCCTATTTTTTGGCTGGGGAGTCGCTTTGCTCAGCCCTGTCCATTGGCTTATCTTCTTGTTGATTTATGGCCTTATCTGGCTCTATCAGATTTGGCAAACCCACAAGCAAACCCAGAAGATTAACCAAGCTTTAAAAGATAAACGAAAGCATGTTGCAAGTTTAGAATTTTAAGCATTCCAGTAGATTGATTCTTGGTTTTAATTTTCACTAAATTGTGGTATAGTAACTCCAGAAATGAAAACAGTAAGGAGAAAGCTATGCCAGTAAATGAATACGGTCAGATGGTTGGGGAACCTGTAGACGACACACCTGGAGTTTTGCCTTCACTTGTACGGATAGAAGGACAGTATACGATTATCGAAGCTCTGTCAGTAGAAAAGCATGCAGAGGATTTGCTGGCTGTTTATGGTCCAGATACACCTCGGGAGATGTGGACCTATCTCTTTCAACCACCAGTAGAGAATCTCGAAGAATTAATCGTAGCTTTGAAGCAGATGCTTGAGCGCAAGGATCGCTTCTATTATGCGATTATTGATAAAGCGACTGGAAAGGCACTGGGGACTTTTTCTCTCATGCGTATTGACCCAGCCAATCGCGTCATTGAAGTTGGAGCAGTGACCTTTTCTCCGGCTCTCAAACAGACCAGGATGGGGACAGAAGCCCACTATTTGCTAGCTCGTTATGTCTTTGAAGAGCTTAACTATCGCCGTTATGAGTGGAAGTGCGATGCTCTCAATCTTCCATCTAGAAAAGCAGCAGAGCGTTTGGGCTTTATCTACGAGGGAACCTTCCGTCAAGCTGTCATCTATAAAGGTCGCACTAGAGATACGGATTGGATGTCTATGATCGATAAGGACTGGCCAAAGGTCAAAGCACGTTTTGAAGCGTGGTTAAAATCTGAGAATTTTGATGAAGAAGGCCATCAATTGAAATCTCTTAGAGAATGTTAGAAAGGTTTGCTATGATTAATATTACAAAAGAAACATCTGTTTCAATTGATGACGTTTTGCCCCTTTACCAGGCAGTTGGTTGGACAAACTATACCAATCAGCCACAGATGTTGGAGCAATCTTTGGCTCACTCGCTAGCGACTTATCTTGCCCGTGATGGTGAGGAAATCGTTGGTGTCGTTCGCTTGGTTGGAGATGGTTTTTCTTCGGTTTTTGTCCAGGATTTGATTGTTTTGCCTAGCTATCAGCGCCAAGGAATTGGTAGCGCCTTGATGGAAAAGGCTTTAGGGGATTTCAAAGATGCCTACCAAGTCCAATTAGCGACTGATCAGACAGAAAAAACCTTGGGTTTTTACCGTTCTCTGGGATTTGAAACCTTATCTACTTATGATTGTACAGGGATGATTTGGGTGAATCGAAAAAATTTAAAATAATTTTTTTCACTTAAGCTAACTTTAAGTATTCTTCTGTATCATGTAATCATTAAATAAAGACCTCCTAATACTCTTTGAAAATCTCACCAACCTTCGTTAGAGTCGACTTACCTAACTTTAGTTATGCTTGCGTCGCTCTGCCTAGTCTGATTTCGATTTTCATTGAGCAACCTTTATTTAATAAAAATCCTAAACTTTTCTTTTTCATAATAATCTCCCTAAAGAAGCCACCAAATTCGGTGGCTTTTTTGTTTGTAGGCTGGATTTTTGCTATAATAGGAGCATGAGTAGAATTTTAGATAATGACATCATGGGGGATGAGGAGTTGGTAGAACGTACCCTCCGTCCCCAATATTTACGTGAATATATCGGTCAGGACAAGGTCAAAGATCAGCTTCAAATCTTTATCGAAGCAGCAAAAATGCGTGATGAGGCGCTGGACCATGTTCTTTTGTTTGGTCCTCCAGGTCTCGGGAAAACAACCATGGCTTTTGTCATTGCCAATGAATTGGGAGTCAATCTTAAGCAGACGTCTGGTCCTGTCATCGAAAAAGCCGGTGATTTGGTAGCGATTTTGAATGACTTGGAGCCAGGAGATGTGCTTTTTATCGATGAGATTCATCGCTTGCCCATGTCGGTGGAAGAGGTACTTTACAGTGCCATGGAAGACTTCTACATTGACATCATGATTGGTGCGGGAGAAGCTAGTCGTAGCGTCCATTTAGACTTGCCTCCTTTTACCTTGATTGGTGCGACAACACGAGCAGGGATGCTCTCAAATCCTCTTCGTGCACGTTTTGGAATCACTGGTCACATGGAATACTATACCCATGACGACTTGACAGAGATTGTCGAGCGGACGGCAGATATCTTTGAGATGGAAATCACTCATGAAGCAGCTTCGGAGTTGGCTTTACGCAGTCGTGGGACTCCTCGTATCGCTAATCGTCTCCTTAAGCGCGTGCGCGACTTTGCGCAGATTATGGGCGATGGCTTGATTGATGATGTGATTACGGATAAGGCTTTGACTATGCTGGATGTAGACCATGAAGGTTTGGATTACATTGACCAAAAAATTCTCCGCACCATGATTGAGGTCTACGGTGGCGGTCCTGTCGGTCTAGGAACTCTTTCGGTTAATATCGCTGAAGAGCGTGAGACGGTAGAGGATATGTACGAACCTTACCTGATCCAGAAAGGCTTTATCATGCGAACTCGTTCAGGACGGGTCGCGACAGCCAAGGCTTATGAACATTTGGGGTATGAATATATTGAAAAATAAAGCTGAAATCTTAGACTCTTTCAGAGAAAATCAAGACATGATGGCTATTCTGACCATCATCCGTGACTTGGAGTTGAATGATTCCTGGTTGGCGGCTGGTTCGGTTCGAAATTTTATCTGGAATCTTTTGTCCGATAAACCAGACTTTGACCGTGATACGGATGTGGATGTGATTTTCTTTGATCCAGATGTCAGTTATGAAGAAACGTTAGCCATAGAGAGACAGTTAAAAAAGGACTTTCCCCAGTATCAGTGGGAGTTGAAAAATCAAGTCTATATGCATCAGCATAGTCCCCATACACCTCCGTATAGGAATTCCTGTGACGCTATGAGTAAATATCCCGAACGTTGTACGGCAGTAGGGCTTCGCTTGCAAGCTGACGCAACTTTAGAGCTCTTTGCGCCTTATGGTTTGGAGGATATTTTGGACTTTCAAGTTCGTCCGACTCCTCATTTTTTAGAAAATCAAGACCGAATGCAGCTTTATCAACAGCGTTTATCTAAGAAAAACTGGCGAGAAAAATGGAAAAATCTCACAGTTAAAAATACTTAAGGAAACTTTAAGATAGGAGCTGTATACTTATCTCATAAGTTAAGAAGAACTTAACTTATACTCCTAAAACTTTTTCATAATAATCTCCCTATAAAAAAATTAAGTCGCCCAATCAGGCGGCTTTTTTTTGTTCTTAGTTCAAGAAATTTCATGATATAATAGCCCTATGAGATTAGATAAATTTTTAGTAGCCTGTGCTGTTGGGAGTCGGACTGAGGTTAAAAACTTTCTCAAGGCTGGGCGCGTGACGGTCAATGGCAAGAAAGAAAAGTCTGCCAAGCTACAAATTGATGAAGAGACAGACGAGATTTGTTTTGACGGTAAAAAATTAGAGTACGAAGAGTTTGTCTACTACATGATGAACAAGCCCCAGGGGGTTATCTCAGCGACTGAAGATCCTAAACACAAGACTGTTTTGGATTTAATGGATGACTATGCATGTGCTAAGGAAGTTTTCCCAGTAGGGCGTTTGGATATCGATACGCATGGACTCTTGCTCTTGACCAATGATGGCAAACTGGCTCATGCTCTTCTTTCACCAAAACGTCATGTGGATAAGACCTATATGGCTCAAGTCAAGGGTATCATGACGGATGAAGACATTGAGACATTTGCCAAAGGTATCCCACTCAAGGACTTTACTTGTCAGCCTGCCAAGCTGGAGCTTGTGTCGATTGATACGGAAGAAAATAAAAGTCTAGTCCGCGTGACCATTGCAGAAGGGAAATTCCACCAGGTCAAACGGATGGTGGCCTACTGTGGCAAGGAAGTGGTGGACTTGCAGCGTGTGACCATGGGAACTTTGACCTTGGATGAGGAATTGAAACGTGGAGAATGGCGTCGTTTAAGCAAGGAAGAACTAGAAGGCTTGCTTGAGAGTGTCAGCTAGTGATAGTAGCACCATGAAATATTAGGAAAATGCGAGGAAAATATCCTTGCCTTTTTCAGTTTTTGGTTGCTTCCTTTGTGAAAAGAGTTATAATAGACTATAGAATATAAGGAGGGAATTATGAACGCAATTCAAAATTCATTTACGGATAAATTATTTGCTGATTACGAAGCAAATGTGAAGTATCAAGCTGTTGAAAATGCTGCTAGCCATAACGGTCTTTTTGCAGCACTTGAACGTCGTCAAAGCCATGTGGATAACACTCCTGTTTTCTCACTTGATTTGACTAAGGACAAAGTAACCAACCAGAAAGCTTCTGGTCGTTGCTGGATGTTTGCGGCTCTCAACACTTTCCGCCACAAACTCATCTCTCAATATAAATTGGAAAATTTTGAGTTATCTCAAGCCTATACTTTTTTCTGGGACAAGTATGAAAAATCAAACTGGTTCTTAGAACAAGTCATTGCAACTGCAGATCAAGATTTGACTAGTCGTAAGGTTAGCTTCCTTCTCCAAACACCTCAACAAGATGGTGGACAATGGGATATGGTAGTAGCTCTTTTTGAAAAATATGGTGTCGTACCTAAATCAGTGTATCCTGAATCTATCTCATCAAGCAGTAGTCGTGAGCTCAATGCAATCCTTAACAAATTGCTTCGTCAAGATGCACAAATCTTGCGTGACTTACTTGCTTCTGGTGCAGACCAAGCAGCAGTTCAAGCTAAGAAAGAAGAACTCTTACAAGAAATCTTTAACTTCCTTGCAATGTCACTAGGACTTCCACCACGTAAGTTTGATTTTGCTTATCGCGATAAGGATAACAACTACCAAAGCGAAAAAGGTATCACTCCACAAGAATTCTTCAAGAAGTATGTTGATCTACCAATTGGAGACTATGTTTCTGTTATCAACGCTCCAACTGCTGATAAACCTTATGGTAAATCTTACACAGTTGAGATGCTAGGAAATGTGGTTGGTAGTCGTGCTGTACGCTATATCAACGTTCCAATGGAACGTTTGAAAGAATTGGCCATCGCACAAATGCAGACAGGTGAAACTGTTTGGTTTGGTTCAGATGTTGGCCAACTCAGCAACCGTAAGGCTGGTATCCTTGCAACAGACGTTTATGATTTTGCATCAAGCATGGATATTCATTTGACTCAAGACAAGGCAGGACGTTTGGACTACAGTGAAAGCTTGATGACCCACGCTATGGTCTTGACTGGTGTCGACTTAGATGAAAATGGTAAATCCACTAAGTGGAAAGTTGAAAACTCATGGGGAGACAAGGTCGGCACAGATGGCTACTTTGTTGCCTCAGATGCATGGATGGACGAATACACTTACCAAATTGTTGTCCGCAAAGAATTGCTCACAGCAGAAGAACGAGCTGCCTATGAAGCAGAACCAACTGTATTAGCACCTTGGGATCCAATGGGAGCTTTAGCAGAATAATAGAAATAAAAAAGAATCAGGTGATAAACCTGATTCTTTTTTTGTTTGTAAATTCTCGCCAAGATTACATGATACCGAAGAAACGAGCTGCGATACCAACTACAAAGAGGGCAAGGATGATTGAGATTGGAGATACTTTTTTCTTAAGCAACCACATGCAAAGGAAAGTAAGGAGAAGTCCCATCAATCCAGGAATCAAGGAATTCAATTGTCCTTGAAGTGTTTGAGGTTGAACGCTATCTAAGCTCAAACCGCTAAGTGCTTGGCCGAGAATTCCCTTCAATTCTCCACCTGTAACAGGGCCTTCTGGGAAGTTGATGTAAGCACCTTCTGCCAATTGTTTACCTGGAAGATTGACAGTGAAGTTGATAGAAACCCAACGTTGTACAAGGACAGCCAAGATGAACATACCAAGGATAGAAGCACCTTTAGTGATGTCTTTCAAGATACCACCAGACATGTCTTTAGTGATTTCAGATCCAGCCTTGTAACCAAACTCTTGTGTATACCAAAGGAAAGACATACGGATGGCATTCCAACCAAAGAAGAAGAGAAGTGGTCCAACGATGTTACCAGTTGCTGCAAGTGATGCACCAAGGGCACCAAGGATAGGACGTACTGTAAACCAGAAGACTGGGTCACCGATACCAGCAAGAGGTCCCATCATACCGATTTTAACACCTTGGATAGCAGCGTCATCGATTTCAGTACCGTTTGCACGTTCTTCTTCAAGTGCAAGAGTAACCCCCATGATTGGAGCAGCTACATATGGGTGAGTGTTGAAGAACTCAAGGTGACGCTCAAGAGCAGCAGCTTGGTCTTCTTTTTTAGTGTACAGTTTCTTGATAGCTGGGATCAAAGAGTAAGCCCAACCTAAGTTTTGCATACGTTCGTAGTTCCAAGAACCTTGAAGGAATTGTGAACGCCACCAAACTTTTTGGCGATCTGATTTTGATAATTGAATTTTTTCAGCCATGATTGTTCCCCTTTCTAGTAGTCTTCTAGGATATCACCGATTGGATCGTTAGAAGTTGCAGCTCCTCCGCCACCGTTTCCACCTTGTTTAGAAAGGTTGAGGTAGATGAAGGCAAGGGCAACACCGATGACACCAAGGGCAATCAAAGTCAATTGAGAAATCGCTGCAAGAGCAAAACCGATAGCGAAGAATGGCCATACTTCACGAGTAGCCATCATGTTGATAACCAAAGCGTAACCAACGGCAACGACCATGGCACCACCGACAGCCATACCACCGTTCAACCAGTCTGGCATCAATTTAAGAGCATCTTGAACAGCAGAAGCTGGGATAGCAATAAGGAAGGCTGCAGGAATCGCGATACGAAGACCTTGAAGAACAAGGGCAAAGTAGTGAGCACGTTCAACAGCTGCAATGTTTCCTTCTTTAGCAGCAGCGTCAGCAGTGTGAACCAAACCAACTGAGATTGTACGAACAATCATAGTCAAGAAAAGTCCAGCTACGGCAAGAGGGATTGCAGTTGCAGTTGCGACTGCGATACCTTCAGTAGTAAAGTTACCACCTTTAATCATGATAATTGCAGCAGCAACAGAGGCAAGAGCAGCGTCAGGAGCAACGGCAGCTCCGATGTTTGCCCAACCAAGAGCGATCATTTGAAGTGATCCACCAAGCATAACCCCAGCTTCGAGGTTACCAGTTGCAAGACCGATGAGGGTACATGCGACGATTGGTTGATGGAATTGGAATTGGTCGAGGATACCTTCAAGACCTGCGAAGAAGGCAACAACTACAACCAAGATAGCAGAAATGAATGAAATATCTGACATGGTTTTATTCCTTTTCTATTTAATGAATTTATAGATGTTGAGTTAGATTATTGAACGTTTGCTTTTTCAATCAAGTCAAACAAATCTTTTTTCGTGTCATTTGGTACTTTACGTACGTCAAATTCAACACCGAGGTCACGCATTTTTTCAAATGTAGCAACGTCGTCCTTGTCCATTGACAATACGTTGTTGATCATTGTTTTACCAGTTGAGTGAGCCATTGAACCAACGTTCAGAGTCTTGATTGGCACACCGCCTTCGATAGCACGAAGAGCATCTTGAGGTGTTTCAAACAAGATAAGGGCGTGAGTGTTTCCAAAACGAGGATCTTTTGCAACCTCAATCAATTTTTTGATTGGAACAACGTTGGCCTTTACTCCGTTAGGAGCTGCTTGTTTGATCAATTCTTTACGAAGGTCGTCGTTTGCAACATTGTCTGAAGCAACGATGATACGGTCCGCTTTTGAGTCTGGAGTCCAAGCAGTTGCGACTTGTCCGTGAAGAAGACGTGTGTCAAGACGAGCAAGGTTGATTTTCAATTTACCGTCTCCGATAACAGTTCCTTCTGGAATAGCAGCTTGGGCAACTGGAGCAGCTGCAGCACCTGCAACTTCCTCAACTGGGTTTAACTCTTCTGGAAGAGCTTTGATGCCATCTTTGGCTTCTTTAATGATATTCGCAGCGACTTTATCCACACCAGCATTAGCGTCCATGAGACGTTCTGTATAGGTTTGGATTAACATCGGCAAGTTAAGTCCTGTGATGATGGCAAATTTGCGTTCAGGATTTTCTCCCATTACGCGACTAGCTTGGTTAAATGGAGATCCACTCCAAAGGTCCGCCAAGACTAGAACCTCATCTTCTGCGTCAAATGCCGCCACAGCATTGTTAAACTTAGCGTATAGATCATCTGGACCTTCATTTGGCATAAAGGTTACAACTTGAACCTTTTCTTGTTCACCAAAGATCATAGATCCTGACTGATGAATCCCCGCAGCAAATTCGCCATGGCTCGCAATAATGATTCCGATACTCATTATTGTCTTTCCTCCTTATAAAATGTTTGACTTGTAGTTTAAGAAAACTTTAAGACTTTTTAAGTATAAACCGTTTTCAATAAAAAATCAACTACTTATGATAAATCCTAAAAATATAAGAGAGAAATCGATTGTTAAAGATAATGATATATCAACATTTTTAGAAAGTCATTTTTAGGTCTAGTTCTCATAGAGTTTTTGGTATAATATAGAGAGCAATCGATGTTTTAGGAAGAGAATTTAGAGTGAGAGGTATGTATGTCCCCTTCTATTCAGTTATTAAAAAACCGCTATTTGAAAAATATCAAAGAAAATCCGGAGCTCTATATTGGCATTGAGTTGGAGTTCCCTATCGTACATACGAAAGGGGAATCTATAGATATTGAAGTCAGTAAGGACTTGATGCGATTTTTAGTGGATGCTCTTAGTCTAGAAGTTGAAAAAGAGGATCAGGATGGCAATCCGATTCAGCTTGTAGAACCGAAGAGTCAAGATCGGATTTTGTTTGAGGTTTCTTATACAACTCTTGAGTTTGCCTTTGGAAAAGCAGGAAGAATTCAGGATGTTGAAGAACGTTTTGATGCCTATATGAAGGTGATTCAGAAAAAACTAGGAGAAAAGAACCATACTATCCAGGGTTTGGGGATTCATCCACATTGGGATATTAATGACAATCGACCTGTAGCTTACCCACGCTACCAGATGCTGATGGCTTATCTGAATATGAGTAGTCAGGTAAGGATAGGATCTTTACATGCATTTCCTGAATATGGTGCTTTTATCTGTGGGAGTCAAGTTCAGTTGGATGTATCGACTGCTGACTACCTACGTGTCATTAATGCTTTCACTCAGATTGAAGCAGCAAAAGCTTACTTATTTGCCAATTCTGAGTTTTCGGGAGCAGACTGGGATACTCGGATTTCACGAGATATCTTTTGGGAAGAATCCATGCATGGAATTTATCCAGAGAATGTCGGTGTCAATGCAAAACTCTTCAAAGATGAGGATGATTTCTTTGATTATCTAGACCGCTCTGCGATTTTTACAGCAGAACGAGATGGGGAAACCTACTATTTTTCTCCAATTCGGGCTAGAGATTACCTAGCTACTGATAAAATTCCTGCCTATACTCTAAATGGAAAAGAAACTCTTCTGGTTCCTCAAGAGAAGGATTTCCAGACGCACCGTAGTTACCAATATCAAGACTTAACAACTCGAGGGACGATTGAATTCCGTAGTGTTTGTACGCAACCCCTAGACCGCACTTTTGCTTCGGCAGCCTTTCATCTAGGTTTGTTGGTAAATCTAGACAAGCTTGAAGCTTATCTAGAGACAGCTCCTTTCTTTGAGAACTTTGGCTGTGACTACAAGTCTTTGAGACGCCAGTTTTCTAAGAAACAACTCACAGATGAGGAAAAAGCTGGTGTTGTCCAGTTCTCCAAA
The DNA here is from genome assembly GCF_001839505.1 of Streptococcus sp. HMSC34B10. Classification (NCBI taxonomy): domain Bacteria; kingdom Bacillati; phylum Bacillota; class Bacilli; order Lactobacillales; family Streptococcaceae; genus Streptococcus; species Streptococcus sp. HMSC34B10. The sequence continues at coordinate 19,848 of NZ_KV841550.1, read as the reverse complement.
GACTTGCTGGCTATAGCAGAGCAAGGGCTTGAGATGAGAGGTCAGAGAGAAATGACTTATTTAAAGTCTTTAAAAGAAGAATTGACTCTATAATTTTCTTATAAAGGGAGAATTTTCTGAAAAATCATGTTATAATGGATGAGACTATAGATAAAGGATAGAGATTTATGACATTAGTTTATCAATCGACGCGTGATGCGAAAAATACCGTAACAGCCAGTCAAGCAATTTTGCAAGGTTTGGCAACAGATGGAGGTTTGTTTACTCCGGTTAGTTATCCAAAGGTAGATTTGGATTTTGACACATTAAAAGACGCTTCTTACCAAGAAGTGGCCAAGCTTGTCTTATCAGCCTTCTTGGATGATTTTACAGCAGAAGAGTTGGACTACTGTATCAACAATGCCTATGACAGCAAGTTTGATACACCAGTTATTGCTCCTCTAGTCAAACTTGATGGCCAATACAACTTGGAACTCTTCCATGGTTCAACCATTGCCTTTAAAGACATGGCCTTGTCTATCTTGCCATACTTTATGACAACAGCTGCTAAGAAACATGGCTTGGAAAACAAGATTGTCATCTTGACAGCAACATCTGGAGACACTGGAAAAGCTGCCATGGCAGGCTTTGCAGATGTACCAGGTACTGAAATTATCGTCTTTTATCCAAAAGACGGTGTCAGCAAGGTGCAAGAATTGCAAATGACCACTCAGACTGGTGATAATACTCATGTCATCGCCATCGATGGAAACTTTGATGATGCCCAAACCAACGTGAAGCATATGTTCAACGATGTGGCTCTTCGTGAAAAATTAGCAGCTAACAAGCTGCAGTTCTCATCAGCCAACTCTATGAATATTGGCCGTTTGGTACCACAAATTGTCTATTATGTTTATGCCTACGCTCAGTTGGTCAAGTCTGGTGAGATTGTGGCTGGTGAAAAGGTTAACTTCACCGTACCGACAGGAAACTTCGGAAATATCTTGGCTGCCTTTTATGCTAAGCAAATCGGCTTACCAGTTGGCAAGTTTATCTGCGCTTCAAATGACAACAATGTCTTGACAGACTTCTTTAAAACTCATGTTTACGACAAGAAGCGTGAGTTTAAGGTCACCACTAGCCCATCTATGGATATTTTGGTCTCTTCAAACTTAGAACGTTTGATTTTCCACCTTTTGGGAAATGATGCGGTTAAGACAGCTGAACTCATGAATGCTTTGAATAACCAAGGTCAGTATGAATTGACAGATTTTGATGCAGAGATTCTTGACCTTTTTGCAGCTGAGTATGCGACTGAAGCAGAAACAGCAGCAGAAATCAAGCGTGTTTATGAAGTAGATACTTATATTGAGGACCCTCATACAGCAGTTGCTTCAGCCGTATATAAAAAATACCAAGCAGCGACAGGCGATGTGACTAAGACCGTGATTGCTTCAACGGCTAGTCCTTATAAATTCCCAGTAGTTGCAGTAGAAGCTGTAACTGGAAACTCAGGTCTTAGCGATTTTGAAGCCTTGGCTCAACTACATGAAATTTCAGGAGTAGCAGTGCCACCTGCAGTTGATGGCCTCGAAACAACTCCAGTTCGTCACAAGACAACTGTTGCAGCAACAGAGATGCAGGCTGCAGTAGAATCTTATCTAGGACTTTAAAGCAGAGGAAGTAAACTCGGTTGGGAAACTAACTGAGTTTCTTTTCATCAGGAGGAAGGATTGTTTAAGAAAAATAAAGGCATTCTCAACATAGCCCTGCCAGCCATGGGTGAAAATTTATTGCAGATGCTCATGGGGATGGTGGACAGCTATCTGGTGGCACATCTAGGTTTGATAGCCATTTCGGGTGTATCGGTAGCAGGCAATATTATCACCATTTACCAGGCAATTTTTATTGCCTTGGGAGCTGCGATTTCCAGCGCCATTTCAAAAAGTTTGGGACAGAAAGATCAGTCTAAACTAGCCTACCATGTGACAGAAGCGCTCAAGATTACTCTGCTGCTAAGTTTAGTTTTAGGAGCCTTGTCCATCATTGCGGGCCAAGAGATGATTGGCCTTTTAGGCACAGAAGAAGCTGTAGCTGAGAGTGGTGGACTATACCTTGCTTTAGTTGGCGGTACCATCCTTCTACTGGGGTTGATGACTAGTCTGGGTGCCTTGATTCGCGCCACTCATAATCCTCGCCTCCCTCTCTATGTGAGCCTCTTATCCAATGCCTTAAATATTCTTTTTTCAAGTGTTGCCATTTTTATCCTTGATATGGGGATAGCTGGAGTAGCTTGGGGAACCATTCTATCTCGTTTGGTCGGGGTTGTGATTTTATGGTCACAATTAAAACTTCCATTTACAAGACCAAGGTTTGGACTGGACAAAGACTTGCTAACCCTGGCTTTGCCAGCAGCGGGAGAGCGTCTTATGATGCGAGCCGGAGATGTGGTTATTATTGCCTTGGTTGTTTCTTTCGGAACTGAGGCCGTCGCTGGAAATGCTATCGGTGAAGTCTTGACGCAGTTTAACTATATGCCTGCCTTTGGTGTCGCTACGGCAACAGTTATGCAAGTGGCTCGAGCTGTTGGGGAGGATGATTGGGCAAAGGTAGACAAGCTCAGTAAGCAAACTTTTTGGCTATCCCTCTTTCTCATGTTGCCCTTAACGCTTACGATCTATGCTCTTGGGACACCACTAAGCTACCTCTACACCAGCGATCCTGTGGCTATCAAAGCCAGTGTTTTAGTGACGCTGTTCTCACTACTAGGAACTCCCATGACGACGGGAACAGTCATTTATACAGCTGTCTGGCAGGGTTTGGGAAATGCTCGACTCCCTTTTTATGCGACAAGTATCGGGATGTGGTGTATTCGGATAGGAACTGGTTACTTGATGGGAATTGTTCTTGGTTGGGGTTTGCCTGGGATCTGGGCAGGGACGCTTTTGGATAATGGTTTTCGTTGGATGTTCCTACGCTATCGTTACAAATCTTATATGACATTGAAAGGATAAAAAAATGAAAAAAAGAGCATTTATTTGGGATTTGGACGGGACATTATTGGATTCTTATGAGGCTATTTTAGCTGGTCTCGAAGAGACGTTTTCTCAGTTTAAAATTCCCTATGATAAGGAGAAAGTTCGTTCTTATATTTTAAAGTATTCAGTTCAAGACTTACTGCAAGAAGTGGCAGAGGAGAAAAATCTAGATTTGACTGAACTGAATCAAGCTCGGGCACAAAGTTTGGCAGAGAAGAATGCCCAGGTTGTTTTGATGCCCGGTGCGCGTGAAATCTTAGCTTGGGCGCATAAGGCAGGCATTCAGCAGTTTGTATACACGCATAAGGGGGAGAATGCTTTCGCAATTTTGGGTGATTTGGACTTGCTCCAGTATTTTACAGAAATTTTGACCAATCAAAGTGGTTTTGCAAGAAAACCAGACCCAGAGGCTGCCGTTTATTTACTAGAGAAGTATGATTTAGATCCTGAAGAGACCTATTATATAGGAGATAGAACTTTGGATATCGAATTTGCTCAGAATAGTGGCATTCAGAGTATCAATTTCCTTGAAAGTTCAGCTGTTTGCAATCGTCAAATCTCTCAGTTAGAGGATATTTCCTCTCTAGTTTTTTGAAAGTTTCATGAAAGGGAATATGTCAGATTTGTGACAAAATTCATACAAACTGTTTCAATTCATATGGTTTATTACAGAGTGTAGACAGTTTTATTAAATAGCCCACAAAGGGCTTTTTTTCTTTTTTCTTTATGTTATGATAGACAGGTACTACATTTGAAAAGGAGTTTGAATAGTATGAAGAAACGAATTATTTTAGCATCAACAGTAGCGCTATCGCTTGCCCCTACTTTGGCAACTCAAGCAAAAGAAGTAGCGTGGTCTCCACGTTCCGTTGAACAAATTCAAAATGATATTTCTAAAAGCGAAAATAAAACAAGTTATACCATCAAGTATGGAGATACTTTAAGTACGATTGCAGAGGCTTTGGGAGTAGACGTAAATGTCCTTGCTAACTTGAACAAGATTACGAATATTGACTTGATTTTCCCAGAAACTGTACTGACTACAACTGTTAACGAAAATGAAGAAGTAACAGAGGTTGAGGTTTATACACCTCAAGAAGTAGGTTCTGACGTAGCAACTGCAACAGCAGATTTGACAAACAACCAAGTCATTATTAATGACCAAACTGTACAAGTTGAAGATTTATCACAACCAGTTGAAACAACAGATTCACAAGTTGCCGAGGAAGTCGTAGCAGAAACTACAGTATCTACAGGGGAACCAGCAGTAGAAGCAACTACTGAGGTTGCAACACCAGCTGTAGCACCAGTAGCAGAGGCGACAACGGAAGCTGTAACAGAAACTACTGCACCAGTAACAGAAGCACCTGTAGCGGAAGAAACAACTACGACAGTAGCAGAGGTAAATGCAACAGAAGCGCCTGTTGCAGAAGTTGCACCAGAGCCCCAATCAGCTCCAGCAACTTATCAAGCTGAACCAAGCCAAGGTGCATCGACAACTTATACAGCACCAGCAGCACCTGATTATGCAAGTATTGCAGCTTCAAAATCAGAAAATGCAGGTCTCCAACCACAAACAGCCGCCTTTAAAGAAGAAGTAGCTAACTTGTTTGGTATCACATCATTTAGTGGATACCGTCCTGGAGATAGTGGAGACCACGGAAAAGGTCTTGCCATTGACTTTATGGTTCCAGTAAGTTCAGCTCTCGGTGATCAAATTGCGGATTATGCTATCCAAAACATGGCTAGCCGTGGTATCAGCTATATCATCTGGAAACAACGTTTCTACGCACCATTTGATAGCAAATACGGACCAGCCTACACATGGAATCCGATGCCAGATCGTGGTAGCGTCACAGAAAACCACTATGACCACGTTCACGTATCAATGAACTAAAAATTCATGAGAAGTTGGAAACTGGTTCAGTTCCCAACTTCTTTTTTGTGTATCGAACGCTCGGATTATGAAGATAAAGTGGAAATCTTTGCAGGGTATGATATCGAAACTGTTGTCAATAAAGAAAAAAATCTACTCGAGCTAATTTGGTAGGCTAATGATGTGAACCTGCCTAACAGAAATAGTTTATCTTTATTAAAATAAAAACAACCAGCACTTTCTATGAAGGTGCTGGTTTTTAATAACTGATCTTAAACTTTTTTGCGCTTAATTTCAAGGAGTCTTTGATAGAAGAAAATTTGGCTACTATAGATAAAAGGGAAAGTAGAGATGCTTGCAATTCCAAAGCTAATCCAGATAAGGATATACCAAGGAAGCAACTGTAAATCAAGGACAAATCGTTGAAACTTATAGCCTTTCATGAGAAAGCGGCTGGTATGTAGCACGTGGCTCGGTTTGGCAATTCCGATTGCAAGGGTGTCACATAGAAGTAGTTCAACTTGGGAATAGGCATAATATTGTGGCAGATAAATAATGGTTCCCAAAATCATTACAAGGACACTCCCAAAAAAGTAGAGTGCAAAAGTGAGCAGGAAGTGTTCGATATCTGGATTTGTCACGTCGACAGATGGAAATTCGGGATGAAGTTCCACAAATTTACGAGCCATTGCACTGCTATAAAAGAGCAAGTAAACCCCAAAAAGATTAGGAATGCTCCATAAAAAGAGATAGAAACGCTTAAGCAAGAGAGTCAGAAAAGTCTGGGTAAAGAAGCGATTATCAAGTAAGGACAGGCTATCTTTAAAGGAAAGATCCATCTCGGAAATTCTAAAAAGATTAATCGTAGTATAGAGAGCGCCGGCTAGAATAATGGAGCTTGTAAATCCAACTGCAATCGGAAAGAGAGCGGACTGAATCGTAGTTCCTAGAAAACTCAAGAAGGACTGATCAAGAATTCTCTCATCAAGTAGGGATAAAGGTCTGATAAAGCTAGATAGAATCAAAAGAATACTTGGCAATAAAAAGACAAGCAGTAAACGAGGGTGTTCAGCTTGAAATTGTCTAGCCTGCTGGCGAACTTCTTTTAAATTAATTTTTGGGTACTTCATTCTTTCATTATACCATAGTTCGTGACAGTTCCTGTTTTTTTTGATAGAATCATACAGTATGCCCTTGGGCACAAAGTAAGAACTGGGACTGTCTTTCCCAGCTTCGGAGGTAAAAAATGTCAGATTCGCCAATCAAATACCGCTTGATTAAAAAAGAAAAACATACAGGGGCTCGTTTGGGTGAGATTATCACACCCCATGGTACCTTCCCAACGCCTATGTTTATGCCAGTAGGGACTCAGGCAACGGTCAAGACTCAGTCGCCAGAAGAATTGAAAGAGATGGGTTCAGGGATTATCCTATCCAATACCTATCACTTGTGGCTTCGCCCAGGTGATGAACTTATTGCCCGCGCTGGTGGACTTCATAAGTTTATGAAATGGGACCAACCAATCTTGACAGATAGCGGTGGCTTCCAAGTTTACTCTCTAGCAGATAGCCGTAATATCACCGAAGAAGGCGTAACCTTCAAGAACCACCTCAACGGTTCTAAGATGTTCCTTTCACCTGAAAAAGCCATCTCTATCCAAAACAATCTAGGCTCAGATATCATGATGTCCTTTGACGAGTGTCCTCAATTTTACCAACCTTATGATTACGTGAAGAAGTCAATCGAACGTACCAGTCGTTGGGCTGAGCGTGGGTTAAATGCTCACCGTCGTCCACATGACCAAGGTTTGTTTGGGATTGTACAAGGTGCAGGATTTGAAGATCTTCGTCGTCAATCGGCTCAGGATCTTGTTAGTATGGACTTCCCGGGCTATTCGATTGGTGGTTTAGCAGTAGGAGAGAGCCACGAAGAGATGAACGCAGTTTTGGACTTTACTACCCAACTCCTTCCTGAAAACAAACCTCGTTATTTGATGGGAGTAGGAGCACCGGATAGCTTGATTGATGGGGTTATTCGTGGGGTCGATATGTTTGACTGTGTCTTGCCAACTCGTATCGCTCGTAACGGTACTTGTATGACCAGTCAGGGCCGCTTGGTTGTCAAGAATGCCCAGTTCGCTGAGGATTTCACCCCACTTGATCCAGAGTGTGATTGCTACACATGTAAGAACTATACCCGTGCCTACCTTCGTCACTTGCTCAAGGCAGATGAAACCTTTGGTATCCGCTTGACAAGTTACCATAATCTCTACTTCTTGCTCAATCTGATGAAGCAGGTTCGTCAGGCTATTATGGATGACAATCTCTTGGAATTCCGTGAACATTTCATTGAGAAGTATGGGTACAATCAGTCAGGACGTAATTTTTAAATCGAGAGTGCTATAAGCGTAAAATCCTAAGTTTTCTCTTAGGATTTTTCTGTTTTTTTTGATAAAATAAAGGTATTATAGAACGAAAGTTAGATGGTTTTTTGCCAATCTAATGAACGGAGAATAAACTCGTATGCGTATTAAATGGTTTTCCTTGATTAGGATTACAGGTTTGTTTTTGGTACTCTTGTACCATTTCTTTCAGACGATTTTCCCAGGAGGTTTCTTTGGGGTTGACGTCTTCTTTACCTTCTCAGGTTTTCTAATTACTTCACTTTTATTAGAAGAATTTGGACAAAAAGGGAAAATTGATATCTTAGGATTTTTCAGGAGACGGTTCTATCGGATCTTTCCTCCGGTTGTTTTGATGGTACTTCTCGTCATGCCATTTACTTTCTTGGTTCGTCAGGATTATGTTGCAGGAATTGGTGGCCAAATTGCTGGTGTTCTTGGATTTATGACAAACTTCTATGAGATGTTGACAGGAGGTAGTTATGAATCTCAGTTTATTCCCCACCTCTTTGTTCACAACTGGAGTTTAGCTGTTGAAGTTCATTATTATATTTTGTGGGGCTTGGCAGTCTGGTTCTTGTCCAAGCGAGTAAAAGCAAGTGGACAACTACGAGGAATGATTTTCCTACTTTCCTCAGCGACCTTTATGATTAGCTTTCTATCTATGTTTATTGGTAGCTTTATTGTAAGTTCATACTCAACAGTATATTTTTCAAGTTTTACTCATGTGTATCCCTTCTTCTTAGGTAGTGTGCTTGCGACCCTAGTAGGTGTTCGCCATGTAACGCCTCTTCTTAAACGTTTGAATCAAACCTTGGACTTTAAACAGACCTTATTAGTCTTTTCAGCTGGACTAGGAGTCTTGCTCTTACTGACCTTCTTTGTTAAATTCAATTATCTCTTTGCCTATTTATTTGGTTTCTTGTTGGCAAGTTTAGCTGCACTTCTGATGATTGTTGCAGCACGCCTCTTGCATGAAAAAACACCTACAATCGAAGAACCAAAGGCAATCAGCTTCTTAGCGGATACCAGCTATGCTGTTTATCTTTTTCACTGGCCGTTTTATATTATTTTTTCCCAGTTGATGGGCAATCTCCTAGCAGTGATTTTAACGATCATCTTCTCTTATCTCTTTGCAAGCCTTTCTTTCTATGTGATTGAACCTTTGATTGCAGGGAAATCTGGTAAACTTTTGCAAGAAGCAAAGGGAATTCCGCATATCAAACCAATCTTTGCTAGTAGTGTTGGAGTTCTTAGCTTGATGACTCTGGTTGTAATCCTGATAGCTCCCCAAGTTGGTGCTTTTGAAACAGATTTGACGGTAAATGGCCTCCATCAAGCTCAAACGAATATCACTCGAACGAAAACCATGGCGGATCAAGCAGAAGCCAGTCGCTATAATATTGCTGATGGTGTATCTATTATCGGAGACTCTGTGACTTTGCGTGCTTCAGCTGCACTGAAAGAACTTTTGCCAAGTGCGCAGATTGATGGTCAAGTCAGTCGAAATACCAAACAAGCAAATGCATTGATGCTAAATTACAGTCAGAATAAGGCCTTGCCTAAGATTGTAGTTATTGCAACAGGTGTTAATAATCCTGAAAATTCTAAGGCCGATCTTGATTTATTGATAACAAATCTACCTAAGGGTCATCAGCTTGTCCTAGTAACTCCGTACGAAGGAGACAAAAACCAGGAGACTCAAGCTTATGTAGAACAGTATGCGACCTATGCGCGTGAATTAGCACAAAAATACCCTTATATTGCACTTGCAGATTGGAACCAAGTGTCCAAGGATCATCCAGAAATTTGGAAAGGAACAGATCAGGTTCACTTCGGTAGTGATACGGCCAAGCAGGATGAAGGAGCTAAACTTTACGCAGAAACCATTGATACTGCTATTAAATCTCTCACAGATAAGCCTGTTAAGTCAAAATAATTCATGAAAAGTAGAGATTACATCTCTACTTTTTTCTTTAAGCATAGTTAGGAAAAGCTTGCCAAATTGTCAGAATTATGAGAAAATAAGTGCAGTCGAAAATTGGAGGGAATGCAGTGAGGGAAGACATCAAGATTAATGACCGTGCTTTAGCATTGGAAGACCAAATCATTGAGAAACTCGAAAAAGTTTATGATACAGATGTAGAACTAGATGTCTATAATCTTGGATTGATTTATGAGATTCATATAGATGAGGCTGGACTTTGTACAATTGTCATGACCTTCACCGATACCGCTTGTAGCTGTGCAGAAAGTTTGCCTATTGAGATTGTGGCAGGTTTAAAACAAATCGACGGAATTAAGGATGTCAAGGTTGAGGTTACCTGGTCTCCTGCCTGGAAGATAACACGTATTAGTCGTTATGGACGGATAGCACTAGGACTGCCTCCACGATAAAAAAAGATAAAAAAGTATGAATGATGGGCAAGGTTTGAAAAAGCTTTGGATTATTCATTTTTTTTATTTATTTAGAATACAAATAAATAAAAAAATGTTATGATAATAGATGTGAACATAATAAAAAGAATAGGGAAGGATAGAGATGAAATTATCAGTAGTCATTCCGTTTTATAACGAAGAAAACATGATTCAAAAAATGTATGATGCGTTAGCAGAAGAAATCAACAAAATCACTAAAGCGGAATTTGAAATTATTTTCATTAATGACGGTAGTAAGGACCGTACTTTTGAGAAGATGCTTACAATCGCAGATGGGGATTCACGCGTTAAATATATTAGTTTCAGCAGAAACTTTGGGAAAGAAGCTGGAACTATTGCGGGTCTTGAATATGCAACAGGGGAAGCAGTAATCTTAATGGATGGGGACCTACAACATCCACCTGCACTTCTTCCACAAATGATTGAAGCATATGAACAAGGTTATGATGTCGTAAGTGCTCGTCGTACTCGTACTGGTGAAAAACCTCATCGTACTTTTTTAGCTAAACATTTTTATAAACTTGCTAATAAGATGATGGATATTGAATTGATGGATGGCGTATCTGAATTCCGTCTATTCAGTCGAAAAGCCGTTCGCGCTATTTTGTCATTGCAAGAATACAATCGATTTTCTAAGGGAATTTTTGCTTGGATTGGTTTTAAAGAAAAAGTAATCGAATATGAGAACCAAGTGCGTACAGTTGGAGAAACAAAATACTCACTAAAATTCTCATTGAACTATGCAATTCAAGGGATTTTATCATTTAATGATAAACCTCTTCGTATGTGTATAGACTTTGGATTGTTCTGCTTGCTGATATCATTAGCTTACATTTTTTGGACCTTTATTCAATATTTCGTAGCTCCAGAATCACTGGTTAGCGGTTACTTTACAACGATTTTTTCTGTTGTGCTTTTTGGGGGAATTCAACTCATTTCAATCGGTGTGCTTGGAGAATATATTGGTAAGATTTACTACGAAGTGAAGAAACGTCCGCATTATTTGGTAGATGAAACAAATATGACGGTAAAAGGAGAGCAACATGACGCTTAAGAAAAAAGTCTATCTGGCAAGTTTTATTGCGCCTATAGTCATAATGATTGTGGCTTGGGCTATTGATGGCTTCTTTCCCTTCGGCACAAAGTCACTAATGGCAGTTGACTTCAATGCACAGTATATTGGGCTTTATGCTTATTTCAAGCACTTATTCTTAAATGGAGACTGGAGTAGTTTCTTCTATTCCTTCTCTAAATCCATTGGTGGTGGAATGTTGGGGATTTGGGGCTTCAACTTGTTGAGCCCGTTTAACTTCTTATTTCTTCTATTTCCTGAGGAAAACTTCCAATGGGTGGTTCCTATCATTATCGCCTTACGTTATGGAGCTATGGGGTTAACCATGGCGCATTTCCTTATTAAGCGTTATGACGGATTAAAGAGTAAAGCTTATTTGGTCCCAATTGTGGCCACCATATATGCACTTAATGGCTTTAATGTTAGTTATCAAATGAACCCAATTTTCTATGATGGAATGATCATGCTTCCATTAGTTTTAATTGGAGTTGAACAAGTATTAGATAACAAATCTCCAAAAGGCTACATTGGCATGCTTGCCTTGTCGCTTTTTGTTCAATTCTATATGGGTTATATGACCTGCATTTTTGTAGTCATTTATGCTCTGTTTTATATTATTCGATCAGAGAACTTCCGAAATAAGAAAGTTATTCTAACAAGATTGTTGAAATTGGCTGCTTTCTCTATACTAGCAGTTGGGATAGTATCAGGAGTATTACTTCCAATCTTAATTAGTTTGGTCTCAACAAAAGGTGGTCTACAGAATTCACTTACCTTTGATTGGAAGTTACAGATTAATCCGTTTGAAATCCTGTCTAAACTTTTCTTAGGAGCTTTTGATAATACTTCTTGGCCAGCAGGACCTAACTTACCAAATATATATGTAGCAAGTTTTGGATTGCTTGGGACACTCTACTATTTTGTTTCTAGTAAGATTTCAAAATGGGGGAAAATAGCAGCTAGCTTTGTCCTTGTTGTTTTTCTCATTTCATGTTCCCATGAATTTACAAGCAAGTTATGGCATATGGGACAAAACCCCGCAGGATTTTTTTATCGTTTTTCATGGATTATTGCTTTCTTCCTAGTCTATTTGGCCTACTTAAGTTTACGAGAGGTAGACAAATTCACTAAAAGAGAAGCTATCTACTTGCTTATCTGTGGAGCAGCTATATTTTCCATTGTCCAATTTCAACAGCATTCTTTCTTGACAATCTGGCAACGTCTTGCTACAATTTTGATTTTTGCGGCTTTACTTGCAACATTGTTCTACCCGAAAGTGAAAGTGAAATATACTTGGTTAATCCTGGCAGCTTTGACTGTTGTTGAGTTAACAGCTAATGCAGCACTTGTTCAATCACGAGTCGGGTATACAGATGCCTATAAGTATCACGATGCTGTTAGACAATTAAAGGAAGCCATTGATCCAATTAGACCGAACCATAGTGATTTTTACAGAATTAATAAGACATTCAACTTAAGTAAGAATGACCCATTTATGGTGGATTATCCTGGATTATCTATCTTTAGTTCCAATTTGGAGAATAGTACACGTGATTTATTTGATCGTTTAGGTAATAATGGGATTAATGCAACGACGTATTATCAAGGGACACCGTTCCAAGATGCGTTATTCTCAGTCAAATACTTAGTTGCCCCAAAACCAGTGTATACCAATGAGTATCCGGATACCTCAAAGATGTATGTATTTGGTAATATGGTTACACGTAAGGATATTACCTCAAAAGATCCTGTTTACGAAGCAACAAGAACGCTAACCTACGAAAGTGGAGCTATTTTACCAATTGCTTATGGAGTTAATGAGGCAACCCTAGGTGTAAAATTAGAAAATAGTCAACCTATACAAAATCACAATAAGATTGTTGGAGCAATGGGGAATACAGAGGAACTATACCTAACAGCTTTAGCGGCTAACGAGTTAAAAACAGATAATCTTGTTACTCCTAAATCTGACAGACCAGAGCTTTATAAGAGGCTTGATAACTCTAAACCAGGAACAATCACATTTCACTTAGTACCTCAATCATCAGAGGATTACTGGGTATCCTTGCCACCTCAATTATCTCACACAGATAAAAATAACGTACGCGTATTGTTGAATGGTAATAATTATGAGTTCCAAGATAAATTCCAACAAACTCAATTAGTTCAACTAGCTCATAACTCAGCTGGGAAACCTGTTGACCTAACAATTTCCATTTCATCAGACGATGAATACGATTTATCAGGCCTAAGACTTGTTCGTTCTAATAGTGGATTAGCAAATCGTATTATTAACGAACGCGCAAAACAAGGAATCCAATTAACGCATTGGGATGAGAGCCATATTCAAGGAACGGTTAATATAACGGATGATAGTACCTGGATGATGACAAGTATTCCGTATGAAAAAGGCTGGACTGTTAAGGTGGATGGTCAAGTGGTAAAAACTCGAAAAGTTTGGGATAGCTTGATGGCTTTTAAAATAACTCCAGGTCAGCATACAATTGAAATGAGTTATTTACCAGAGGGCTTCACATCTGGAATGATGATTTCTATAGTATCAATTCTAATTTATGGATTTGCTATTTATAAAAAAAGAATTTAATAGGAGTAGACTATAATGATAATTTCAAAAATGAAATTAAAATATAGTTCGCTATTCTGCATTCCATTCGTGGTGATGTTGGGGGTCTTCCTATTTATAGGACTGACCCCTTTTTCGCAAAATTCGATTCATAGCGGAGACTTCCTTTCTCAATATTTTCCGCTTTATATCGGATTACATAAACTATTTTGGAGTGGAGATTTTAGCGGTCTATTTTGGTCCTTCGAGAAATCGCTTGGAGGAGCTATGCCAAGTGTTTGGGGATTTAATAGTTTAAGCCCATTCACGTTTTTATATGTAATATTCCCGATTTCAAGTTTTCAAGTTCTCAGCTACGTGATTCCGCTTCTACGTGCTGGGGTTATGGGAGTCGTCTTTGGATATTTCCTTGAAAAGAAATTCCAAGGCGTATCAAAACACTACTGGTTATCGTTAGGGTTAGCTTCATCCTACGCGCTTAGTGGGTTTGTTGTATCGCAACAGTTCAATCCAAATTTCTTAGATAATCTAGTGTATATTCCGTTTATTCTTTTGGGAATTGAAGAAATAGCGAGTGGGAAACGGTCGGTGAAATTACCATTGTTCCTTGCCATCAGTTTGATCACGGATTTTTATACAGGGTATATGATGTGTCTTTTTGTGGCACTCTATACATTTTATGTGCTCTTTTCGAAGAATATTTCTTTGAAAGAGACAATGCTAAAATTAGGGAAAGTCGCATTGTTTGCGCTCATAGGCGTAGGTCTTGCAGCGTTTTGGCTATTACCTGTTTTTAGCGCTTTGTTAGAGAGCAAAGCAAGTGCAGGGAGTACCTTTGCTTGGTCGTGGAATCCAGTGAATGATTTAGTGGCCATGCCTCAGAAATTTATCTTGGGATCCTTTGGTGAAAAAGAGTGGGGCGATTCTAAGGCGTTACCGCAACTCTTTATCGGTGGTTTAGGACTCTTTGGATGCTGTACATTCTTTGCTAAAAGGGAGATTACACTTCGTAAGAAATTAGCAGCGACCATCGTGTTGCTTGTCTTGCTGCTCTCATTTTCGATTCAAGGGTTTGATCAAATTTGGCATATGGGGCAACGTCCTGTCGGCTTCTATTTCAGAAATTCATGGGTAGCCAATAGTTTTATGCTGGTGTTAGCTTCAGAAAGTCTCATGCAGTGGAAAGATGAGTTCCGCTTGAATGAGTTTCTAGTGTCCATCTTTGGCTTTGGTTCTATTCTAGTGTTATCGACTCTAAGAAATCTGCAATTTGTAGAGACCTCACAGAAAATACTCGCTTTTGTTATTTGGACAATCATCTTAATAGCATTCTTCTTCAGAAGAGTGAAGAGAATTCGTAGATTACAATTAGCAACGGGGATGGTGATAGCCGAGTTGATGATTAGTGCCTTCGTTGGATTTAGACGAGTTCCTTTTTTCATCGGTAATTCTGGATTAACGGAACAAATGGAGTTTGCGAAAACTTTTGCCCAAGAAGGATATAGCAATTCGAAGACATTTACACGAATGGAAATGCATAAAGGGTTGTCGCACGCGAACTTCCCAATTGCATTTGGCTATAATGGTGCTTCGCACTTTACATCGAGTCTAGAATATTCTCTGATTGAAGAGATGAGCCATCTAGGACTTCCAACCTCTCAATCAGTGGCGAACTATAGCGACCGCAACGTGATTTTGGATTCGTTTTTCGGTGTATCACACTTTATGATGGATGGTGACGAAAAGCGTGTCTTTGCGGATGTACGCGGCATGTATGCCAAAGAAGGAACGCTAAAGAATTTTACAATATATCACAATCCATATGCGTTTTCTCTTGGTTATTTAACCAATGAGAATACAGCGACAACTATCTCTTTTGAAAAAAATCAACCTGCCGCAAATGTGAACCAGCTATTGCAAGTGATTGGACTCTCTGGAGCAAATGCGCTGACTGAAGCAGGCGTGGGAGAACCTGTGACGACGAATTTAACGAAGGGGCAGGATAAATACACGCTGACCAATGAAAATGAACCGGCTAAGATTGAATGGAAGTTCAATCCACAACCAAACAAATTGTATTTTGTTCAAATTCCAGAACGCCAAGCAGGTTCTGTGATTAAATCCCAAGTGATGCTAAATGGGATTAGTTACCCATACGAAAACCGATTCCATGAAAACCAACTATGGATAATTGGAAATGGAAACTTAGACCAAACGATTAATTTTGCAATCGAAAATGCAAAAGTCAAAGAGTGGGATCTTCGTGACTTCAAGTTCTATTCGATTGATATCACGACTCTTGCAAATGCATTGACGCAGTACAAAAAAGCTAATGATATTACGGTTGATGAGTATTCCAATGCGATGGTGAAGGCACATGTCACTGTTACGAATAGTGAACAGTCCTTTGCAACCTTTACGATTCCATACCATTCGGGTTGGAGCGTAACGGTGGATGGCAAGAAGCAAGAAGCGAAAAAGGCACTCGACTTCTTTATGGGAGTTTCACTGACAGAAGGGGAACACGAGATTGTGTGGAGTTATACTCCGCCAGGATTGCATTTGGGAATGTTCATCTCGATTTCGTCTCTTTTCTTACTGGTCTTTATATGGAGAAATAAGAGATTCAGTAATTATTTTGTTTCATAAAGTATATTGATGATTACATTAAAAAGGATGAAGCTCATAGGAACTTCATCCTTTTTGTGTATTGTCAACTAGTTTGTTAGCTAACATGAGGGAAAATATCTTGTTTCCAATTTACCTGATGCAAATAAAGAATAAATCCTAAGACTATTTCTTCCCTGATTGTTCCATATTCCAGAAGTCTGTAACGGCACCACGTGATGCAGAAGATACGATATGGGCATATTTACCGAGGACACCGCGGCTATAGAGTGGTGGCAAGGTTGTTTCTGCCTTACGCTTTTCAAGTTCTTCTTCGGATACGGCCATTGAAATTTCTTTGGTATCTTGGTCAACAGTAACGATGTCACCTGTACGGAGGTAGGCAATCGGTCCCCCATCCTGAGCTTCAGGAGCGATATGTCCGACAACCAAACCATAAGTACCACCAGAGAAACGTCCATCTGTCAAGAGGGCAACCTTGTCTCCTTGACCTTTACCAACAATCATGGATGAAAGTGACAACATCTCAGGCATACCAGGACCACCCTTAGGTCCAACGAAACGAACAACGACAACATCGCCATCAACGATTTCATCGGATAAGACTGCCTGAATAGCAGCTTCTTCTGAGTCAAAGACCTTGGCTGGACCAACGTGGCGACGAACCTTAACACCTGATACCTTGGCAACCGCACCGTCAGGAGCAAGGTTACCGTGAAGGATAATCAATGGACCGTCAGCACGTTTAGGATTTTCAAGTGGCATGATGACTTTTTGTCCTGGTGTCAGGTCTGCAAAGTCAGCTAAGTTTTCAGCCACAGTCTTACCAGTACATGTGATACGGTCTCCATGAAGGAATCCGTTTGCGAGCAAGTACCTCATGACCGCAGGCACACCACCAACTTCGTAGAGGTCTTGGAAGACATACTGACCAGATGGTTTCAAGTCGGCCAAGTGAGGCACACGTTCTTGGATTGTATTGAAGTCCTCAAGTGACAAGTCAACGTTTGCAGCATGTGCAATGGCTAGCAAGTGAAGGGTAGCATTTGTAGAACCACCGAGAGCCATGGTAACTGTAATGGCATCTTCAAAGGCTTCGCGAGTCAAGATATCTGATGGTTTGAGGCCAAGTTCGAGCATTTTGACAACCGCACGACCAGCTTCTTCGATATCTGCTTTCTTCTCAGCAGATTCGGCCGGGTGAGAAGAAGACCCAGGTAAGCTCATACCTAGAACTTCAATAGCAGTAGCCATAGTATTGGCAGTATACATACCACCACATCCACCAGGGCCAGGGCAGGCATTACATTCGAGTTGTTTAACCTCTTCGGCTGTCATATCACCGTGGTTCCATTTTCCGATTCCTTCAAATACAGAAACCAAGTCAATATCTTTACCATTAAGTTTTCCAGGGGCGATAGTACCACCGTAGGCGAAAATGGCTGGTATATCCATATTGGCGATGGCAATCAAAGAGCCAGGCATATTTTTATCACATCCACCGATAGCTACAAAGGCATCTACGTTGTGACCCCCCATAGCAGCTTCGATCGAGTCCGCAATGATATCACGAGATGTTAGAGAAAAGCGCATACCAGGAGTCCCCATAGCAATCCCGTCTGAAACGGTAATCGTTCCAAACTGGACAGGCCATGCTCCAGCTGCTTTAACCCCTTTTTTAGCTAGTTTCCCAAAATCATGCAAGTGAATATTACAAGGTGTATTTTCTGCCCAAGTTGAAATGACTCCCACGATTGGTGTTTCAAAATCTTTATCTGTCATCCCAGTTGCACGCATCATAGCACGGTTTGGTGACTTGACCATACTGTCATAGATACTGCTGCGGTGACGTTTATCTAATTCTGTCATTGTATCCCTCCCATTTCAGTTTTTTACTATTATAGCACAATTTAAAAGCAATGAACAGAAGAAAATTCTTGAATTTTCAGACAATTTGAATCGTTGAAATCTTTTTAAAAAAATTGCATATTTTTGTTGACATTTAAAATTAAAGTGATATCATTTAGATATCAAAAACAGGAGGTCAGTCTGATGACTGAAAAACTAATCAATTCAAAACCAAATGGTGTAGTAGCATTGATACTCATTGAGTTGGCACTCGTACTTGGTTTCCTTATATTTATCATTGGTGCTAGTTCAGAAAACATTTTTGGAATTATTCTCGGACTTTTATTAAGCTTAATTGCAGTTCTTGCTCATGTTGGTTTAAAAGTTGTCAAACCTCAGGAAGCTCTGGTTTTGACCCTCTTTGGTAACTATACGGGTACCATTAAAGAACCTGGTTTTTACTTTGTCAATCCCTTCAGTATAGCGATCAATCCTGCGAACCACACTCGACTTGGCCAAAGTGGTGATGTTAGTACAAAATCTCCTTTTTCAGGGATGAAATCATCAAATGGCAATGATGTAAGCATTGAAATTGGCAAGAAGAACATTTCTCTCAAAGTTATGACCTTGAGTAATTCTCGTCAAAAGATTAACGATTGTCTGGGAAATCCTGTTGAAATCGGAATCGCGGTAACGTGGAGAGTTGTCGATACAGCCAAAGCAGTCTTCAATGTGGATAACTACAAAGAATACCTTTCATTGCAATGTGATAGCGCCCTTCGTAATATTGTCCGCATCTATCCTTACGATGTGTCTCCGAATGTGGATACTACAGGTGATGGGCAAGCCGATGAAGGAAGCCTCCGTGGTTCTAGTGAGATTGTAGCTAAGCGTATTCGTGAAGAAATTCAGAGTCGTGTTGAGGATGCTGGCTTGGAAATTCTTGAAGCACGTATTACTTACTTAGCTTATGCACCAGAAATTGCTGCCGTCATGCTTCAACGTCAACAAGCGTCAGCCATTATCGATGCTCGTAAGATGATTGTTGATGGCGCTGTAGGAATGGTTGAAATGGCACTGGAACGTCTCAATGAAGGTGGGTTGGTCGAGCTAGATGAAGAACGAAAAGCTGCCATGGTTTCAAATCTCCTAGTCGTTCTCTGTGGCAATCATGATGCACAACCAATTGTCAACACAGGAAGCCTTTATTAGAAATGGCAGAAGCTAAAAAAAAGCAGATTCCCCTTCGACTCTCGAATAAGTTATATGCTGCACTCGCATCATGGGCAGAGGATGACTTCCGATCAGTCAACGGGCAAATCGAATATCTTCTCACCGAATGTGTCAAGCAACGGAAAAAAGACGGAAAATATGTCTCTGAAACCATTGATGAACCATTTGAGATTGATATTTAATCAATTTTCCCATCCTGAAGATTGGATAGGAAAATTTTTTAATCTTTTTTTGTCAAGTAACTTTACTTTACAAAAAAGTTTTGATATACTATTAAAGTTGATGAAAATCAAACCTAACTGAATTTATATCTTAAAAGGAGAAATCAAAATGGCAGTACCTGCACGTCGCACTTCAAAAGCGAAGAAAAACAAACGTCGTACACACTACAAAGTAACAGCTCCATCTGTAAACTTTGACGAAACTACTGGAGATTACTCACGTTCTCACCGCGTATCCCTTAAAGGATACTACAAAGGACGTAAGATCGCTAAAGCTGCATCAGCTGAATAATAGAAGGGAGATACCATGCGCGTAAATATTACACTTGAACACAAAGAATCTGGTGAACGCTTGTACCTTACTTCTAAAAACAAACGTAACACTCCAGACCGTCTTCAATTGAAGAAATACTCACCAAAACTTCGCAAACACGTTGTGTTTACAGAAGTGAAGTAAGCATTCAATACGAATCAATACATAAGAAAAACGCTGATTTTGATATGCCCCCTGTCAAGTAGACAGGTAAAA